>NZ_BDMN01000149.1 GCF_002189065.1 Bathymodiolus platifrons methanotrophic gill symbiont
GTACAATAATGAGCTTCATGTCTCATAGAATGGTTTTTGATACTCAAAGATCCATATTTGATCTAGTGCAGCTGGAGAATCATGGTCCAGCTTCTGCTGAGTCTAGGAATACAAACCTGTAAATGCGGGGGGGTCGCTATTCTTGCGAAAGCTTGTCTTTCAGGTTAGCGAACAATATTTGTTGATCATCTTCGTTCGTGGTCAACAGCATTTCATTTACATCACTTAGGAAGCCTACAAAATCAAGAACATCCCCTTGGCCAGAAGAACAACGGAAGTCTAACGCCCCTACTCCTATTAGGTTTCCAACAAGATCACAATACTCTTGAATATTCCCAATAAAATTATCGGGATCTTTCTTTGATGTTTCGCCAAGTACAAGACCTTTTTTATAGGTATTTTTATCAGAATGAGCAATAATTCTAGGGGGGTATACAATTAGCGCCTCCTAGTACAAGATATAGGGGTGAAAGAATTAAGTGATCAATCGAAAAAGAAACCAGCCCTGGAAGCAGGGCGCGATTACCCACGTATTTATCGGGAGTTCGTGGAATGGTTCCCAGACAATGAATCCTGCATTAATTATCTGGTGAAGCTACGCTGGCCTAATGGTTTTAGTTGTCCAGAATGTAATATTGTCTCAGAGCCGTGGTATCAAACTCGTGGGAGGATGGTATGTCCGAAATGTCGCCATCAAACATCCGTCACAAGAGGTACAATCTTCGATAAAACACGCCCCCCCCCTTACAACTTGGTTTGAGGCTGCCTGGCATATGACAACAGCAAAAAATGGCTTATCTGCAAAAACGTTACAACGAACTTTAGGCACAAGCTACCTTACCGCATGGAATATGCTTCACCGGTATCGTATTGCCATGGTGCGGAGTGAGCGAGAGCAGTTATCTGGTATTGTTGAGATCGATGAAAGCTTTGTGGGAGGTGTTGATCTCGGTGGAAAACGAGGGCGTGGAACTGATAAAGCTATTGTTGTAATAGCTGTTGAGATCAAAGAACCGATGGGATTTGGTCGAATTCGGATGCATCCGGAAATGAATTAGTTCCGTTTGTCTGTCATGTGGTAACACCTGGTGCTGTTGTACAAACTGATGGTTGGGGCGGCTACAATACGTTGCGACATAACGGTTATGCACACCAAAAGAAGCTACTTTCATCTAGCGCTGACCCCGCCCACGTGTCTATGCCAGGTGTTCATCGAGTTGCAAGTCTACTTAAGCGGTGGATTCTCGGTACACACCAAGGATCAGTCAGCGTTGAGCATCTGCAATCTTATTTGGAAGAATTTACTTTTCGGTTTAACCGTCGCGCGTCAAGTAGTCGTGGGTTGGTTTTTCGGAGACTACTTGAACAGGCTGTTGTTACAGAACCCATTATTGGGACAGAAATTGCTCATGGATTTGATTGGCGGCATCACAATATGTAGTAGGTGGAGGCGCTAATTGAATACCCCCCTTCAAATATTTAACCTGTAATATGTCGATCATAGTGGCAAACCCAGCGAGGATTAACAAGAGGTTAATATTGGCTAATCCTGCATAGTTAGCGCCACTTTTATCCATAACGACCTTATCAGGAAAGCCATTATTGTTAATCGTTTGTTTGAAAAATGCGGTTGCAGCCTCTTCATCACGGCGCTCAGAAAGCATGAAATCAAGCGTATCACCGTGACTATCAACAGCTCGGTATAAATAGGTCCACTGCCCCTTCACTTTGATATACGTTTCATCCATGCGCCACGATTTATTGGTTTCTCGTTTCTGAGATTTAGCTTTTACAGCAATGGCAGGAGAATAACGGATAACCCAACGATTGAGCGTAGCATGATCCACTTCAACACCTCTTTCTTCCATAATTTCTTCAAGGTCGCGATACGAAACGCCATACCTGACATAAAAGAAAACCGCGTAAAGAATGACATCCTTTGGGAATTGAGCGCCTTTAAAACTGATCATGGGTTTGTTTTATGAAAATTTAAACAGAAGGCGGCATTACCTCAGAATGTACACAAACTTGCGACAGAACCTGAGATTCCCTGCTACAGATAGAACAGGGAATAATAGTAAAATAATATAGTATGATATCATCATCATATCATATCGTATCATACTATTTTGTCAGCTCTTTTATTTTCTTATCAATCTCTTTCTCAAGAACATTGATACAGAACTTCTGCATACTATCTGGTGTCTGTTCGGCAATGTACTTTAGTTTAAGTAAATAAGGTTCAGACAATCTCAGGTTATAAACTTTAGTGACATCTTCTCTTACGCCTGCACTTTCCCAGGAATACTTTGATTTGTGTTTTGGTATTGTCTTTTCAGGTTTTGTCTTTTCATCAGCGCCGGAAAGGAACGCATCCAAATCAGGTTTATATTTTCCAGGTAGTCTGCTTTTTAATTCACTCATCACCGAATACCTCTTTGTATAATGCTTGCATTTCTTTAACAGCTTTTTGGTCTTTAGGTTTTAATTCAATGACAGCCAACCCATCTTTAGCTGCTTTTCTATAAGCAATGCGATCCCGGACTGTGACATCAGCTAAATCCAGGTTATCAAAATCATTTAACAGCTTGCCCGTATCATCGGATTCATGAACTGAAGGATTGGTGGATGAACGACTGATAATAACCTTTGCTATTAAGTCAGAGTTAAATGCTTTTGCTGTTTCAACCAGTTCCTCCATCTGGTTCAGAGTCCATATATCAAACTGTGATGGCTGGATAGGGACAAAGAGTCTTTCTGTCACTACTAACGCGGAACGTAATTCAACAGAATCACGGCCACCCGCATCAATAATAATATCCTGGTAGCGTGTTGCCAAATCCTGCACTTCCTTTGGCAAGCCTTTACCGAATTTCTGGACGCAAGCAACGCGAGGATTTATGTTTTCTTCATCCCTGCTTTGTGCCCAATAATTGGCACTACCTTGTGGGTCTGTATCAATTAATAATACATCGCGACCTGCCAAGGATCGCATCGCGGCTAAGTTTGTAGCGATGGTTGTTTTACCAGTACCGCCCTTTTCGCCACCAATTAAAATAACCATATCATTTCATCCTATGCTATATCGTATGAGTAGGGGCATAACCTCCCAGTTAAAACAGAAAAAAACAACTTAATACCTTAATAAATAAAGGTTTTTTGTCTTGTCAAAAATCCCTATTCTTTTCTTATATTATTCTTTAAATACTTATTCTTGTATTTTCCCTTTGTGGATAACTTCAACCTTCCTTAATTTTCCCCCTCTATCATCGTTCTAAAAATATCCAAAAAAGAAAGCCTAGCCCATGTTCAGTCGTTTTTCGCTCAAAAGTCACCAAAGTGTCAATTTTAGTCGAATAAAAAAATAAAAACCTTGTTATTTCAATCGCTTCTATTTTCAAATGAAATGTAGTGCCATATTATTTTTAAAAGTCATTGATTTCCCTTGGTTTTTATGAAAAAATTTCAGTATGTTTATTCGATGCACAACGACCCGAACCAAGGAAACTGGCGAGACCTATAAAACGTTTCGGCTAGTCGAATCCGAGCGAATTGATGGTAAAGTCAAGCAACACACTTTGCTTAATCTTGGCCGTTACTTTGATGTGCCTAAATCTCAGTGGAAATCATTATCAAGTCGTATTGATCAATTACTTACTGCACAGACTGACTGGCTTACCATTGATCTAGAAGAAACACTCGAAACCCTGCCGCAGTGTTATGCCACCCAAATCATTACATCCCGCAGTACAGTCCTTGACGACACCGTACAATTTGAGACAGTCGATATCGGCAATATAGAACTTGTGCGACCGCGCCGTGTTGGGGTTGAGCAAATAGCGTTACACGCGGTCAAGCAGTTAACACTGGATGACAAGTTGAAATCACTGGGGTTTAATCAACACCAGCTTGCTGCCTCCCTCAGTACCATCATTGGACGGATGGCTTCGCCTGCAAGCGAATTAGCCACGCACAGCTGGCTACAGACAAGCAGCGGCCTCGGTGAGTTAATCGACTATGACTTTGAAGGTATGGGGCTGGATCGCCTGTATCAGGTATCCGACCAATTATGGAAACACCGGGAAGCCATTGAAACCCACTTATATCAGCAAGAAAGGGATCTATTCAGCTTCAGTGAAACTATCACGCTTTATGATCTGACAAATACCTTCTTTGAAGGCGAGGCCAAAACAAACCCAAAAGCAAAAAGAGGCCGTTCCAAGGAAAAGCGTAGCGACTGCCCCTTGGTCACATTAGGCCTAGTGCTTGATGGTAGCGGCTTTCCACGTAAAAGCCAGATCTTCCCGGGTAATGCAAGTGAACCACAAACCCTGCAAATCATGCTTGAAGGACTGGAAGGACGAACGGGATCAACCGTGATACTTGATGCAGGCATTGCCAGTGAAGAAAATATCCAGTATCTCATTGAACATGGCTATAAATACATTGTTGTCTCACGCAAGCGCAATCGGGATTTTGATGAAGAAAAGGCAACCCTGATCAAAGATATTCCGGGGCAAAGCGTAAAAGTTCAAAAAGTGACTGTAGAAGAGACCGGAGAAGTTGAGCTGTACTGTCACTCGCAACTCAGGGAAAAGAAAGAACAAGCCATGCAGGATAGTTTTTCAGAAAAATATGAAACCGCACTCAACAGCCTGCATGCTGGGTTGAGCAAAAAAGGAACCACAAAAAATTATGCAAAAGTGTTAGAACGGCTGGGCCGCATAAAGGAAAAATATGCGCGTGCAGCACAGCACTATGAAGTCACGGTAGTGCCTGATGATGAAGGAGGCAAGGCCATCTCAATCAGCTGGAAACGTGTGGAAAAAGCCAACTCGCAGGCAACCCATCCCGGTGTTTATTGCTTACGCACCAACCTGACCGACTGGAATGAAGAAACGCTCTGGCGCACCTACACCATGCTAACCGACCTAGAAAGTGTTTTTCGCAGTTTGAAAAGTGAGCTAGGGCTACGCCCTATCTACCATCGAAAAGAAGAACGGGTTAATGGGCATATCTTTATCACTCTCATTGCCTATCATCTCGTTCAGACGCTTCGTTATCAACTCAAAGCTGAACATATTAATGATAGCTGGCAGACAATTCGACGGGCCATGGAAAACCAACAACGCATTACTGTTATTTTACGACGAGAAGACGGCAAGACGATTCACCTAAGGAAAGCAACGAATGCAGAGCCACGACAATCCGTCATTTATAAAGCACTGGAAATTTCAGCGCAGCCAGGGGGTGTTAAAAAAACATTGATTTAGCCTTAATTCAAAATAAAAATCTGTAGTGCCAACACCAAGGCCGTGCGTTCGTATCTTATTGTTTTTAAATAATTTGTTGTCATTAAAATCGAAAGATGGGCTAGAAAAATGCAACAACTGGATTTAATGGATTGGATAGACTCAAAGCGGGTAATTAAACAACTGCCACCAGCACAGGCAACCCAGCACCGCGCTTTCATCATTGACCAACTAAAGCCCATCATGCGAGAGTTGGAAGCCTTGAAGCTTTCCCCCTTGAGCCTATCCGAAGGACTGGCCTATTTTTCAAACCGCTATCAAGAACAAGCCCTGCAATCCATTTTAAACCCCTCTGACAGCCTTTAATTTTTTCAATGTAGATTTATCAGGTAAGCCGATAGAACGCACGAGCTGACGGCCTCAAGCGATTGGGGCTATATTTAATTTGCTTTGCGGGGGGGTAAAAGATCAAAAGCCAGTTAATTAGCAGAATATGAAAGTTT
>NZ_BDMN01000150.1 GCF_002189065.1 Bathymodiolus platifrons methanotrophic gill symbiont
ATTGATGGAATTGAAACGGCACATATGATCCGAAAGGGACAATTGTCTGAGGAAAATATGCCTGCGTATAAGCAGTTTATGGCTTTAGCAGGATAGTTATGCCTGAAGACCAGGAGGTCTGCGCTTTTGATAATTATTGCGACAGAACCAAACGGAACGGTTAGAATAAACCTAGGTGAGGTAGCTGCGTTTACCTTTACAGGAGAGGTATGGAAGTTAAAAAAATAGCTTTAAAATAATAGTAATAACTATAAGGAAGGTATGAAGTGAGTAAATTAAAGGTTTTAGTTTTATTGATGTGCGGGTTACATGCTATGTCGGCTAGTGCCTACGAGGGGGAGGATCTCGAGCCTTCGTTTTATATCGATAATACAACAGAGGTTTTAGTAGAACCCCAAGAGTCTGATTTTTGTGCAATGCAACGTTCGCCTTATGGTCTTACGGGGGAAGCTCTTGCGGAACATATCATCGCTTTGCAGGATGGGCCTTGTGCAGTCACTTATGAGACAGGTGATATTGGGCAGGCTGGAGGTAGAGTGTTCTATACTACGGACGATGGACTGCACGGTATGGAATCCGCTCCTAATGATATCTCAGGCCTTGAGTGGGGATGTCACAGGGTTCAGGTTGAGGGTGTCACGAGCTTTGGTATTGGAGACGGAGATGTTAACTCAAAAGACTTGGAGGATAACGCTTGTGCAAGTGTAAGTCGCTGGGGAGGCCGTACAATATCTGATGCGGTTCGGGATTATGAAGTAAAGGGGTTCAAGGATTGGTATATCCCTTCTAGGGGGGAAATGAGTCGCATGTACAGCGTACTCACTTCAAAGGGAGTGGGCAATTTTGCCCGAGATCTGTATTGGGTATCCTCCGTTTTATCATCTGGGTATAACAGATTTACTTGGATGGTATCTGGTGGGGATGGAAGACTTTGGAATGGAGAGCGGAGTCTTAGAAAACCCGTTAGACCTATCAGATCCTTCTAACCATATAGACTTTTTAGGCTGACACACTACCCCTGATTCTCAGGGGTAGTTACACTGGATACTTAAATTTTAGGAGAAACAGCGGGGAGTCGCTATTTTTGCGAAAGCTTGTTTTGGGCATCCCAGCCCAAGCAAGCAGCAAAAACTTAACGCGACCACTTATGCCTCCGGCGGCCCCGATTCGTCCTCGTCACCTCGTCCCGACCCAACAAGGGGTCGGAACATAGGCTCCAAATGACTTGACGCCGTGTCGGATGGCCTTTTATTTTGTCTCCACCTTCGCTAACGCTCAGACTCCGACAAAACAACGGCCCTACGGCTATCGCGGACTAAAAATCATCACTCCGCTTAAGCTCCGTTTCCCTGATTTTAAGCGATTGAGTTAATCCGAAGATCAAACCCGAAAAATTTTCGGGCAGCTATAGATAAATTTGCAGATGCTAACGCTGCCTTAGAAGCAATGCTTATGCAAGTGAAATTTTTATGAGAAAGCCGTGGGGGTGGCTCCTCGTATGATTCGTGCATTTTGTTCCAATGGACAATATGTTTTGCCTCCTTTTGACGTTTGATAAACATATCGTTGTATCTTCACGCTACCATAAGGCGATTGATATGTTTTATTAGCCTTTACACGCGCTGTCAGTTTTGTGTCACCCAATTTGATCGGGCTTCCGTCCCTATCAAATTTCTGCAAAGCGTCTGCCGTCGCTAAACAGCCTAATTCATTACAGCCATCCAGTATTGTATTTTCCATTAAACTCCCCGTCAGCTTAATGGTGACCTGGAGTGTTAATTCACTTCCTTCCCGCGTGATAACTTCAGCCATACTTATTCCTTATAATCTTAGGTTAGATAAGGAGCTTACCTTAGGTTTACATTAATTAGCACATTATATAGAATCAGCACCCCGTCGGAAAGTAAAGTTTATGAGACAGAACCTTACTTTTTCATGCACTTCAAACTTTTCCGACAGAACCAATCCGCCTTATCAAGTATAGCTTCTGAAATCTGTTTAGTACTAAATTCTACGCCTAATAAATTAGCTCCTCTAAAATCAGTCCTTTCTAAGTTTGAATTACTAAATTTTGCTCCCGTTAAATCTGAACTTCTAAAGTCAACATTTACTAGATTAGTACCACTAAAAATAGTGTATTTCATATTTCCATTAGCTAGTACAGAATCAGATAAATCAGATCCAGTAAAATCTACATAAGCTAAATTAGCTTTAACTGCTCTAATTGCTAGCATATTAGAATTAGTCATTACAGCCCGTTTGGCTTTTACTAAAGTTAGATCTGAGCCTGATAAATTAGAATTATTGAAATTAGACTCAGATAAATTTGCTTGCCTTAGATTAGTATATTCTAAAATAGAGTTTTCTATTGATTGATGTGATAGATTAATTTTAGGTAAGTAAGCATTTCTTAAATCAATGCCATTCTTAACTGCTTCTACCAAAACTGATGCAAGAGTATTATTTCCGTTCTTATTTGCTTCATATAAAACTGTACCATCCTTTGATTTTATCTGAATTACTTCTATTTCATTAAGAGTAGTTCCTGATATTGTTGAAATACCATCAATATTAATATGCCCAGCATATGTAATTGAAATATTTAATAATACCCCTAATAAAATAATTAATTTTAATTTACTCATTTTATTGTCCCAACCGTTAGTAAAAATCATGCACTTTAGTGTAAGACTTTTAGTATACTCTCATTTATGAGGTCTTATAGAAAATCATCCCATACAGTACATGATTTGAAAGTACACTTGATATACATGCTTTATCAATACGTCCCGTAGGGAGTCAATATATTCCCCACATGAATGGTATATCGCAATATTTGAAAAATGCGGCCTACAGGCATTACAGGGGCTAAACTTACTTGTATGCGAACGTGAAAAACAAAAATAGGACGATTAACTATGGTGATCAACTATAAAGATCGAAAGACTATATCTGGCGAGGATGAAGAAGCCATTGACGAGTTCTTAGCAGGTAAAGAAAGATGGAACGTTTATGTTGGAAAACATGGTGATGATACGGAGGTGGATTTTTCAGGTGTCGATTTTTCAAAGCATAGGAAAGGAAAAGGGGAATTTAACTTCTCAGGGTATCTGTTTCCAAAGGAAGGGAATGTAAATTTTTTTAGATCCATATTCGGTGATGGTGGTGTGAACTTCACCTTCGCCAATTTTGGCCAGGGTGTTTCTTTCATGGGTGCCAATTTCGGAGAAGGAAACGTGGATTTCAGCGACGCCCAGTTAGGTGCGTATCTCACAGAATTTAGGAGCACTATATTCGGTAAGGGCGAAGTGAATTTCAACAGAGCCAAGTTCGGAAAAGGAGACGCGGATTTCAGCGACGCCCAGTTCGGCGAAGGAGACGTGAATTTTAGGATTGCCAATTTCGGCGAAAGAGACGTGGATTTCAGCGGCGCCCAGTTCGGCGAAGGAAATGTGGATTTTAGGATTGCCAATTTCGGGAAGGGTGATGTGTATTTTTGTAATGTTAATTTTGGCGATGGCTATGTGAATTTCGATAAGGCCAAATTCTTGGGCAAAGGGTTTGTGTCATTTAAGGAGGCCGTGTTTGGCGATGGCGATATAGGCTTTTGTAAGGCTAAGTTTGGCAAAGGCGCTGTGAAATTTAATCGCGCGCAGTTCGGAGATGGCGATATAAGCTTTTTTAAGACTAAGTTTGGCAAAGGCGCTGTGAAATTTAATCGCGCGCAGTTCGGAGATGGCTCTGTGGAATTCAAGGGGGCTAAGTTCGGTAATGGGACACTAAATTTTGAGCACTGTGAATTTAAAGGGTATGTCTCGTTTCAGTCAATGACTGAAACAAAGACATTGTCAAAATTCTCTTTACGTCATAGCAGTTTTGATAAATCTTTGGATATTTCAGACAATACATTTAACTGCATACCGGATTTAACCAATACAAAGTTAACCAATCAAGTGTCTCTAGATAGGATGGAAATATCGGATAATTATCCTCTGAATGGTGATTTTAATAAAAGTGATGGAGAACGTTTATGTCGCCTAAAAGAACTTGCAGAGGCTAATAAAAGCCACGAACAGGCATTGGATTTGCATGTTATCGAAATGCGAGCCAAACGCGATATCAGAATGCGAGACAAACAGGATAAGATTAATAATCAGAATACTAAGGGTAAAAAACGTCGTATATATTTAGGTGAAATATTTCATAGATATTTGGACAAATTTTTTGATGTAGTATGTATCTATGGCCAGAGTATTATACGTCCAGTGCTCTGCTTTCTTGGACTAACTTTATTATTTACGTGTATATATGCGTCCATGAGTATTGTGCAGCATACCCCTGGTCATTGGTACGATTGGATAGATCGTTTTTTTATAGGACTTTTATACTCGCTATCCCAGGTATTCCCATTTGTCTCTGCCGGCCGTAACTCAGCAGCTGACAGCCTGAACCAGTTGTTTCCATGTGAAACAATACCGGGCTGGTTCTATTTCTTGAGTATATTTCAAGGCGTGCTGTCGTTTATATTTTTGTTTTTAATAGGCTTAGGACTTCGTAACCGTTTCCGACTCTGAGTGCGGATTTTTATCAGAGGTAGAGACAACATGAACCTCTCCTATATCACGAGAAGGCGGCTGGAGAATCGCCTATTCTCTGCGTAGGTGAACGAATTATGGCGACAGGAGTCCCGGAATTTCGTGAGGTAGCATGGTGCGGCTATCACCTTTTACAACTCATATACAAACTATAAACGAACGTTTATAGTTTGTATTGCTAAGTAAAACGCGTATTTGTATAGTGAAAAGAAAGAGAGTTTAATTAGTCTAGGTGTAACTTATAGCACCACTGATGAGCTACAGAATTAGCAAGGAGATACAAAATGAAAGAAAGCGACGTGGTTATTTTACTGAATGAGGTGTATATGCCAATGGTTCGGGACTATTCAATCACCGGCTGGGACGGACATTTATCCCGGGACGAAATAATAAGTTTAATGGAAATCGTAGTGAGGGATAAAACTATCGAAGTAAAGAGTAATAAAGACGACTTAGAAAACTTAAAATAAGATTTTACTTATTTTCGTGATCATTGCATCGATATTAGAAGAGACTTTAATACTTATCATGATTTGTTTCACCCTGACAATTGTGATCTGTTAGAAAAAATATCAGAAACTTTTTTTGGGGAAATAAACTCAATTTTAATTAGACACTGGATTATAGGCGTTTGTAAGTTGATGGACCCTCAATCAACTAAGGTAAAAGGCGAAACTTGTGAAAACATTTCAATTGCTCTAATAGATACTCAAACGCTGAAAATCATGGAAACGGAGCCTAAGCGAATTGCCCTGTCGCCTATCAGGGACTAAAAATCACCACTTCGCTAAGCTCCGTTTCCATGATTTTCAGCGTCTGAATAATTCGGAGCACTGTGTCTGTGCGACATAAATATCCATCCTATGGTGCACTGGTGGCTTGAAATGAAAAACCATACAGGGATGTAAGTCTTATTGAGAAGACGGCAGTGAGTGCCGTCGTTGGTGCGTTATCGTGAGATATTTGTTGCTAGTGTTTTGAATTGCAATACTATGATTTTTTGAGCGTAAATAAAGACTAATCGCAGTCTAAGTCTAATTTCACTGTGTTGCTTAATTGACCCTTTTATACGTTGTTACTTTAAGATTTCGAGATCAAAAACTTGGAAACTCGCGTATAAATAGGTCCACTGACCCTTCACTTTGATATACGTTTCATCCATGCGCCACGATTTATTTGTTTCTCGTTTCTGAGATTTAGCTTTTACAGCAATGTCGGGCGAATAACGGATAACCCAACGATTGAGCGTAGCATGATCCACTTCAACACCTCTTTCTTCCATAATTTCTTCAAGGTCGCGATACGAAACGCCATACCTGACATAAAAGAAAACAGCATAAAGAATGACATCTTTTGGAAAGTGAGTGCCTTTGAAGCTGAGCATGGGATCCACCTTTTATTGAAATTGAGAATTATGATAGCAGATAACGTCGGAATGGGGGATTTATGCGACAGAACCCTATCCATGTCCTAAAGTTAAGATTATTTTGCTCAATTTTTTGAGTATTTGACTTTCCAATTGAATGTCTATTAGCGTCAAGTTATCGCTTATATACACCCCAGTCATCAGTGCAATAACGACTAAGATGAAATTAATGAAATCCTCCGGTTTCTAGAAGTATATGACTTTACAATATAAATTGCCATAAGAACTAAGGATGGAAAAATCAAAGCAAAAGCAATACCTAAATAACTAATTACAAAAACAGTAGAAAGAGTCATCTGAGATAGTATGTTTCCTTTACGAACTCCTGCGATTGATCGGAGGTGAAGGTCGTCAAGTCTCCCCAATAACTCTCTATTTACTGGTTTTTTATTTAAGATCAAAAACCGTACTTCCTTGTACTGTTGAGCAGTATGCTTTTTAATCGCCAGCTCAATTTTCATCGAAAAGACAAAGAGAACAGTAACAAGCAGAAAGAAAATAAAGAGGTACTGTGATAATATTTTTTTCATGTTGCTTTCCTTTGATTCAGTGGAATTTGCCTGGCGTGGGTTGTTAGATTCAACAATGGTCTTAGTGTCATCAGTGTCCACCTATTAACTGTCCTCGTGGTACTAACCTTGCCACTAGGGAACTCATAAAGCGCTGTAAAGACGTTCCCGCTATTATTGCGTTTTGAACTGCCCGAATAGTACATGAACTGATACGTTTTGAGCTGTACTCTTCTTGAAATTTTGGCATATTCTTCATTTTTCTTATCCGTCACCCACTAACGCCAATACTTTGTTCAATGCTTCTTCTTCTGCATTGCTAGCAAGTAATAAAAAATCATCAATTTGATTTAAAGTATGCGCCTTATCCAGTGCCTCGTAATAGCTCAAACGATCAGCCGCTTTAATCACCACAGGTTGCAGACCTGCTTTCATTAAATCAAGATTCATTAACAAACGTGCTGTTCGTCCATTGCCATCAACAAACGGATGAATTTTAACAAAGTCGATATGCAACTTTGCTGCACGTTCCAATGGATGACCTTTAAACTGGTTATAATCTTTCACCAAACCAGCCATCTGTTCATCAACTAATATATGATCAGGTGGCGTATGTTCGGCACCTGCTATCAAGACATTTTCCTTGCGATACACTCCCGCATTGTCATTATCAATATCTTTTAAAATTAACTGGTGAATAGACTTAATTACATGCTCGGTAAACTGCTCATCATTGGTAACAATTGCCTCAACATAATCAATCGCCTCTTTATGGCTAATCGCCTCAAAATGCTCCCGCATCGACTTACCACCAATAGTGATTCCTTCCAGCACCACCTTGGTTTCTTTTAAGGTAAGCGTATTTCCTTCAATCGCATTGGAGTTGTAAGTCCATTCCAAAATCAGCTGTTCGTGCAGACTTTTAACCGTATTTTTTGGCAGTGGACGAAAGCTGTTAAGCTTTTCTTGAAGTGCATCTATTTTAGTAAACATTTTATATGGCTCTGATTGTATTAAATAGTCATGAGTTTTCTGGTTCTGTCGCATAAAGTTCACTTCTCCGCGTTACCTGCTATCATGAGTCACAATTCGAATAAAATAAGGTTCATACGCTGAAAATCAGGGAAAGGTAGCCTAAGCGAAGTGATGATTTTTAGTCCGCGATAGCCGTAGGGCCGTTGTTTTGTCGGAGTCTGAGCGTTAGCGAAGGTGGAGACAAAATAAAAGGCCATCCGACACGGCGTCAAGTCATTTGGAGCCTATGTTCCGACCCCTTGTTGGGTCGGGACGAGGTGACGAGGACGAATCGGGGCCGCCGGAGGCATAAGTGGTCGCGTTAAGTTTTTGCTGCTTGCTTGGGCTGGGATGCCCAAAACAAGCTTTCGCAAAAATAGCGACTCCCCGCTGCTGGTTCTGTCGCAAGGACTTATTATGCCGGTAAAGATTGGTCATAACCGACCTTTATGCAGCGAATGAATAAAACTGTCCTGCAGGAGACAAACCATCCCCTCCGAACATTTGTCCTTTTTTGATCATTTTCATTATCTCAATACCTGCTAATGTTTTTTGGGCGCTATGGAAGTTTTTAAAACCCAACATAGGGCGAGTTATTCGTTTAATGTTCCTATGATCTTGTTCGATAATATTATTCAAATATTTACATTGACGGATTACAATGGGTTCCACTTTAGGGGCATCTGAGTCTTCCTTGTTGATGCTATTAAGCGCTGCTTTATTGGAACCACTCTTATCAATATTGACCAATTCAGGACGGCCATTTCTCTTAATGGCTTTCTTAAAAAAGCGCTTGGCTGCTTTCGTATCACGCTTTGCGGTGAGTAAGAAGTCAATGGTATTGCCTTCTTTATCAACGGCACGATAAAAATATTTCCACTCTCCTTTGACTTTAATATAGGTTTCGTCCATCCGCCACCGCCGATTAACAGGACGCTTCTTTTTATGAAATTCTTTCTCTAATTCAGGTGCATAATTTATCACCCACCGATTAAGGGTGCTGTGGTCAACATGATAGCCTCGTTCTTCAGCTATTTCCTCAAGATTGCGATAACTGAGTGGATAAGCCAAGTACCATCTGACATTTAGGAGAATGATTTATTTTTCAAAATGACGCCATTTAAAACTAAGCATATGAACCTTATTTTATTCGAATTGTGACTCATGATAGCAGGTAACGCGGAGAAGTGAACTTTATGCGACAGAACCTGATAGTAGCGACCCGCGATATTTTGATAAAGGGAAAAAGAAAATGGCAGACACCAAAAAGAAAGTGGTTAAAAAGGTAATAAAAAAGCCGCCAAGCAAGGTTATTAAAAGCGTTCAAATGGATTTGTTTAGTCAGTTCATAACAAATGACCTTGAAAGCGTTTCAAATACGGTTGAGCTTTGGGAGAGCATACCCAAGTATTTTTTTACCCCTGCACAAGTTGAGAAATTACGCACACCAACAGGCCATGCAGACCCCTATGAGCAGCCTTATAATTATCAAGGCATAGATTGCACTGTAACTATACAGCCCGCTTTGATAAAGCAGGAGAGCGGGGGCTATAAGGCATTTTTCCCAAGTGTGACTGAGGAGCTTATAGAAGAAGCACTTAAAAAAATTCTTACCGATCAAAACTATGGAATACATGACCCCGCCAAGTCTGAAACATGGGTAAAATTTTCTTTATATATGGTGCAAAAAGAACTCAATAAACGAGGGAAAAGCCGCAATATTCCAGAAATAAAGCAAGCTATACAAATCATGAACCGCTGCATTATTACGCTTTCCAAGGGAAGAAAAGAGCTTTGGAGTGGGGCAATTTTACAAGATTTAGTGACGGTTGACCGCGAGGAATACATAGAGGATTCGAGCGCGTTACATGCAGCGCGTTTACCTCTTTTTATATCCCATGCAATCAACAAGCTGGAATATAGGCAATACAACATAGACAGGCATATGAGCCTAAAAACTCAACTTTCAAGGTGGCTTTATAAGCGGTTTGTTCATCGTTACAAACAAGCCAGCATGATAGATACCTATCATTTTATGTATTCAGACGTAAAAACAGAAAGTCGCTATCTGGAAGGTAAAACAGAGCGCAACAACCGCAAAAAAATGATTGATGCACTTGAAGAACTCAAAGGGCAAAGCGTTTTGATGTCCTATGAGGTTCAGGAGGCCAAAGAAGGGCGAAAAATTATAGATGTAAAGTATACCGTGACTGCTTCTCTTGATTTTCGCACCGAACAGAAAGCCGCCAATGCCGCAGCTAAAAAACGAACACATGCTCTTGTGGATAAGTCAAAATAAACATGGTGGTATGGCGTGCAGTTCATCCAGAAACATGGTGGTATGGCGTGCAGTAACATGGTGGTATGGCATGCAGTTCGTTTTTTAGGTTTATTATGCCAAATAAAAAACAGGTTTATGACAAATAAACATGGTGGTATGGCGTGCAGTTCATCCAGAAACATGGTGGTATGGCGTGCAGTTCGTTTTTTTAGCTGGGTTATGGCAAGTAAACATGGTGGTATGGCGTTCAGTTCATAGCAAACATGGTGGTATGGCGTGCAGTTAAAAAATTATTAATCATCTAATATATTGAAAAATAAAGACATTTTTACTTGTCAAATTTCCCTATCCTTTCCTTTATTTAACCTTTTATATTTAACCTTATAAAAGTGCCTTGTGGATAAGTTAAGTCAAAATTAAAAACCTGCATTTATCATCGTTCCCAAAATATCCAAAAAAAAGAAAGCCGAGCGCATGGAGCAAATGGATCTAATCGACTGGCTTGACAATAAGCGGGTAATCAGGCAACAACTCGCCGACCCAATCTACACAGCACCGCCTTTTCATCATCGAGCAGCTAAAACCCATCATGCGGGAACTTGAAGCCTTGAGGCTATCAGCCCTTACCATTTCCGAAGCAATAGCATATTATCAAAATCTCTACCAAGAAAAAGCTTCTGAATAGGCTTAATGATTTCTTGTGTGGGGGTTTGTACATTTAAGCGATAAAAACGCAACAGCGGACAACCTCAGGCGATTACGGGCTATATTTTTATACTTTCAAAGGAGAAAAGATCAAGAGCCAGTTAATGGATAGTTATGCCTGAAGACCAGGAGGTCTGCGTTTTTGATAATTATTGCGACAGAACCACCACCAGAGCTTAGTCAAACTAAGTAGAAAATCATCAATGGAAGATTCAACTCTATTTTTAGTTGAACATGCAAACCTTCTTTGGTTGAAATTAAATCTTATCATCATTAGGTAATAGGGTGATTTTGTTTTTTGAGACGGAGCCTTTATGAGTCTAATTCATATTATGAGAAAAATACTAATTTTCTTCACATTAGTATCTATGATTATTTTTACCCCTTTAGTTTTTGCAACGGGCGGAAATATCTCTACAATATTTGAAGAGATATCTGCTCCTTGGGATAGGGTTAAGGAGCGTTTTGAAGAAGCAAAAACAAGAGTAGAATATAAGGTGGCCAAACAAAATCTCACAGAACCTTTAACTGAAGATGAGGAAGATGAGCTCTACAGATGGAGTTATGGTGGGGGGCTTACTAATTCCAATCTTCGAGCTGATAAACTTGACGATAATGCCGTTGCTCTAAAAAAGATTCTAAAAAGATTCCACCCATACCAAAAAAAATTATATCGCACAAGTGAAACAAGTGCATTCCAGGATGGATTAATAACAGAAGGGGACATTGTACTTGATAAAGGTTTTATGGCAACTAGCTCATCACCTGAGTTTGTAAAAAATTTTAGATCACGTGATACATTTTTCGTTATTGAGCCAAAGTTGTCTGCTTATCCTGTTGTTGTTAATCCAGTGCAAAATGAAGTATTATTTACCCCCCAAACAACTTTTAAAGTTAAAAATATTCAAACATTTAATGGAAAAACTTATGTTCATTTAGAGGAGACTGATACTCTTGGTTGGAGAGGAATTAAAAATATACATACTGGTGAGCAGTACCTTGATACTCAATGTTCAAGCTTTTGATCTTGGTGTTTTGGTTCTGTCGCAAGAATTGATGGTAATGGGTCGAATTTGTAGGGTTTCTCTATAATTTGATTTTTATGACCTGTTATCAAGAGTTAAAAGCCTTGCTTGATCCTTTTAAAATCAGCCGATATTATACAGATGACTGGGGAGCATATGCACGCCATATTGATGTAGAGAAACATGAAGTGGGTAAGTGTCATACGCAAAAAATTGAACGTAAAAATTTAAATTTGAGAACGTGGATTAAACGGTTGGAACGAAAAACCATTTGCTTTTCAAAATCTGGAAAAATGCATGATATTGTGATAGGTTTGCTGATTAATAAGGTTGAGTTTGGAGTGGATATTCATGCCTAACTACAGATTCGACCCACTACCGAATTGATTATGGCGCGCCTAGGATTGGCAAATTTCCCTGCGCCTTCTGGAGACTATCATCCCGTCCGGGTCTGGCAGCGAAAGCTTGGTCATAATAAAAGACCCCCCTTTTTCCATTTCCAGTAGAATTTGACCGAGATATTTATGCATAATCACAGATTTGAGCCACGCCCCATTTATTATATTAATTCGGGTTTTATAAGACAGTTATTT
>NZ_BDMN01000151.1 GCF_002189065.1 Bathymodiolus platifrons methanotrophic gill symbiont
GTGAGGAGGTCGAAGCTGTTATGAATAAGCTCAACCACCGACCACGAAAAACGTTAAACTATGACACCCCTCATGCTGTGTTTTTTCATAATAATAAACGTGAGGCCGCATGATTACAGGAATTGCACTTCAGAGTTGAATCCACCAGAGTTAAAAGCCTTGCTTGATCCTTTTAAAATCAGCCGATATTATACAGATGACTGGGGAGCATATGCACGCCATATTGATGTAGAGAAACATGAAGTGGGTAAGTGTCATACGCAAAAAATTGAACGTAAAAATTTAAATTTGAGAACGTGGATTAAACGGTTGGAACGAAAAACCATTTGCTTTTCAAAATCTGGAAAAATGCATGATATTGTGATAGGTTTGCTGATTAATAAGGTTGAGTTTGGAGTGGATATTCATGCCTAACTACAGATTCGACCCACTACCGAATTGATTATGGCGCGCCTAGGATTGGCAAATTTCCCTGCGCCTTCTGGAGACTATCATCCCGTCCGGGTCTGGCAGCGAAAGCTTGGTCATAATAAAAGACCCCCCTTTTTCCATTTCCAGTAGAATTTGACCGAGATATTTATGCATAATCACAGATTTGAGCCACGCCCCATTTATTATATTAATTCGGGTTTTATAAGACAGTTATTTTTAGTTTTAGGACTGTTTTTCACAATGAATATTTATGCTCAAGTATGCCCGTCAGGGTACCCACCTGAGAGAAAAATTACTTCTGAAGAAGCGATTAATGAATATAAGAGTATATCAGAGAATGATGGATATCCTAAAACTAACGAAGAATATAAAACCATAATAAAAGAGAAATTAGCAGAAGCTGAGTTCGAATCTTCCGATATATTATCGGAACCAGAAATTTCTGATGCTATAGGAGCTACGATGGAAACTGAAGCCATGGGAGATGCTGTTGGAGGTTTCTTTTTCAGTGTTTTAAGCTCTATCGGCTCGTCTGTGGAAGTTTTTGATAACCCCTCTTCAACAGACCTCGATAAAGCAGCGGCTACTTTAGGCTGGGTTCCAATCCTAGGTGATATACTTGGTTTTATCGATATGGGTGTGCACGACATGGAGATGAGGAAACATAGAGAGCACGCTAATGCTGTAGCCCAAGAACTTAATGGCCTAGAGCGATATACTTCATTGGTTAAGGAAAAGCATCATTTAAAACGGCTAAAACTAGCTGCTAAAGATGCTTTATCTAAATCCAAGAATGGAATGTTAAATAATGTTGATTCATATTTATTTAACTATTATAAAGAAACTTATTTGTATGATATTCAATCAGCTATTGTACATACAGATGTATTGTATTCTGATAAGTTTATAAAAGAGTCTAAAAATTTAACTGGTCTCATTAATTTCCTCAAACAATCAATGGTTAGCGTTCATACGTCAACTCCTGATATCATTTCCATAGCAACGACTACAATTTGTGAAAGTGAAAATAATTCAAGTGTTAATTTTAAAGATATGGGATCACAACAAATTGATGAATGCCTAAGTGCTATTTTTAATGATTACAAAAATTATTTTAGTGATTCTGTCTCAACCCAAGGCGGGATTCTTGATGTAAGTTCTGAACTATCTGATGATGGAGGAGATGGGATATATAAATTAATTGACTCATATATGAAAGCTCATAATCACTTATTAGCAAATATTAAGTTTAATACGGTTAATCAACTTTATAAGTCAAAAAAAGGAGTCAATGAAGAGATTTGTAACATTTATAATGTTCATTCTCAACAATTTATTAATGATATCGACACCAGAATGAAAGAGGTCGCTAGGGCTGACTTTTTTGTCGACAATAATTTATCTCCTCAAGGTCAAAGCAAAAGCCCGGCTTGCTGGTCAAAAGGCGTGACATGTAGTGGCCCTCCTTATAAGAAATTATGTGCTTGGGGTGGGTGTGTAACCACTCAGGAATTCGATTCTGGTCGTGCGTGTGCGGAATACTACCGTAAGAAATATCCTAATATTCCGAGTGCGGAAGGGTACTATTGTTATAGATTTAGTGCAAACGCTTGTTTTAACTACCAAACATTTAAGAGTGAGGCGTTTTGTCATGACTATTGCAGTAGCTATAATATATATAATAATAGCTGTGGTATTGTTACCTATCATCCAAGTCGAGATACTTATCTCATAGAAGCTAAAAATGAATTAACCCAAAAGCTTACTCAAGAATACCAATCCTGTCTTACAAGTCATAAAAATTCTCATATACAATTTTTAGACATTCTTAAGACTAATAATTACGTTATAAAAACTGATCATAGTCAATTGTTTGAAATTCTATTTAAGCAGATAAAAATTGAAATATTGACTGAAATCATAGACTACATTACAGCACAAACTATTTATCCTTTAAATAATGTCGATATGACAGAGGAGTTTATAAAGTCACAATTAGATGTTATTAAGGATTTAACTATTGCTGTTGAAAATGGGCGTTGGGCTAGATATATAGATCTTCCAATAGAAGGAATTCAAGAAGGTAGGGTACTTAAGGTTGCTAGATATTCGACCTGGGTGACAGAAGTTCGAACAGGAGAGAGCTCAGTTAGAATAAATCGAGGTGAGGTGGCTACATTTACCTTTACAAATGGCGCG
>NZ_BDMN01000152.1 GCF_002189065.1 Bathymodiolus platifrons methanotrophic gill symbiont
TTGGGCAATAGGGTATGGAGCCTGGACAACGGGTAATGTTACGGAAGAGTTGGTACAAGAGTATTTAGAGCACCATAGAAACCCATCAAACAAGGATTTAGGAAGTATGCTCCTTGAGTAGTAGTGGACTTTCAGTCCAAGAGCAATCTATGCACTTTTAGTGCATAGTGGTTGAATGAAATTTAGAATTATGATAGCAGATAGCGTTGGGAAGGGGGATTTATGCGACAGAACCGTCTTTATGCGCACGATAAACTTTTGCGGCAGAACCTTGTTATTAGGGATGGAAATCTTACTTTTGGGGCGATTGCAGCTAATGCTCAAGGAACCAGTAAACTGAAGTTTCCCAATTATTGAGTAGCTGAAATCTTTACCGTCATAATAAGTTCTTGCGACAGAACCTTATCAGTGGGGTAAAATTTACTAATACGCAAGCTAAATTAAGCAAGAGTCTCCTGGGTAGTGATGACTGTTTCGGGGGGACTCTCTAATCGTAAAGGATAGAGAATGAGAATGAAAATTAAACTAATGACCGCGTCAGCGTTGCTGATTTTATTAAACAATCCCACACAAGCAGGGTGGGATTCATTCCGTCAGGTTCCCGGTGAGGGAATACCAAAATTAACCCCCGGAGAAGGGAGAGATAGGGTATCTAAAGATCCACGACTAGTCCAAGGGGCAGCGGAACTCTTTGAGAAAGAAACTAAACGTCTTGCAGAAGTGGCTCGTAAGGCCGCAGAAGAGGTTGCTCGTAAGACGGAAGAAGATGCCATTCGTCAAGCGGCGGAAGAAGCGGGTATTAGTATTGGAGAGGGTATCAGTATTGAAGGGGGCAGTTCCTCGGACGGGGGGGAGACAGGATATACTCTTTTATACCCTAGTGGGGTCGGCTACGAAGATATAACAGAGGAGTCCGACCGCTTTGTTGCAGAAGAGACAAAACGATTAGAGGAAGAGGCCGCTCCTGAATCAACGGAAGAAACCAATAATACAGATGAGGGTGAATCCGAAGATTATGATATAACAGAGGGAGACTGGGGGAACTTTAATCCCCTTACAGCAGGTGGGGATGATGTAGTACTGGATATAACGGAGGAACGAAAGGAAGAAGAGCGTCAAGCTCAAGAAGCTAGGGCAGAAGCAGAAAGAGCCCGCTTAGCAGAAATTGCTAGGATAGAAGCAGAGAAGAGAGAGGCTCGTGCTAACGACATATATCCAGAAATTTATGTGACAAAGTCCCATTCACTCGAACTGTTCGGCGACGAACACATGACCTATTCTTTTTACCCTGAAACCTCTGGTTGGCATATCTTCCAGACCTACGGACCTACGGACATGGTGATGGAGATTTATCATAACGGGGAGTCCATTGTAAATGCAGGTAAGAGTGACGGTGACGACGGGATAGATAATAACGAACTTCAACATAAGTACCTTGAAGCAGGTGAGAGATATGTGGTACAGATTTACTTGGAGAGTTGGACAGTCTTTGGTGCTACAATCTTGAATGTAAGAGCGGAGGATCCTCTTGAAGAATTATATAATCCTTTAAAAGTTGGTTATGCGAAGAAGTTTTGGCTAGCACCATCCAGATCCCACTTCACAACTAAATTTACACCAGAGGAGTCCGGCTGGTTTCTCATAGAGACTTACAGTGATGACGAAGATACCGTTATGGAAATCTACCATCCTGATGGCTATTCTATGGTTGCCTCAGGAGAGAGTGACGGGGATAGAGGAGTAGGTAATGAAGAATTACACTTACAGTACTTTTACTCGGGTAAAACTTACACAATTCAGGTATACATGCAAGACTTAGATGATGAGGGCTTTGCTTGGGTGCATCTTTGGAGAAGCCACTGGAACCCACTAACGTTGTAATTCAGGAGAAAAGGTTGTCCTTCGGGGCAACTGACCACTGAAACTAAACCTCAAAAGGATATAATATGAAAACTAAACTAATGTCATCCGCCGTGTTGATGATCTTATTCAATGCCCCTACTTACGCGATAACACCGATCACCAACTTAGAAGAGGTTGAGGGTGTTACCCCTAAAGTGATGGAACCCGTCAGTAGTGCTTCCTCTGTTAATGATTTCTCTGCAGCCTCAGGGGATGACTTAATCCTGGATATAACGGAGGAACGAAAGGAAGAAGAACGTCAAGCTCAAGAAGCTAGGGCAGAAGCAGAAAGAGCTCGCTTGGCAGAAATTGCAAGAATAGAAAGAGAGAAGAGAGAGGCACGCGCTAACGATATATATCCAGAGATTTATGTGACACGTGCCAAGTTGTTCTCTCTGTACGATGACGAACACATGACATTTTCCTTTTACCCCGAAACCTCTGGTTGGCATCTCTTCCAGACTTACGGGTTCACGGATACTGTTATGGAGATCTATCATAACGGGGAGTCCATTGTAAATGCGGGTAAGAGTGATGGTGACGACGGGATAGATAATAACGAGCTTCAGCATAAGTATCTTGAAGCAGGTGAGAGATATGTTGTACAGGTATATCTGGAGTATTGGACGGTTCACGGTAGTATGCTATTAAATGTCCGTGCGGAAGATCCGGTCGAGAAATTATGGGATCCTCTAACTCTGGGATACGCTAAGAAGGTTTGGCTAGCACCAACCAGAACTCACTTCACAACTAAATTTACCCCCAAAGAATCTGGCTGGTATAATATCGAAACTTTCAGTGATGACGAAGATACCGTGATGGAAATTTATCATCCGGATGGTTATTCTATGGTAGCCGCAGGAGAGAGTGACGGTGATAGAGGAGTCGGTAATGAAGAATTACAAGTAAAACGCTTTGAGGCGGGTAAAACTTACACAATTCAGGTATACATGCAAGACTTAGATGATGAGGGATTCGCTTGGGTGCATGTTTGGCGTAGCCTTAGAGAACCTATCCACATGTCATAATTAAAGAATATCGGGGGGGTGAGGCTTAAAAATAATGTTTATTTTGTAATATAGTCTATTATTAGGTTCTGTCGCATAACTCCCCCCTTCCCGACGTTATCTGCTATCATAATTCTCAATTTCAATATAAAGGTGGATCATATGCTCAGTTTCAAAGGCACTCACTTTCCAAAAGATGTCATTCTTTATGCTGTCGCTTAAAATCAGGGAAACGGAGCCTAAGCGGAGTGATGATTTTTAGTCCCTGGTAGGCGACAGGGCAATTCGCTGATCCGAAGTGCGCTAGTAGCGCGCGAGGGAGGCAAGAATTGCATTCCGAATAGCCGTCCAGCCATTTGAGGTAGTCTTAACGGAGCAGGGTTTTGTGCGTAGTTGAGACGGACGCAGGGCGACCAGGGCATCTCCCATTCGCTGCGTAGGCGAATGAATGTTGGTGACAGGAGTCCCAGAATGTTGTGAGGTAGCATGGCGCGCCTGTTTCTTTTATGTCAGGTATGGCGTTTCGTATCGCGACCTTGAAGAAATTATGGAAGAAAGAGGTGTTGAAGTGGATCATGCTACGCTCAATCGTTGGGTTATCCGTTATTCTCCTGACATTGCTGTAAACGCTAAATCTCAGAAACGAGAAACCAATAAATCGTGGCGCATGGATGAAACGTATATCAAAGTGAAGGGTCAGTGGACCTATTTATACCGAGCTGTTGATAGTCACGGTGATACGCTTGATTTCATGCTTTCTGAGCGCCGTGATGAAGAGGCTGCAACCGCATTTTTCAAACAAACGATTAACAATAATGGCTTTCCTGATAAGGTCGTTATGGATAAAAGTGGCGCTAACTATGCAGGATTAGCCAATATTAACCTCTTGTTAATCCTCGCTGGGTTTGCCACTATGATCGACATATTACAGGTTAAATATTTGAATAACATCATCGAACAGGATCATCGATTTATCAAAAAAATAACAAAGCCAATGATGGGCTTTAAAGCGTTTCACTCCGCTCAAGCAACGATTGACGGAATTGAAACCGCGCATATGATTCGAATTCCCCGAATAAAAATTAGTTTAAAATCTCCATTATATTTAATTTTATCGTTATTTATTAGTGAGGCTTGTGCCATCCAAATCACATATGATATTCCATATACTTTTGATGGGAGGGAAAGTCTTGATTTGTTTATACCTGAAGATAGGGATGGATCTGAAACCAAACCTCTTCCTGCGGCTGTAATTATGCATGGAGGCGGACTGGTAAGTGGAGATCGCAGTGATACAGAAGATCTTGCCGTGTGGTTTGCGAATAATGGTTTTGTTGTCATCAACGTGAGTTATTCTTTAGCACCTGCTGCTAAATGGCCAGATCAGATTTCTGATGTTACTCAAGGTGTTTGGTGGCTTAAAAATAATGCTGTGCGCTATAATATAAATCCTAATAAAATTCTTGCTGTTGGTGGTTCAGCTGGAGGATATCTTGCAGCAATGTTGGGACATTACCTAGTAAATACAGCAGATGGAAAACTAGATAGTCAAGTTCATGGGATTATATCTTTTTCTGGTCCTTGGGATTTGACAGGGAAAACAAATGATGAGGGGAGATATTATGTTAGCAGTTTTATCGACCCATATACGCTTGAAAATATTTACTCGGCATCTCCACTATACCGGATTAATAAATACTCTCCTCCGGTTCTAATGTTTCATGGCACAGAAGATCTGCTGGTTCCGTTTAAGCAATCTCAAGACGTCTGTAAATTCTATCAATTAAAAGGTGTTGAAAATGATTATTGTACTATAGTCGCTTTGGAGGGTGAGGGTCACAGTATTTCTGAGAATTTTCTGGATAATGGGGAGCTTCTGAAGTTTGTGACATGGTGGATTGCCCTATAAATAAGGTTCTGTCGCAAAGAACAAAATAACTCTATTAACTACGATAATAAGATTTAATTTCATCCGCAAAGAAGGTTTTCATGTTCAACTAAAAATGGCTATGTACTTGTCAGGTTTCACGAGGTTGTACCATGATTTTTTAAAAGTTCAGCTCGAAACATATCGGGGGATTTTCTAAAAACTTCTGGATTTATTCTATACCAACATTGAAGAACTTCAAAGGGCGTTCTTACCTTTAATTCTCTTTTTAGGCTACCATGCCTTCGGTTAAGGTTGTAATACACTAAAAACTTATCTAAATCGGCTTTTAATTCAGCTTCATCTTTATAAGTTAAGACCTTAATCGTGGCATCTTTCGTTTTTATCTTGATCCAAAAGTACCTAAAGAATGCCAGCAATATTCAGCTAAAACCTACAAAGCAAAAGATCAAAGATATGACCGGGGCCATTTAGTCCCGGCTAATCACCTAGACTACTCAAAGACAGCGATTAAAGCCTCTAACACGATGACTAATATTCTGCCACAAGCGGCTAATATGAATCGGGGTGCTTGGCTCATGAAGGAAGAAATTACCGAATGCTATCGTGATATAGCTGATCTATTAATTATTGGTGGTGTGATCTGGGGTAATAATCCGGATGATGATTATTTTGTTAAATCACATGGAGTAAAAACACCGAGTGCATTCTGGAAGGTAATTATTCGAGGTACTGGCTCAAATGAACGCGCGATTGCTTGGATTGTGCCTAACTCTCAAGAAGCGACACGTAAAAAATCCGATGCTTACATTGTTTCGATTAAAGAGATTGAACGAGTCACTGGCGAAGTGGTTCCCGTAGCTGATTTTACTAAGTATGATAAATCTAACCCTTGGGTCATTCCTAGAGGATGTAACAAAGGGTAATACTTTAGTAAAAGTCCTAAATTGAATTCTGTTACAATAAATCAACTTGATTAAATGTAACAGAATTCAATAATGACACCATCGAACTGGGGCGGTAAACGTGAAGGAGCAGGACGTAAACAAGCTCAAGAAATTAATAAGACGCGTGTTGTGCGTGTTGATGAGGCATTAATACCGTTAATTAATGATTTAAAAGACCAATATAAGAAAGGTTGTGGATTAAATGACTTGACTATAGTTACAAGTAATCAAGATGCAAAACAACAAACGACCTTATACAATGATCCTGCTTCCGTCAGCATTGTTACTGATTTACAAGAAAAAATATTACAATTAGAAGCTGAGAAGCTGATTATTGAAGCTAAGTTAATAGAAAGAGAAAATATTGGCTTAAAGCTTATTCAGGAGCGCGATAAAGAGCATTTAAAGGCTGTGCATGCGGACAGTAAAGTAGAAAGCTTAAAGTCGAGTTGCCGGTATTTAAAGTACACTTATGATGAATTATTACACCGAGAATATGATTGCATGGCGATTACAGGTACTGGTGAGCGGTGCAGTAAACCAGCTAAGGTAGACACTATTCAAAATAGGCTAATGATTCGGGTTTGTTTGCAGCATAAGAAGTTAGCAGAAAATAATAAAAGATAACCTAAAAATAAAAGTGTGTTTTCTTAGCTTTTTAATAAATAAAAAAATAAAATCTAAGTTAGATAAGTTAATAGATAGTTAATAGATGTTACAGAGTATAAATATGCTCTGTAGGCCTTTACAATCAGGGCATTAAAAAAAAACAGGTTAGACTTTTACAAGGTTTGGTTAGACTTTTACAACAAAAGGTTAGACTTTTACATGCCTTGGTTAGACTTTTACAAGGTAGGGATTCAGAAGAATTTTTCTTTAAGTCACGTGTATTTTTACATAAAAGTTTTTGATATACCAATACTTTTAGAGTAATATTGGGACATTCTCGGTTTTTGATATACCAATAAAAATGGCTGATTCCTTACTCCCTGATCGACATAAACAAAGAGACTTTTTTACTTGTGATGTTTTTGATTCATTCAAAGATGATATTGCAAGTATGGAGCATCCTGTTTTTTCGCTATCTAAAAAGCCAGACCATAGAATGCTTGTTTATGAACGTAATGACACAACAATTAAAATAAAGCCAAGCTATACAGGACTTGCGACTATTTTTGATAAAGATATTTTATTGTACTTAGCCAGTGCATTGATGAGTGCTAAAAATTCAGGTGAGAGTATCTCTCAAACGGTACGTTTCACCAGTTACGATTATATTATTTCAACTAATAAAAGCCTAGGTGGAACTCAATATAAGCTTTTAAAAGAAGGGTTAGGGCGGCTTAACGGTACGTTAATTCAAACCAATATTAAGACCAACGGGAAAGAAGTAACAAAGGAATTTGGTTTAATTGATAGCTGGGAAGTTGTAAAAGAAGACACCAAAGGAAAAGCGTTAGCAATTGAAGTAAAGCTGTCTGATTGGTTTTATAGCTCTATTTTAGGTGATGCTGTTTTAACGATTGATAGGGGTTATTTTAGGTTACGGAAGCCCACAGAAAGAAGACTTTATGAGTTAGCTAGAAAACACTGCGGTAATCAAGTAACGTGGAAAATTAGCCTTACTAACCTAAAAGAAAAGCTTGGCATTACATCGCAGATGAAATTATTACGCTTTAATATAAAGCAAATAGCAGAAACAAACCATTTGCCTGAATACAACATATCAATGGAAAATGATGTTGTGATGTTTACACGAAAAGAGCCACCTAAAGAAAGCAAAGCGCCCAAACAACTACCTAAGTATGTAAGTAAAAAATCGGTTGAGAAGTATGCTAGGCCTGGGGAAAGTTATGATCAGGCTGAGAGTAGGATTAAGGGATTGAGGGATGCGTTGAAAGGGTGAGCTTAGAAGCTATAAGAAGTTTGGGGGGATTACACTAACAAATAACTGTTTTACAAATTAGGAGTTCAAAGTGAATACTTTTATCCCAATGTTAGTTATTGCAGCTTCAATTTTTATAGTGGTTGCATTTTCTACTTCATCAGGTGTAAATAGAGAAAAATCTGAATTTGATGCTGAAATAGAAGCTTTTTATCATGAACCTCATATTGTGGTTCTGTCGCAAAAAGTGTAAAAACCGACTATATCCTAGTTTTATGCAGCTAATGAATAATATTTCATTCAAGATGAAATCTCGATTACCCTATCGTTAAAATTTCGACAGATAGCTTTTCAAGCCATATACCACCTGGCATACAGATTAATAATGCCTTAAAAAATACCGCTATTTTTAGCTGAACATGTGAATCTTTTTTGGATGATATTAAACCTTATAATAGTGGCTTTCGGTTTTTTGCGACAGAACCGCATTTTCCCGTTGCTGGATTTATCACATCAAACGTCTATACACCTAGAACCCGTGATACAGGCTTTAGAACGGGCAGGCTTTAAAGCCCATATTGAAGAAGTAAATTATGAATTTCAAATCGGTGCTAACCAGATGCTACGCGTACAGCATCAAAATTAAAGGAATAAAACTGATATAGAACTTTTTTGTAAAAGTCTAATTACTTTTTTCGCAATAGTCTTTCGGTTGTCTAGTTGTAACTACTCAGCGTATTTTTTAACTTTGAGTAGTTACGTATAGTTTTGGTAAAGGGTAGATAACATAGTTTTGGTGGATAGGTTATTTTTCTTTAGCAGACTTCATTTTGTCTCCAACAGCTAGTTGGACTATGATGCTCCACATTGTCCAGCCCAATTTATTAAAAAGTTAAGATAGTCTTCCCCTTTTTTATATTAATCAATTGTTCCAGTGGTGAAGTGTGGAGCTAACTATGTTCAGTATTAAGTGAAAGCACAGCAGTCAATACACCAGTGAAATTCATACCCAGCGACTAAAAAACAAAGGCATCACTATTTATACAACAGAAAATAAAGTTTTTATATCGTATATATTTTCATAAAGTCCATGAAAAAAACAGAGATTCTGAATTTTTTCAGCGGGGGATACTGCCGCCACAAAAGCCGAAACAACGGAAACAAAGATAAAACAGGGGCAAAGCTGTTCAGTTGCAAGTAAAATTGAATGTACAACTTAAACTCAGTGAGTTTTTGTCTTGACTCAGGTGACCACTATAGCTTTCTGCGCTTTTTTGATAACCTTTGCGACAGAACCAACTAGTAGCCGAGTTGCCTTACAGTTAATTTAAACAAGAGCCATTATGAAAACTATAGTTATTACAAGTGCTTTGTTAGTCTCATCCATTTCATTTGCGAATGCGGGACATAATGTAGCGCCGGTTCAAATAAAAAAACATGGCATAGCCACGCAGATTAATCTGGAAGAAAACAAGAATCCTCAGAGCCCCCGTGAATTTTCAGCCCTCCCTTCCCTAATTCCAGTTTCTATAGCAGATACTAACAGGGATATTTCTGAAAATACAAAGGGTAAAGTCTCAACAATAAACGATAGAATTACGAGCTTATCATACCCATCTCAAGAGGATAAAATGAAAACAGAGTTTCGGAACCTGAGGCTTTGTAAAGGCAGTAATTATCTTCAGGATGAAGCTTGTGAATACACCTATAAAAAGGGGGATACAGGTCCCGCTGGCGGGATTGTCTATTACACCACTGATGGTGGAAAACATGGTTTAGAAGTTGGCTTAGAAGATTTAGTGTCCTCCCCATGGGGATGCTTTGGAATCGCTATTACTGGCGCACGAGGACAAGAAATAGGGGATGGTAAAGCAAATACAGATGCCATTTTAGCTGCCGACTGCACTATCGACGGTGTGAAATCAGCGGCACATGTAGCAGCTAGTTACTCAAGTAATGGCATTTCTGGTTGGCACTTACCCTCTATAGGTTCTTTAAAAGAAATATACTATGTAGTCTATAAAAGCAGCTTACCAGGATTTCATCGCAGCGGAACCACTCTTTTTTGGTCATCTACAGAGGACAATTCCGAGCGTGCTTGGTTGATGATATTTGAGCCTACTTATGTTTCGGATTATCCAGATTATAAGAATGTTATAACCGCGGCTAAAGTACGACCTGTTCGTCCTTTCTAACCCGAAAAAAATAGCAACTCCCCGCAGTGCTCAAAAAACATTCTCTGGTATTGATCTCATGAAAAGGATCAAAAGCAGAAAAAACTTAACGAGACCGGCTAATGCCTTCGGCGCCTCAGACGTTCTGCGTACGTGCCACTTAGCTGCATAAAGATCGGTTGTGGCCGGTGTATACATACACAAAAATTTTTGCAACAGAACCTAAAAGCCAACCAAATAGGCCATAGAGATACTCAGGGAGAAAAGACATGTACTTACAAAAAACATTGCTAGCAATAGGCGTAACTGTTGCTCTAACACATTCAGTACGATTGCAAGCCGACAGTTGCTCTGTTGGAGGGTATAGCGATTCAAGCGCTTCTGCGGATAGCTGGGGAGGGGTATCACTGAATAAAACAGCAGAACTACTACTTGAACTAGAAGACGTTGAAGGAGCTATCTTTGATCCAGCTACTAGTCAGATTATTTTTTATGGGAAAAAAAGAATTCAACTGCCAGAAATGGATATGGATGATCTCAGTGTTGCAATCCGATCCATTTATGGTTACGGGGATAAAGCCCCTCAAGACCCTGGTGTTTCAATAGGTACCGAGCCATCAGAAGTTGAGGGTCAACTTAAGGTTAGGTATGACGGACAAACCAGGAAAACAAAATTCGGTCAGATAATGTTTGACGCTGATTTACGCATGAAACAACTGGCAAGTGGTAAAAGCAACATTACGGGTGAACCTGTTACATCTCAAGTAGCAGGTTATAGGACATTATTAGATAGAGTACTCGATAATCCAGAGCTATATGCTGATCAGAGCGAATGGTCAACACGAATGTGGTTTGTACCTGATGAGGTTCGATTAAGTAGAAGTGCTGATGGCGGTGCTATGAAAATTGATAAAGTTTCACTAAAACTCCTGAACGAATCAACTTTTGAGTCTGAAACTAAAACATCAAACATATTTAACGATCCCGCATCAACTGCTTTCTCGGAACATTTTACAAATAATTACGATAAATTTGCCACAGAATTTGCGGCATTTAAAGACTTAAAACGACTAGCAAAAATAACTGGTATTATAAAATGGATTAAGAATAATGATATTCCAATGGATATATCATTTGTAGATGACTACGAGCCAGTATTTGTCAACACACCTGACTTAACCCCCTCTATTTTAGTATCAGACGAGCGCGATGTCGCAGGGATGCACCATAAATTTACCTACACGGGCGGAGTAAATTTTAATTTAAATGACGACAATTACGAAGAGACCGATACTGCTGGCACTTCAGAACTCAGAGAGAAGGTCTTAACTGCACGTAACAATGAAGAACAATTTAGCTGGGACTTTAAAAACGACGGACAACAATATCATGCGGTCTCACAATCATTTTCCCGCAGTAAGAAAGATGGCCATATTAGCTGGTCTGCCACAGATATGACTTTTCCAGTTGCAGGTAATCACACGCTTTCTTTAACACGCTACTACAGCTCATTTAATGAAAAAACAGCTGAATTAGGGAGAGGGTGGTGGATAACGCCATATGGGTTGCGCTTTAGCGATGATAAAAAAGGCTACAAAACCGAAGCAACTACAGAGAAACCGAGCATCAGCTTTAGAAGTCATTATCGTATATTCGTACGTACTGGAAGCTCTGAAATGCCCTATACCCTTGCAGGAGTCTCCAGTAACAATAATCCTTTCTATACCAACAAAGACAGCCCTGTACATTTACTCTATAGTGTTGAGGAAGACAGGTACATCCTAAACCACAATAACGGTAGCCAAGTGAGTTTTAATAAGAAAGGGAAACTAACAGCCGTAACAGACATAAATAAAGTAAGCCTCAGCTATTATTACAATAATGAGAACGTAGACGCACACCTCATAAAAATACAACACCAAAATAAGCGTAAAATAGAGTTGGTCTATGAAAATGGTCAACTAGAACAAGTAAAGGGACCAGGGGGGAGCTTAGCAGACTACAGCTATAACTCAGAAAACATGCTCAGTAAAATCACTAGCGATTGCGGTCGAGTAGTCAGCTTAGGCTACGACTCCGAAAAGCGACTTAATAAGATTATTAATGGCAGAGGAGATACGGTTTTTAGCGCAAATTATGACGATTACAATAGGGCCAGTAAACAAAGCTATGCGGCCAAGGCTCAAACACAAAATAAATTCGACTTAGAAAGTCGCATGGGTAATAGTACAGACTCCAATGGAGTGACAATTAAGCGGTTTTATGACGATGAATATCGTCTATTAACCAGTACAGATAGTGAAGGTCGCCAATATGACCTTACCTGGAACACTAGCCATGGCCCCGCAAGTTTCACCGACCCTATGAGGAATACCACCTCCTACCAATACGATAGACTTGGTAATGTAACAAAAGTAACCGATGCTCAGGAAAAGTCATCGCAATATAGATATAACAATGCTAGTAACCTGATTTATTCAGAAAATAGTCAAGGACAAGGAACCTATGCAAAATATGATAAATTAAATCGATTAATCGCCCTATACAGCAATGCTAAACTAAACACAGAAACAGATAAAGTAGCTGTAGACTCCGATTTCGTAACCCATTATGAATATGATGCTCAGGGCAATGTATTAAAAGTCCAGCAAGGTGGTGTTGCAGGTAATCAGCAAACTCAAACTGCTACATATGATAGCAATGGTATGCCCACTTCCATTACCAGCCCAACAGGAATCACCCAGTCTTTAGAATACGATGAACGATCAAGGTTAATCCGAAGATATGAAACAACAGAAACAATAGAAACAACCTTAGTCAGCTACAAATATGATAAAAGCGATCACGTTATAAAAGTAACAACCCCAGCAGGAATAATAAATTATGAATACGATGAGAATGGGAATTTAATTAGCCAAACCGATGACAGGCTCCATGTCACTGGATACACTTACAATGCCGATAACCTCCTTCAAGAAGTCACAGATGCAGAAGGAGGAACCACTCAATACAGCTACGACATTCATGGCAATATTACCAAAATAACACTGCCTAACGGCCTCATAAGAAACATCGGGTATGACAAGCTAGATCGACAGACTAATGAGCTGTGGGTGGATACGCGGGTTGATAGCTTATTTAATGCTATAGAAGAAAAATACCCTACCTATTTCCCTAACCGCCAAGAATCATCTATAAATAAAAATTATTATTTACGCTATTATCCAGAAACAGGTAATTACATGGGAACTAAAGATGGTAGGGTATACGGTTATGGTAATGATTTTAATGGACTACATGACGCAGGTACTTTAGAAGAATTATACAAAGAGTATGAAATACCTGAGTAAATGGTTTTGTCGCAAGGTTTATCGCTTGGATCCATTTTTCATCACTGACCCAGTTAGCAGGTATCCAGCTAATGAACATGATTAAAAAAAGGAAAATGATCGGAGGAAACGATTTTATTAATTGGCCGCATAAAGCTCGGTTATGGGCGGGTTTTACACACACGATAAACTTTTTCGACAGAACCATAATCCTCGCACAGGCATGGATATAAGCAATGCGTTATTTAGGAAAAACTCTCATTAGCATAGTAAGCATAAGTGCTATTTCTGTGGTATATAAAAATATAGAATTTACCGAAAAAAGCCTCGGTAAGTCACCAATTACGGCACTTTCCGTACAACACAATACTTCATTACCAAAGTTAAAAATAACTGCCTTAGAAGAATTACACCGCCCAGATATTGTCTTTGCACCTGAACCTATGACAGAACCACCGCAACAACAAATAGTTTTAAATCAGGCAGGCAGGTTATTACCAGATGCAGGTTTAGACATATCAAAACAAACGATAGGTCTTGCGCATGCAGACGATACTTCACTGAGTAATAAAGTTCATTTATCAGACTTAGAAAATTGGCAACCAGGCGTGGAAATTCTACATATACCTGAACAATTTATTTCATCAAACGGAAACCTAAATCAACTAATTGAAAAAGACATAAATAAAATTGAACGTTGGCAAACCGAAAGACAACTGCGAAAACAATTTTATCAACAACAACTTAGTCAGAAACCTAAACGACAGGTCTTGAAAAAATTGCGACAAAGGCTAACCATCCCGCAGTAAAAATTGATGCGAACCCAATAAAAACTAGTTGGTCATCGAAATGAATATTATCTACTTTAAAAAACACCTGTCAGCAAAGACTATCCTATTGCTGTTAATCATGATTAACAGCCTATCTTCCTTTGCCAATATTGAACAAAAGCAGTATCAATACGATCTTAACAGCAATATCACTCAACAAATTACAGCTAAAGGAGATCAAATTGATTATACCTACGATAGTTTAAATCAACTGATTAAGGTTAGCACCAGTGATGAAGATACTGATGTTGAATACGGCTACGATAGCGAGGGACGTATTACTAGCTTGAAGGATGCGACGGGCACTGACCTTTACCAATATGATACCTTAGGTAGACTAACCTCTTATGAACAAGCTGGCGTTGCTAAGTTTTATTATTTTTACAATGAACTCAATCAACTCACCTCTTTTAAAGATCCTCTAGGAAACTGGACTAATTATAAATATAATCTTGATGGGCGGCTAATAACTCATTATGACGTTAATGGTTATAATAGCTACGAATACCATGAAACGACAGGGCTTCTACTCCGTCACCTTCGATATTCTGTAACCGACACCGCTGGATCCTACCAATTAAATGGCTATACCAGCTATAGTTACGATACCGCCAGACGATTGACGAAAGTGATGCAAACCGGGAAAGATTCTGAAGACAAGGCCACGACCATTTACAGCTATGATGGGAATGGTAATCACACCAAAATAAGCCGCCAAATACCCGGGGAAACTGAATCTGCAACTTATGAATACGACGGTTTAAACCGAATCACTCAAGTTGTCTATACAGGAGGGTCTCGAGATGGGCAAGAAGAGAGTTATAGTTACGATGCGGGTGGCAATCGTCTAAGCAAGGTCAACCATAACGGCACTACTTCTTATGAATACAGCAGTGACAACCGCCTGCTAAAAACCACCGCGCCGCAAGGCGTTACTAACTATGTTTATGACGGTGGCGGTAATATGATTACAAAAACTGGACCTGTTAACACCTTCCATTACCAATACAATAGCCGTAACTTATTAATAGGTTATCAGGACAGTAATAATAACGTCAGTTATCTATACAATGGTGCGGGTCATCGCGTAGCGAAAACCGTGAATAATGTTACCACCCGCTATATCAATCATATAAACTTTGGCTTGCCTCAAGTTGCTTTCGAAACCGATGATAAATATGTGGTAAAACGCTACTATAGTTACGGACTAGGGCGTACAGCCGCGTATGATTGGGGAGCACTCGATAAAGATAAAAGCCAATACTACCTATATGACCGTCCTGGACGGAATGTAACGGCCACAGAAGACAGTTTGGGTAAGACGCGTAATCGCTATAAATACGGTAGTTTTGGCGAAAACTTTAGTAGTCAGGAAAGCTACAGTAATGACTTTAGGTATACTGGAGAGCAAACCGAAAGCGACACTGGATTAATTTACCTGAGAGCCCGGTACTACGATCCTGAAATTGGACGATTCATATCGAGAGACCCTTTCTCTGGTTATATGAGTGTGCCTGAATCTCAGAATATGTATGCTTATGCGCATAATAATCCATTGAAGTTTGTTGATCCTAGTGGGGAGTGTGTTGAAACACTGTGGGATGCGGCTAATGTCATCTATGATATAGGGAAAATTTCTTATGGCTATCTTAACAATAATCAACATGCTGTTTCATCAGGTTATTCCGATTTAGGTGCTGACCTATTCGCGTTAGTAATACCTGGCTTACCGGCAGGTGTTACTAAAGTTCTTAATGCTTCAAAGAAAGGATTAACACAGCAAATTAACCCAAAAAACCTAATACCAACGCAAACTCGGAATGAAATATCAGGATCACAAGTTAAGCGACTTACGAAGGATATGAAGAAGAATGGTTTTGATCAAACAAAACCAGTTTATGTAGCACGAAACCAAAATGGTAGATTAGAGATATTAGATGGTCATCATAGAACTGAAGCTGCAAGAAAGGCAGGGTTGAATAAGATTCCTGTGAGAATTTGGGGTGAATAGAGTGACTTATTCAAAACCCTTTCCACTCGGTAAGTACAAAGCAGCCTTTCTAATCCCCTTGGGTGCAAATAAAACCTTGGGTGAATATGGTTGGGAATTTGAAATTAAATACTTTACTGTAGATATACTTAGTTTTCTAATTGGAATATTAGGTCTTGTGTTAGAAGAAAGCTATTTAGGCATTGATAAATATATTGGTGAAGGTATTCAAGCTTCAGTAATTCATGACGATGAAGAAAACATTGAACATGTTAGCTTTCAAATTTATGGTAATAATAAAAAAGGATTGGAGGAAGCATTTATTTCAAGTGATTTAGAAAATAGTTGCGAGTTATTTTTTCCTGATTAATCTGATGTCACAAAGAGTGTAGCAAAAAAACCAAATAGAATTTATTCCTCACGAGAATTAAAACGGCGTACTGAAAATCCAAGAATAAATAATGCCGCTAACCCTAACCATAATTTTCCTGAATCTTTTAACTCAGAAATTTTTAAAGGAAACAAGACGATTGTCAGCGATAAATATCATCCGCTTAAAATCAGGGAAACGGAGCCTAAGCGGAGTGATGATTTTTAGTCCCTGGTAGGCGACAGGGCAATTCGCTGATCCGAAGTGCGCTAGTAGCGCGCGAGGGAGGCAAGAATTGCATTCCGAATAGCCGTCCAGCCATTTGAGGTAGTCTTAACGGAGCAGGGTTTTGTGCGTAGTTGAGACGGACGCAGGGCGACCAGGGCATCTCCCATTCGCTGCGTAGGCGAATGAATGTTGGTGACAGGAGTCCCAGAATGTTGTGAGGTAGCATGGCGCGCCTGTATATACAAAGGCCGGAACTTTGAATGGTCGATCTGGTGTTTATGAAATTGGAGTTAGACCGTCGGCATCTGGAAAAACCGAAGTTATTACTCATCGGTTTTTCAATCCAAGCAAAAGATAGCTGTAATGATGACCGAGACATTATCAATAGATTTTGAATATAAAGTTATAACCGAGCTTCCAGCTAATACTTCTGAAGTAGTGTATATTCCAAATGAGGAGCCTGGCGTAGGTCGTGACGGAATAATGGTAAAGTTTTTTCTATCTGAAGGAGTCTCTTGGGTTGGTATATTTGCTTTTGGAGACATGTTTCCTAGTGGTGAGTGCAGAATATACCCTGGCCCAGGTAAGCAGCACCTAACGGTTGTTGCTAAAGGTGATGCGTATATAGTATCACCATATAGCGTATCTTCGTTTCAAGTAGTAAAATCTTGCCCTGTTATTCGTGTTATCCCTGTTCCTAGTCATAATGTTGTGATTTTTCATGATTTTACTGAAATTATTGCATATGGAGAAAATGGGCTACTTTGGGAAACAAAGAGAATTTCTTGGGATGGAATAGAAATCAGTGAGGTAACTAGCGACGAAATAATTGGTCAAAGCAGGGATGCTGCCAATGAAAAATATGTTGAATTTCGAGTTGATTTAACAAATGGCTCTCATAAAGGTGGGGCATCTCCTCCAGAATATCCTACCTAAGCAGGCGTTATAAGGTTCTGTCGCATAAAGTTCACTTTTCCAGGTTATCTGCTATCATTAAGTTTAATTTTCTATATTAACCTGAGTTCGGGATAAGAAAAGTGGGCAACCTTCTATAAAACCTGAAAAAATATAAGCAACCAAGAATATATTTATTTCAAAAGGCTGCCCATTGATGAGTTTAACCCAATTATTTTGTGATGTAGACGATTTTTGTAAAGTATTTATCCCCGAATGGGAAAAAACACAAATTGACAGTGGTGAAAAGAAAAGGGTAGTGGGTTAAATCTGTTATTTCACTTAAATAATTAGGAGAAGTAAAAGGTTTACATCATAATTCCTCGAATGAAATGTTATCAAGAAGTAAGTTGCCCAAATTGTCGCTGTAGCACTATCATGAAATCAGGAAAGAATGCTCAAAATATACAGCGGTATCGCTGCAAAAATAGTGCCTGCCAAACTCAAACATTTATGCTGTACTATCGCTATAATGCATGTGTGCCTGGAGTCCAAGAAAAAGTCGTCGAAATGGCTATTAATAGCAGTGGTATTAGAGACACCGCACGGGTTCTGAAAATCAATAAAAATACAGTCATCAGCATCCTGAAAAGCAAAGAAGATAGCCTTGTACAGGTAAATCCTATTTTTCTATCTCAAAAATCAGAAACACCTTTAGACGTTCGGCTGGAGCTT
>NZ_BDMN01000153.1 GCF_002189065.1 Bathymodiolus platifrons methanotrophic gill symbiont
TTCAGGAAATGACTTTAGATAATCAATACCGTGCGATGACAGAGTTTCACTGTAAATGTCATAGCCTTTGTGATCAACGGGTGCGATTAAAAGTACGGTGAATTTCTCAAAATATTAAGAAGCTTTGGCCAAATTTCTCCAATATTCATCCCATTGATCATTTCCTCTGACCACTCTTAAAGCAAGCATGGGTTCAACGTTTTCAGATTTCCACCACGCCCCTGATAGTTTTAATCGTTCCTGAATAACATAACGGTGTGCGCTTTCTATTTCGCCTGAACCAATAGGCAAGTTTTTTTCTATCGCTCCTTTATAGTCGAGTTGCTCAGTACGGTTACTTAAATAGCGGTGACAAGATCGTACAGGGGCTTTAGAATTTTCAATCTCATCACCTTCTAAAAACGGGTTTAAATCATGAATAACAAGTGAGTGTTCATTGTTCTTTAAGCGTTTTTCCTGAACATCCATCCAGTTTTTTTCATCATTGGCTGCGCATATTTTCGATGCTCCCCCTAAGTATTCGCAAACGTGATAAAAATCAACTAGGTAACTTGCCTGTGATCCAAACCTTTTTTTCATTTGATCTGCAATCCATGTTGCACCATCGCCAACACCATGTATTTGTGTATTGATACCCAGTCCTGCAGTGACCGCACAATTTAATAATGAATGCCCTGCATCATCTACACTCCCTCCAAAAGTAGCATCAAATTTAGGTGTGATATTTCCTTCCTCATGAGCTAATGCTAAACGAGCCTCTTTCCAATGCAGTATTTTCTTTTTACGCTTATCACCTTTATCTGTTCTTGTTGTCACAATAGGTAACATGCAGCCATCAATCTCTACAATTTGTTGCTGGCAGCCAGTAACCACGGGTAAAGTCGAGCTCTCTCGCTGGGAATTCATTTGTTGACCATGGTTCTCCGTCACCGTGCGAATCGTGCTCACTGGCATCTCGATTCCATAATGTTCTTGGAGTTTTTTAGGCACTTTCCCGAATGCATGATCAGCCCCAAAATCAGTCATTACCCGCTGTAAGGGCAGTGAGCAACACCGAGCGCTAATGCCAACAGAATGGCTGAAAGGTCTTATCTGTTGTCCAGGACAACGAAATAAAGGCTCTATCACTTCTATTTCCCCAAAAGTTGTATGCCAACAGATTTTTTTTTACCGTTGCCATGGAGTCCGGGGCGTTGTTCTCGCAGTTGCTTAGCCTCCCTATCCGCTGCAGTACTTCCCCAGCAATGCAGGGCATCATTACCCATTTGACGTATTTCTTCAATTACATGTTGTTCAGCATCATCCGCTTTAATACAGTCTCCTGTAGTGTTTTCAACCACGTTCAGCAATGATTCCACCCGTTCACGTAATTTGGGATGTTGGTTGAGGCGGGCTATAAAAGATTTGTTGTTACTCTGGCTCACAATCTGTGTCAATTGAAATAGTGATATTTTAACAAATCCCCGCAGTTTTAATCACACCCGGTTGTCTTATGTCATTTCCTTATAAAAAAAATATCGAAAAGTCGATGAAGAAATTTTATGACTCACTTTGTGAAAAAAATAAGCGACGGTATGCCGCCATTGAAAGTGAAAAATTATCTCATGGTGGCGTTAACTATATTTCAGCTTTATTAGAGTGTGACCCAAAAACTACCCGCCAAGGAAAAAAAGAACTCACCGAATTAGAACTGGATATAACAGGAATCAGACAACCTGGAGGCGGTCGAAATGAAATAGTGATATTTTAACAAATCCCCGCAGTTTTAATCACACCCGATTTAACCCACTACCGATTCAAGGTATCCAAAGCTTGCATGGGAATGAGGGCAACTCCTTAATAGCATTTATGAAAGATAAGTGCATACAACATGGGCTTAGCAAGGCTGTTGTTGATGAACAGCTAGACATTATCATTGAGAAAAACCCTATTAATCCAGTTATAAATTGGCTGAAAAGCATTAAACGCACAAAGAAAGATAACCCAGTTCATGAGCTTATAGACAACTTGCCAGTGGAAAATAAAGAGTGGGTTAAGATAGCTATGTATAGATGGCTAGTCCAGTGTTGTGCCGCCGCTGATATGGCTAGGCACAAGGGGAAACACCCAGATGCCGTGCCTAAATATGAAAGCGTATTAATGTTTGGTGGCGCACAAGGACTAAAGAAAACAGCCTTTATAAAATACCTACTACCCAAGGAACTGCATAAATACACTGAAAGATTCAGTTCAGTTAAATGTCAAAGACAAAGACTCACAGCTTAATATACTTAGGTGCTGGATTCCAGAGCTTGGAGAGCTTGGAGAGCTTGACGCAACCTTTAAGCGGAGTGAAATATCAGAGTTAAAAGGTTTCTTATCAAACCAAGAAGATGAAATCAGACTGCCTTATGCTAAAAACCCTACAATCATAAGGAGGCACGCGTCTTGCTTTGCTACCGTAAATGAAGAACGCCCCCTTAAAGACACGACAGGGAATAGAAGATTCTTGCCAGTCGTGGTTACAGGAGCATTAGACTACCCTCGCGATGCTAATTTTGATTATGCTGATATGTGGGCGTTTGTGTGGGATGCCTATACCCACAGGGAACAATGGTGGCTTACAGGTGAAGAAGAGGCTTTACAGCAAGAAATACTAAGTCATCACGAGGATGCAACAATGGAAAGTATCATTTTAGATACTTTCAAGTTTATTGATGCAGGGACAGGAGAAAAACTGGATAGCAGTAATAGAACAATAAAAATGACTAACACCCAAATAATCGAATATTTACCAAAAAATATAACAAATACGAGGGCAAGCCAGATGGGTGTTAAAAAAGCTTTAGATGGTTTGGGGGTTAAAAAGACTAAAAGCAGATTGTATCTTATGCCACCTTTGTTCCCCACTGTTATGCTCAATCATGTAAGTGATGGAGAAATTCCTATTTGATATTAACTCTTAAATTAGAATCTAATTTAAAGCCTGCTTAAATGCGGGCTTTTTTATGCCTATTTTCATTTTTACACAATGAATATTAGCGCCTGCTAATTGTCGACCTTTTTTGCTGCAAAAGGTCGACAATTTTTAGCCTGTAAGCCTTACATACCAAGGGATACAGGGCTTTAAAATTTACTCTTAATTGTCGACCTAAAAAAGGTCGACATATCGCTGTGTACCCCGCCATTACTCGATTCATTATCCAATTTATCGCCTTTTTGTCGACCTTTGAAAAAAAGCTAAACACTTAGACTTGTGTTTTTATCTGTACTAGCCATATACCAATTTACTCATTACAATATTCAAAGTCTTTGTAAAAAAAGGAGTAGGTCGACAATTACTAAAAGATTATATCCTCTGTATCCCTTTATAGGGGTCCTGTGGAAGAACCCCCAAAAGTGTTCGTTCTAAGCTATGTTGCTTAAATGACTATAAGCACTGTTTCATGAATCCACTACCTCTATATGTTTCATCAGTGTTTCCATTGAAAGCAACAATAGCTAAGAAACTTAGAGAGTATGCCTTATTTTAGAAGCGGTATGCGATTATCTTGTCCTACTCCCAGATTTTTAATCAATCCTAAAAATTCTTCGCAGGATAAGCACATGGAAAAACAACAAAAAACCTAAAATAAAGCTTGCAATTACGAAAAACATTTTTTTATAATTTTCCGTTTTATAAACCTTATAATCGGAAACTCTCATGTACGAATCCCAGACACTGAATGCCTTTATTTTTGATCACTGCAATAAGAGCATGGACAATGCCGTATCAGCAGAACGTTACCCTTTGTGGAAGCGAGCATGCCCAGGACTAAACGATATTGGCTTTATTCGTCTTGGGATGTTACGTTGCATCAGTTTGGTGGATAGTGGTCGCCATTTTTTACAGGCA
>NZ_BDMN01000154.1 GCF_002189065.1 Bathymodiolus platifrons methanotrophic gill symbiont
TCTAAGTTTCTTAGCTATTGTTGCTTTCAATGGAAACACTGATGAAAATTACAATAACAGTGGCATAATCTATTTCTGTAATTTCAGCTAAATGCCGAGTAGTCATGCCTGCATAAATGTCTGCAGTAAAAATAGTTTCGTTTTCAATAAACTGTTTAAATATAAGTAGCCAGAATGCTAACTGATTAGCTTCCTGATCCTTAAGAACTGATTTAAGATGTTTTAGCTCCACCTGGATATTCAGCGGGGCGCTGGTAACTACACAATTAAGTATATGCTTTATCATTCCGAACCATTGCTGCTGAAAATCACGCAATAAAGTCTTCTGATTCGGCTTTAATGCATCGAGTAGATTCAAGCGCGTCGTCGAACTCAATTGCATGGCGAGTCTCTCATACAGGGCAGTTGACGCTGACCTGCGTAGAGCCTGTGCAGTCTGCCCGCGCCTCTTTTTAAGTAGTTGCAATATTTCCTGTTCAAGCTGCCAGTTACTATCAGCACCCCACCAGGGTAATTCCCCTGTCTTTAAGTAATAACAGAGCAAATCCAGGCGTGATTCGAGTGTAGTATGAATACTGGCCTTAGAGGTTTCTTGCCCGCTTGTGTTATTTTCAGTAGCTAAACCAAAAGGTTTTGCATTTGAAGAACGGGCTTCCGTGAACTGTTCAACCAATGCCAACTCAAGCTGCTCAATTATTTTATTTTCAAGCTGTGCTTCGAGTGCCGACATAGAATTAAAAACGCCCAGATTTATTTCAACTTTTTCCAGACGGATAACTTCTTCATCGCAGCTATACTCATCAAACAGCGCACTCATTTTATCTTGCAGGGAAGCTTTATATAGAGCGCTAACTCTTTCCTGCAAAGCATGAGTCTGCTCTGTGCTGTCTACTACCAGCTCAAAAATCTACCGTTGAACAAAATGCTGTGTTTGCATCACGACAACCTCATGTTATTGCAGTTTAGTCATCACAGTAGCAACCGATGTCAATTTTAAGTCATCGCGTAATTTGCCACCCCATTCTTCCTTGACAATAGTTATATCCATCCCTGCTTTTTTGATGTTTTTACTGATAATCTTTATTTCCCTTTCTTTTTCGGGGTTGAGAGAGCCTTCTTCGGTAAAATAAAGCCTATCCATGTAAGCAAAACTGGCACTTTTTAATAAATCCAGGTAATGTTGCTGGTCTTCTGCTGCTGCTTTCTCAATGGCACCAATCAGCTTTGTAGATAAATCAGCATATTCCTCCGCCAGTGTTTCAACACTGTCATCCTTAAATGCAACAGACTCTGTGATAAATTTCTGGGCTAATTTATAAGCGGCACTAGCTTTTACTGATTCACTTTTACTGGCTTTAATTGCCACTTCCAGCTGATTTTCTCTATGTTCTTTTAGTATACTCTCGAGTTTCCCTTTTGCTTTCTCCTTTGATAATCCAGTACTTTCAACAACTCTAGTAATCCATCCTTTATCATTTACCACCCCCCAATAATGCCAGACCGGCACCTCCAGAATAACCGGGAAATTAGTACCATCAACGACGACCAATACTGGCTCACTTACACCTCTTCCATATGTAGCCGTAATCGAGTAAGTAGCATAAGGCAGGTTAAGAAACTCAAAATACCCATTTATCTCAGTATCCCCTCTTCCAGACATAACTGATTGACCAGTTTCTATTATGGTTACTGTGGCATTATTAACCGATACTACATATTCTCCTTCTCTTAGCCTTGTTTTTCCTCTAATTCCCCCAAGTTTTGTTTCTTCTACTGGCGGGATAAAAAAGATAGATACATCGCCAATGCTACTCTCATTACAAGCATTGCTGCTTTCCTCAAGTACATAAGTAAAGCGATCAACCATACCTGGCACAGGATTATTATTTTGATAATTTATTTTGCCTTTTTTGATTGAAATAACACCGCCTAACTCACTATTAGCCTCTTCAAGTTTAATACTTAATTTTGCTGCGGAAGAATTGAGCAGGCTATAGTCATTTTTAATCACATTGATAATTAACTGTACCGGTTTATAGCTTTCTTTTTTTAGATCATTACCATTTTCAAGTGTGACTGACAAATAATCCGCTGTCGCAACTGGAGGCAAACAAACGGGTTCCTCTGGAACTTCACAACAGCATGAGATACAGTTTGCTAAAGAAAAGTCAGCCACTACCCGGTTACCCTGCTCATAAAGCAAAATAAATGTGCCTCCTTTAGGTACACTAAATAATGGTTCTATACCCTGATGAGATTGGGAAAAACGTCTGAACCAGTTCCCATTTAAGCGGCGGACAGCTTCATAGTGATAAAAAATAGTGGCCAGACAGCTATGCAGGTTACTTTTGATGAATTGCTGAAAAACTGATATTTGTTGTTGAATATATTCATCCATTACATCAACAGCGGCATAACGGAGATCAAATTTTTCAGCAATATTGATTTTTCTATTAAACTTTGAATAAGACTCAATCATCAATGGCAGAATAAACTGATATTCAATCAGGTCATTAATGATTGCTTGATATTGTGCCTGAAAGATAGGGTAATTAAATGCACATAATTGCTGCGGTAGATAATTTAGTAATATCTTAATGCCGACTAACAGCTCCTTCATTCGCTCTCGAACATGCCCATTCAGACCAAATTCTTTTTCGTCCAGTGCGAATTCTTCTAACATTTCACTTTGATCCAACACGGGGAGATCTAACAGTGAACTTTTAACTTCAGCCAATAAGCCCAGTAATTTGCAACGCAGATTTAGGTAATCTGAACCCAGGTTAACGGGGTTACATAACAATTTTATTTTACAACGTAAACCGGACCATTCCTTATATAACTTAGCGCGATTATTCTGTAATTCCGTTAGATTCCTACTTAAGTTATCAAGCTCATTAAGGTGAGATTCTGGAGGATTTGTCGGTGTTGGAACCAAAGGGGTCAGAGTAATTGATTTTCTTTGTACTTCTCAGACTTCCTATCCCCACCTCGCATCTGAGGTGATGCACGCCGTCCAGTTTGAACCTCAACCTGCTGTTTAAATTTTTCACACCCCAACACCCAGGCTTTATTCGTTGCATCGCGTATTTCTTTTATCGTATAAGCAGGAATCTGTTGTGCATACAAACCCTTATACATTTCTTGTCTTTTTCTACAAGTATCTCCTAGTGACAAGTAACAAATATGGGGGATTAACAACTCAATTGATCTGCCCTCCGCATTATTTTGATAGCTTGACCAAGGATACTCCGCTGGGTGCTTAACCATCTGCGCTCTGACTGGATTCAACTCAATATATCGACTGACAACTAAAAAGTAATTATCACTATCAATCAACGTTGATTTGTATCTTCCTTCCCATAGCGTGCCACTTCTACCATAGGTCTGATTTACATATCGAACATAATATCGCCCTAAGGATTGAACCAAGCAACTGATGCCCTTACCCTCCCTTGGAGTAGCCAGTATATGAACATGGTTAGTCATTAAAACATAGCTATGCACTGCAACATTATACTTTTGACTATATTCTTTGAGCTTGGATAAATAAACGGTGTAATCTTGTTCCGTAAAAAAACAGGCTTGTCGATTATTTCCTCGTTGAACAATATGCTGAGGAATCCCTGGGAGGTTTAAACGTGCTAATCTAGCCATAATAAAGCCTTATCAATAGGTTTGAAGTAAGCTTACTCCAACATAATAATAAAATCAATTACTCTGACCCCATTGATAGATAAATAAACGGTGTAATCTTGTTCCGTAAAAAAACAGGCTTGTCGATTATTTCCTCGTTGAACAATGTGCTGAGGAATCCCTGGGAGGTTTAAACGTGCTAATCGAGCCATAATAAAGCCTTATTAATAGGTTTGAAGTAAGTTTACTCCAACATAATAATAAAACCAATTACTCTGACCCCATTGATAGTGGGAATGCAATTCTTACTCCTCTCGCGTGCAGCTAGCACACGTCGAATTAGCGAATTGCCCTGCCACTTATCAGTGAAATAATACGGATTACTCAAGCCAGTTCTCTAATAACTATTTTAAGCGATTAAACGTTGTCAATGAGTCTTAAAAACCTATTATCAAATCATTTTATGATACGATGAGTCTCTATTTATAGCTCATGAGTATTCTTTATGTGGATTTGGCAAAATGAACACTGGCCTGATTTTCGTTACGATTTAACAGAAGTCACCCCTATTTTGGAGGAAACTGTTAGAGCGGTTGCGCCACTAGCCTTACTTTCCAAAGAATTAGACCTAGATAAACAATTAGAACTAGAATCTCGAGTTTTATTAGATGAAGCACTTGCCACAGCTAAAATTGAAGGTGAAATACTTGATAGGGAGTCTGTGCGTTCGAGTATTGTCAACCGACTTGGAATTAGTAAACCCACACGCTTATCAAAGTCATCTCAAGCTTTTATTGATGTGTTATTGGAAGCCATTCGTCAATCCTCCTCTGTACTCAGAGAAAAAGACTTATTCAAGTGGCATCACATGCTGTTTATTGAAAAACCTTTACTCTACAACATGGTAATAGGTGATTATCGACATGAAAGTATGCAAGTTATCTCAGGGCGATTCGGCAAGCAAACGATTCATTTTGAAGCACCCTGTTATGATAGAACATGTGTATCTGCTGAGATGAGTGATTTTTTAGATTGGCTCGAACATACACCCTGCCCATCTGGCTATATTAAAGCCGCTATCGCTAATTTTTGGTTTGTGACTATCCATCCTTTTGATGATGGTAATGGGCGATTTTCTCGACTTATTGCCGAGCGCTGTTTGGCAGAAACCGAGAAAACCAATATTCGCCTTTATTCACTGTCAACTGCAATAGAGCACGATAAAATCAAATATTATGATTTGCTGGAACAATGTCAGTCAGGAGACATGGATATTACAGAATGGATAGTCTGGTTTTTATATCAAGTTAAATTAGCTGCTATAACCAGCATGAAAAGGCTGGATAAGATACGTTTATCTACTTTGTTTTGGGATAATCATAGAGAAACTCTATTTAATGACAGACAACGAAAACTTATTATCAGATTACTGGAAACAACTGATTTTGAGGAAGGCATTTCTCGCAGGAAATATAAAAACCTGGTTAAAACATCTGATCCTACTGCCACCAGAGACCTGAAAGATTTATTAGATAAAAAAGTAGCGGGGAGTCGCTATTTTTGCGAAAGCTTGTTTTGGGCATCCCAGCCCAAGCAAGCGGCAAAAACTTAACGCGACCGCTAATGCCTTCGGCGCCCCAGACGTCCTGCGTACGTGCCACTTCGCCACTACCATCGTAAACTCGGTGCTGGCTTCGTAACACTCCCTCAAATGACTGGACGGCGTTTCGGAATGCCTTTTATTTTGTCTCCACCTACGCTAGCGCTACGATTCCGACAAAACAACGGCCCTACGCCTTCTGGGGACTACCAGCCCTCGCGCTCGCTCTCCATGGCTGGCAGCGCTTGATGTTTCAGGTTCTGGGCGATCAACTAGATATTTATTGCGTCCCCCAGTTAGTATATAAGGAATTTTCTAAAGCAAAATATTTTTAAGCCACCCTGTATGCGGCAGTAGCTGGGAAGGTTATATTATTGAGAATATTCTTAGCCTGGTTCTTCAAAACACTAAAGCATATTTTTATCGCAGCAGTGGTGGAGCTGAATATTATTTACTCAAGTTTCGGAGTTCAAAATCACATAACACTTTACGGCTCCCCTTTATTTAAGGCTTCTGGCTCTAAGGTGAAAGGGGCTAATTGCAGGGCTTGCACAGAAAGGCAGTTTATACCCTATTCAATTACCCCGTTACCTGGTCAACTGTGCTATTTAAGCCTGTCAGCTCACTATTTTTTGTTTCACGCAAACCAACATACAGAAATCGACTAGCTGCTACATGGGTTGGTACAATATGAGACGCAGAATTGTTGGTTTATTCCAGATTAATGCTCCTATTATCTTTGAAAGATCACCATGATCAGATAACCTGAACTCGCGGAAAATTACTTGATACTATTTTATACCTCGTCATTCCGGCAGGGAAGCCGGAATCCAGTCACATGGATGTGAACGATGCCATCCATGGCACTGGATACCCGCTTCCCTGCGGGTATGACGGGTGATTGGTACATTATGTAACTTGGTTCTGCTGTATGAAACTGCGCATTATGGTCTCACTATATTATCTTGATAATTCCCATAAGGCTTTGATTTTATTATGCTGAGATCAGGTGTTCTGATACTGCTTTATAATGGTCAACTGTGGGTTCTAGGTTAAAGGAAACAGGGAAATATTATGGCAATTAAAAACAAAAAAGGGCTACCTAAATGAATAGATAACCCTTTCTTTTGTATGGCGTCCCCAGGGGGGTTCGAACCCCCGTTACCGCCGTGAAAGGGCGGTGTCCTAGGCCTCTAGACGATGGGGACTAAGACTTTTGATGTGAACGAATAACCGTTCTTCCAGATTTACACAAAATAGCTTTTACAAGCCTAAAACTCAATTCCTGTGAATTTTAAATTGGCGTCCCCAGGGGGGTTCGAACCCCCGTTACCGCCGTGAAAGGGCGGTGTCCTAGGCCTCTAGACGATGGGGACTAAGAACTTTTTTTCAAACTAAGTATTGGTGGAGCCAGGCGGGATCGAACCGCCGACCTCAACACTGCCAGTGTTGCGCTCTCCCAATTGAGCTATGGCCCCTTAGTTGAGTTCAATGATTATACATCAATACAACCCTCTGTCTAGCTTTTATTTTCTTTGATATAATTAATTGCTTTCTGCAAACGGCTCAAGGTTTTATCTCTCCCCAACAAGGATAAAGTCACATCGATAGAAGGCGACATTCCTGTACCGCACACTGCAACTCGCAAGGGCTGAGCAACTTTTCCCAACTTTAACTCTAACTGCTCGGCAGTGTGCAAAACAATCTTATGCAAGACCTCGCCCTGCCATTCAGTGACAGCCACAAAAGCATCATACAAAGCCTGTAAAACTTCATCAGTACCCTGCTTGAAGTTTTTCTTAGCTGCTTTTTCATCATATTCGGAAAAATCCTGATAAAAATAAGTACTGGCATTGGCCATCTCGACTAATGTTTTACTCCGTTCCCGCTGTGCTTTAACAATATCAACCAAAGCCGGACCTTGTGTAGCAGCACCTATTCCACGCTGTTGCATATGCCATTCAAGGTGGCTAGCAACTAACTCTGGTTCAGCGTTCATTATATATTGGTGATTAAGCCATAATAGTTTTTCAGTATTAAAGGCTGATGCTGAAACATTTACCTGCCCTATGTCAAATAGCTCGATCATTTCTGCCTGGGTAAATATTTCCTGATCCCCATGCGACCAGCCTAATCTCACTAAATAATTTAATAAAGCTTCTGGTAAATAGCCATCATCACGATATTGCATAACCCCTACAGCACCATGTCGCTTTGACAATCTGGCTCCATCATCTCCTAGTATCATAGGAAGGTGGGCATAGTACGGAAAATCCGCACCGAGTGCCTTTAAGATATTTATTTGCCTAGGTGTGTTGTTAACATGATCATCACCGCGAATCACATGAGTAATTCCCATATCCATATCATCAACAATAACCGTTAAGTTATAAGTCGGAGTACCATCAGTCCGGGCAATAATCAGGTCATCCAGTTCCTTATTGGCAACTACGATTTTACCTTTGACCAAATCATCAATAACAACCTCACCCTCTTCAGGGTTACGAAATCGAATAACACGATTCAATTCCTTCTGGTCTTTTGGCTGTTCACGACACTTGCCGTTATAACGAGGCTTTTCCTTATTTGCCATCTGCTGTTCACGTAATGATTCCAGCTCTTCTTTTGTACAGTAACAATAATAGGCATCACCCTGATCTAGTAACTGCTGGATAATTTCTTTATAACGATCAAATCGTTGAGTCTGGTAATAAGGTCCTTCATCGTAATCCAGGCCAAGCCATTGCATACCTTCGAGAATCGCATTAACGGACTCCTGCGTTGAACGCTCTAAATCCGTATCTTCTATACGCAGTACAAAAGTGCCATTATTTTTTTTGGCATGTAACCAGGAAAATAAAGCTGTGCGCGCGCCACCTACGTGTAAATAACCTGTTGGACTGGGGGCAAATCGTGTTTTTATTGTCATAAGTTTATTTCTGTCTTAAAAATCGCTTTGAATATTCTACCGGAATTTGTTTGGAAGCCATTAAGCGCATGGATTTATAATTAAACGCGACACTGCCTTTAGCCGCATCATTCCTGCCTAGAATTGCCAGTGCCGTACCATGCTGCTGTGCAGCAGCCTTTTCATACCACTGAGTTGCAGTACTAACGCTCTGCTTAACACCTAATCCTCGGTCATAGATTGCCGCCATAAAAACCTCCGCCTCCACTAAGCCTTGTTCGGCTGCTTTTAACATCCACTTTGCCGATTCTTGCTTATCTTTTGCTACACCGTTCCGGCCTAGCTGATACATAGCCCCCATCTGTGCCTGAGCTAATGCATTGCCCTGCTCTGCTTTTTCCTGTATTTCAGCAAAAGTTCCTGCAAAGCTATTCATGCTAAACATCAAAAAACAGCCGAAAATCATTGTTTGTATTAGTTTCATTTATACCTCTTTTTGTAAAATTACTTGCATATCTATTATTTCATGCTTAACTTATAAACTGAAGTTTCCCAATAATTATTTATGGTAAAATTGAAACTATGCTACAACTATATGAAAAAAATAGTCTTTTCATTCGTTTCAAATGCTATTGCCTAAGGGGAATTAAGTAGGGGTTTGCTATAAACATGGCAAAACCACCTAAAATAAACCTCGATACACCAGCATTGTGTATTTCAGCTACTCAATAATTGGGAAACTTCAGCTTATAAATTGAAAGTGTTAAAATATAAATTACCTTACCTTTATATAGAGAGCGGGGAGTCGCTATTTTTGCGAAAGCTTGTTTTGGGCATCCCAGCCCAAGCAAGCGGCAAAAACTTAACGCGACCGCTAATGCCTTCGGCGCCCCAGACGTCCTGCGTACGTGCCACTTCGCCACTACCATCGTAAACTCGGTGCTGGCTTCGTAACACTCCCTCAAATGACTCGACGGCGTTTCGGAATGCCTTTTATTTTGTCTCCACCTACGCTAGCGCTACGATTCCGACAAAACAACGGCCCTACGCCTTGGGGACTACCAGCCCTCGCGTTCGCTCTCCATGGCTGGCAGCGGAAGAAATATGCTAAAAAAATAATCCTTCCCGTAGTCTCCGCTACAGGCCTTGCCCTGCTGTCTGGCTGTTGCTACAGAACCAACTAGCTATCCATCTTTTACCGCTACTCCAGTGGGCCAAACTACTTCAACAGCAGAATTCAAACAAAAAACTGATACTATTTTTGTTATTTTAGATGCCTCTTCATCCACAAATACTACTTATGACAT
>NZ_BDMN01000155.1 GCF_002189065.1 Bathymodiolus platifrons methanotrophic gill symbiont
TATATTATTAGGATATTGTAATTTTTTTTGCAAAATATCAAATTCATTTAGAGGAAAAATGGGGTCAAGCCCCCTTCTCGAAGTGTGCGACCTCTTTAATTGGTCAATATTATTCATTGCATTACTCAACGGTGAGTAGAATTACACATAGCGAAATGCAAAAATAAAGACCTGACCCCTTGCTCTGGCCACCCGGTCACGGTCGCTGGGCAGCCCATCATCTAGGTGACCAGCTTGCTCAATACTCAGGTTTTCAGGCCCTATCCAAAACACCCGTTTCGCAACTATCTTTAACTTGTGAACCAATTCCGGCCCCTGCACCGCAATATTTTTTGGGGACATAACGCATATCTAGAAATTCCAACAGAATCTCATGCTCATTGTTTTTTATTGCTTCAATCAGAGATACCACACTACTGCGAGGTGTGCTCCGGTTCAAGCGGTCATACGGCACTGTTTCCCTTGGCTGAACCTCCTCAGTTATCTGGGTATCATCTCCTTTAAGTATTTGCTTTACAGTAGGCGTGTCAACCGCCATCTTTTCAGCAAAAACCGTTGCTGGGAGCAACGACAAGACAACAATAAAATATAAAACAGGACAACAAAGGGGCCTAGTGCTTATCTGACTTATACTCATCATAGAAATCCTGAAACTTGTCAATAAAAATTAAAATAATACTCTTGTAAATATACTTTGGTTTATTTTTAGTCCTACTCAGCCATGCATTTACCTTGTGCATAAAACTTTTCAGAAAACCTAGCAAACCTAGGGTCTCGAATTACTTGCTTTTCTAACAATGACGTTTACAGAACTAGTACTGTATTAACTTCATGTGCTTACTTGAAAAAATGTTTTACATTCTTCCATTCATGCTTGCAACAAGTTACCACCCCTTATTTAGGGCTTAAAACGTATATACTTCCGGTATGGCGAGCCATATTTCCAGGTAAACGCCTCTGTGTAGTAATGCATCAGAGAAAAATAGCCTATCAACCCGACGCTAACCACCTGCCTGAACTCCATCCCAATAAAAAACTGCGTCAACGCATCAACCCACTGATCACCATACTTCTGTAGAAGAAAAGTCAGAACAAAAGAAACTAAAGGTAAGACAATAAAAACATTAAGTCTGATTTTTGCTGCCCAGCGATACAAAAAATTTTGTGGATGCCCAGCATGTTTATTAACATCATGCGTCACATAAAAAATATAAGCAGTGGCATCATGTACTAAACGCGGAATTAAAATAGCCAAAAAATAATATTGTTGTAGATAAAAATAAAAGCTCGCGATAATCAGAAATGAATTTGCCCACATAAATAAAGAACCGAAGCGAGTTTTTACATAACGCTGGCACCAGAACGTACTCAACAACAGACAGACAACCAGAGCGCCTGCAGCCTGTTTAACCCATTCTGCCTGTTGCAGCGTTAAAGTATCTTTTAAAAAGATCCCCATATACACGCTAATCCCTGCACCAATACTTAACCATAACAATAGATAAAATGCCCAGCCTGGTAATTGATATATCCCCCGCCCTACTCCATGCTGCTGTTTTAATACATGATAAACCGTCCATGAGGCAACCATAATATAAAGCACATAATATGAAAGTAGCTGACTTGCCAAGGTAAAAAACAGCATAAGAGCCAAAGTCATAATAATAATTTTTTTCTGATAAAAACTAAAATAATCTTTGTTAGTTGTTAATAGCACTGCGCTAGCAAGAATATGCGGCGTACCAAATAAAAGCTGAAATAACAGAAAGTGGCTAGGGCTACTGGGTAAATATTGTAATAAAGCTCCCTGTAGTAAATAGCTATCCGTCAATTGAAAAATAAGACATATAGGGATAACGGCATATAAAGCCAGCAACAATTTAAAGGAAACGGCAAGCGGTGCATTGCCTTGAGCAATGCTGGCAGTTTGTATGGTCATAAAGGCATTATTATTGTTGTTATTGTCTGGTGCTAACGTTACACTGTTTTATCCTTATAATTCAAGTCCCACTCTGGTTTTATGTCATTTACACTACACCCTACCCTGAAAAAAGACTGTATCAAACTTGGCCACCTGGAACTGTGCCAGGTCTTACTAATGAATGATAGTCAGTTTCCCTGGTTGATACTGGTTCCAGAGCGAGATAATATTACCGAGATACACCAGCTTCCCCCTAAAGATCAGCAACAACTGATCTACGAATCCAGCTATATTGCCGAGCAACTGGCAAACTTATTCCATGCAGATAAAATGAATATTGCAGCCTTAGGCAATATGGTGCCACAACTACACATTCATCATGTGGTCCGCTATAAAACAGACAAAGTCTGGCCGGCACCTATCTGGGGAAAGCTGGAAGCTATAGCCTATACCGACCAGGAACTGGATACAACGCAGAAAAAGCTCAAAACACTACTTTTAAACTAAATTACTTTTGTCGACTTAGACAAAATCAGTGACTCACAGTCAAGCTGTTACCTATTCCCTATAGATAATGCGTTGGATCAGGCACACCCGCCTCGTCAAACCCAATTTTTCTTAATCGGCAAGCATCACAAACACCACACGCAAAGCCCTTGGGGCTCGCTGCATAACAAGAAACCGTTTGCGCATAGTTGACCTGTAACTTAATACCGCGCTGTATAATTTTACCTTTACTCATATTAATAAGAGGAGCGTGAATTTTAATTTCATGACCTTCCACCCCCGCTTTAGTCGCTATATTTGCCAAAGTCTGGAAAGCCTCAATAAATTGTGGACGACAATCGGGGTAACCTGAGTAATCTACCGCATTGACTCCAATAAATATATCATGTGCGTCCAACACTTCAGCCCAGCCTAGTGCAAATGATAAAAATACTGTATTTCTTGCCGGTACATAGGTAATAGGGATTCCTTCTTGTGGCGTAACCGGTACATCCAGTGCTTCATCAGTCAAGGCTGAGCCACCAATCGAACCCAACCCCAAATTAATAATTTTGTGTTCAGCAACTTGATAGTCAAGTGCTATTTTCCTGGCCGACACCAGTTCTGCATTATGTTTTTGTCCATAATCAAAACTTAAGGCATACACTTTATAGCCTTGCTGTTTTGCCATCGCCAGAACGGTGACCGAATCTAGTCCTCCCGATAACAAGATAATTGCTTTTTTTGTCATATTTGTTAAATAGTTTATTTATGCTCGCACTATTATAATCAATGGAATAAGTCTGCGCTGACTGAATAAGTAAAGATATAATATGTACCACTCACTAAGCAAATATACGACACCTAGCTATGCAAGAAAAAGATATTCTACGCCGTTTTTTATTTGATGGATTAGCCGTTCGGGGCGAATGGCTTAATTTAACCGAGAGCTGGCAGGCAGCAAAACAACATCACCAATATCCAGAGCCAGTCATACAGTTACTAGGAGAAGCACTAGTAGCTGCTACCTTGCTATCAGCAACTATCAAATTTAATGGTAACCTGATTTTACAGGCTCAAGGTGATGGCCCTTTAAAATCTTTAGTTGCACAAAGCAGCAACAAAAAAGAAATTCGCGGCTGGGCTCGTTGTGATAACGATAGCACAGGAAATAATTTACCTGACTTGCTGGGTGCCGGACGTATAGTTTTAACAATTGAACCAGACCAAGGCGAACCCTACCAAGGTATTGTGCCCTTAATCGGCGATCGGCTAGAAAATGCAGTAGAAACCTACTTTACTCAATCTGAACAACTAAAAACGCGTTTATGGCTTTTTGCCAACGAACATCAGGCGGCGGGTTTATTAATACAGGAACTTCCTGCACAACAAGATACAGAGACTCAAGAAGACTGGACACGTATTGAAGCTCTGGCGAACACCATTAGCAAAGAAGAACTATTAACCCTCCCCTGTGAAGAGGTACTACACCGTCTATTTAACGAAGAACCAGTGCGTTTATTTACAGCAGAACCGATTAGTTTTAAATGTCGGTGTTCAGTTGAAAAAGTCGAAACTACATTATTATCACTTGGCCGTGAAGCTGTGGATGAAATTCTGGCTGAGCAGAGTGAGATCATTGCAGATTGTGAGTTTTGCAGTACAAAATATCATTTTGATAAAGTCGATATAGCACGCGTGTTTTCAGGAGCAACAGCACAGCCAAACAGTAAAACCCAGCATTAACTCCAGAATTAAATAGCACCGTGGCATCCAGGATGCTTACTATTATTCGTATCTGTTAATGCCTAATCAGGCAAAAGTATCTAACCATTCATTTAGTTGCTCAGCATCATCAAATTGATAACGCTGCATAATTCGCCTAGGCAGTGGCCAGAATTCTATAATTTCATCCGTAAAGTCATGCACAGTAGTCTTGTATCTTACTAAGATATCTATCGCTTCAAGTGCATCATGCTTACTTGTCGAATCATGCCCCTGTAATAGATCAGAAGCTAAAGAAGTTGATCCCTGTTTTTTTTGAAGAAATAGGAACCTTAATTCCGGGAATAATAAACTCATGATTTGTTACCTCAGACTTAGTTATTATTATTTTAGCTGATAACGAAAAAGGCTATGCTCTCGCACTGAGTACCTTTTTTTAAATCACAATAGGTCATATCACTCATATTGTCAATTTTAAGCCCTTTAATTAACATAGTTTAATTACGTGGAATTATATAGCGATCCTGGGATATATTCTTCAGTTTTCCTTTAATCTAGCTTCCTGCAACGCCCAGGCTCAGTGGATTAGTGTTTAACAAGACCTGCACAAGAGTCTAGTAGTCTTTGCTTTATGCTAAAATTCAGTTCGCTCCCTAAATTTAAAATGCTCAATTTCCACCCCATGAAAATAACAACAGAAATCATACATGCTGCTTACCGGACCTCTAAAGAGGTTTATGATGGATGGTGAAAATTAAATATCCACGTTCTAACAACGTGGTTTTGATTACACTCTTGACGGGTTGTTTTAGCGCTGTTGATATTCAAAAACTTGAGTGGAGTACAATAGCTTCAGCTATTGCTGTTTCAGAAAAAGCTAAAGCTTTTTTACTCCTATCGTTATACTCGGCTTCAAATGAGCACCCATCGCATATAAACTCTACTCTATCAACAACAGTATCTAACAACGTCAGGCTAGAACCTACGAAACTACCCTGCCCATAGGACGTGGTTATTATTTTTAATATACATTAACAAATAATACAGCTAACCGTTATTGTGGACTACACAGGTGTGAGTAAGTTGCTCATATTTTAGCTTAACCGCTACGCCAGATGGAAAACAACAACCAGATACCCCCCAAAAAAGCACCAATAAAGCCTACCAATCCGACAAATGAAGAGGCACCACCCTCAACTGTCGAAACGATTGAGCTGCCGACGATTAAAGCTGAAGTGATCAGGCTGACAGATAAGCGATTCACTACCCGGTCTAACTCTTTAGCTAACCACTCAGGCTTGGCAATATCCAGGCGCACACCTAGGGCACCGCGCCGCGCCAAATCCAGCAAACGATGCAAGTCATTAGGTAGTTCTATCAACAACTCTACCATGCGGGACAAACTCAGCCAGCCTTGCTTTATCAGTGTGTCAGGTGCAATACGTTTGAGTAAAGCACGCTGCATAAAAGGGGTGACCTCTTGCACAATATTGAAATCTGGGTCTAATTGCCGCCCCATTCCTTCCAGCGTAATTAATGCCTTCAACAACAATGTCAGGTCAGGTGGCAATCTTAGTTGATGATCACGCAACATGGTCGTTAGACTACCAATAAATATAGTAATCTGAAGTTTCCCAATAATTATTTATGGTAAAATTGAAACTATGCTACAACTATATGAAAAAAATAGTCTTTTCATTCATTTCAAATGCTATTGCCTAAGGGGAATTAAGTAGGGGTTTGCTATAAACATGGCAAAACCACCTAAAATAAACCTCGATACACCAGCATTGTGTATTTCAGCTACTCAATAATTGGGAAACTTCAGCAGTGGAATAGATCAAGACTTTTTAGATATTCTTCAACAGCATACAGCAGGCAATCCAATGAATTCATCTATTAGGTGGACTTATCTAAAGCCGCGTGAAATCGTCAGTGAATTATTAAAAAAGGGTTATTCTGTCAGTCGTAATATCGTTCGATATTTATTAAAAAAACATGAATATGTTAAGCGCAAAGCCCAGAAAAACATTACGATGGGTGGTCATCCTGACCGCAATGCTCAATTTGAAAATATTACCCAATTGAAGCAGGACTACCTGGATGCGGGAAACCCTGTTATTAGTATGGATACCAAAAAGAAAGAGTTATTGGGTACTTTTTATCGTAATGGATCGCTCTATACACAAGCAGCCATTCAAACGAATGATCATGATTTCCCTAGCTCTGCAACAGGCAGTGTTATTCCTCATGGGTTTTATGACCTCAAACGAAACACAGGATATATCACGCTTGGAACGAGTCATGATACCAGTGAATTTGCCTGTGATAGCTTATTTCAATGGTGGGTAAACGAGGGTATTATTCATTATCCTAAAGCAAAATCATTGTTGATCCTTTGCGATGGTGGAGGGAGTAACAGCTCACGGCACTACATTTTTAAAGAAGATTTACAAAAGACTGCGAATGCACTTGGATTGGAAATTAGGATTGCCCACTATCCTCCTTATACCTCCAAGTATAATCCCATTGAA
>NZ_BDMN01000156.1 GCF_002189065.1 Bathymodiolus platifrons methanotrophic gill symbiont
CAATGGCGGCATACCGTCGCTTATTTTTTTCACAAAGTGAGTCATAAAATTTCTTCATCGACTTTTCGATATTTTTTTTATAAGGAAATGACATAAGACAACCACTGAGTAATAAATTAAGATAACCTTAATTTAGGGGAGATATTTCATTATTCAAGCTTGGCTGCTTCAGGATGTTATTTCGTGCACATTCCTTAGATGGCTAGATGTCTCTGCTACTGTTCGACCGACTGATGTGGAACTTTGCTGTAGATGCTCAACAATGCTGTTTATAGTACTGGAAGTAAGTTCCTGACCACCCTTTGCTACTTCAGTTAAAGTATCAAAGAACAGCTTCTCTAGGTCATTCAAGTCCGCCAGGGCACGTTTCAAATCATGCTCAGTAAATTCATCAACATTACCTGTAGCCTCTTCAATCGCTAAGGAAGAAGCTTGAGCCACCTGACTTAAAGCATCATCTATCCCTGCAACTGTCTTTTGTAATACTTCTTTTGCTTCAGGCTCACTATCCGTCTCACCTTCAAAAGCACCGTTAACCACAGCACGAAGCACTTCTTTAATATGCTCCGGTTCCATCTTGCCATCTTTCAGAGCATCAACAACGATTTGGCAAACCTCGTTATGAATATCATTGCCACGGATAACTGAATCTCGGGCTGCAGCCTGTTCCTGTTGTCTACTATTTTTAGTCATGATGTTCTCCATAAAATATAAATCGTCTGAAAAAAGAAAGGACAGACTACGTTTTTTCTATCATACCCAATTAAGGGGAAGATGACTTTACCGCTGCAAGCTGCCTCATTGTATCAATGGCATTTATAAATCACTGAGCCGACTCAATATTAGCAGTATAAACGTGCAATAATTGCTGCTCGCTTACTGCGGCAAAAATAAAAAAGACGCTTCGATGTGAAATACAGTGGTCATTGAATTTCAACTTCTCACAAAAATAGTAAATCATATTGACGAAATCACCAATCTATTTCAGGGCAAATATGTAATTTTTTATTTTGTATATCTTTTAGAATATCCGGGAGTATTGCTACTGTATTTTGAACCCGATCGTGTAACAGAATACTCGAACCATCCTTAACTTTACCCGTAATACGCTTCAACATTTTTTGCGCATTTTTATTTATGGTGTCGTAAGACCTTATATTCCACCCAGCCACCTCTAAATTATTCTTTTTAGTTATAGCAGCAATGACTGGGTTACTCACTCCAAACTGTGGTCTAAAAAGTGTAATTTTCTGATTAATTATCTCTTCGATAACTTTAATACCCCCCATAACTTCCTCTTCAGCGCGAGTTAAACTCAGGGTTCCAAAGTTTGCCGAATGGTTCAGAGTGTGCCCTCCGATCAAGTGACCTCTGTTTATGATCTCTCTAACTAAATCAGGGTATTTAATGGCATTTTTTCCAATAAGAAAGAAAACTGCTGTCGCACGATGCTCTGCTAAAATATCCAGTATTTTCAGAGTCGTTTCAGGGCTTGGGCCATCATCAAACCCCAGAACTACACAGCCTTTTTTTGCATTATTTTTTGCCTTTAAATAGAAATCAGAAGTCAGCCTCATAGAGAAAAAAAACAACACAAGGTAAGCAAGCAGTACTAGCAAAAGTAAAGGAAATAATACACCTGACCCGCGAAGGAGGAAATATATCACTCCTTCGATTAAAAAGAATAAAACACAAAGCTGTCTAAAATCCAGCATTTTCAATACTATTAAGCTTTAAGCGAGTTAAACAATAGTATAAGCCATCATAATGGCATCTTCCCGCTCACCATTCTCTGCTTTGTAATAACCTGGCCTAGTCCCAATTACATTAAACCCCATACTTTCATATAAGCCGATAGCCCCTTCATTGGAAGGACGCACTTCCAGAAATACACTTTCCGACTTTCTTGCTTGTGCAGTATCAATCACATGCCGCATAAATTTACGCCCCAATCCTTGCTTACGTATCACAGGGTCTATACAAAGATTAAGCACCGTTGCTTCACCAACAGCAGTTGACACAATACAAAATGCGACCATTTTGTCTTCAGTATCCTCACACACCCAGCAATCATAATGACCGGCATTTAAACAATCATGAAATATAGCTTCTTTCCATGGATAATTATAGCCCTTGCTCTCTATCTCCAGCACACGAGGTAAATCCGCTTTACTCATTTTACGAAAGCGCATCAAGTCTATTTGATTCAAAGTATCAGGAAATACTTTGGCGTAAAATTCTCGGTCAGCATCATAGGTGACTAAACCTTTAATTTGGTTTAATACTCGTTTTAACATTATTATTTTATTTTTTCAAAAAGAGTTAAAGCCCGCTGTATATCTTGCCAGGCTTTAGACTTCTCGTTTAAGGAGCGCAATAAATACGCAGGATGATAAACCGTCTGCAAGGGAATTCCTGAAAATTCATGTTCAGTTACCCGTAACTCGGCTAATGGTGCTTTACTCTGTAATAGCTTATGCGCTGCAATGCGCCCTAGTGCGATAATAACTTTAGGCTGGATCAAGGCGATCTGTCTTTGCAAATAGTGCTCACAAGCCTCTAACTCTTGGGCTTTTGGGTCTCTGTCATCAGGCGGTCTGCATTTAACGATATGAGTGATAAACACATCTTCACGCTCTAATTGCATAGCCCTTAACATTTCAGTCAATAACTCCCCGGAATGATCTGCAAACGGCAGACCTTGTTGATCATCTTCAAAGCTAGGGGCTTCAGTAATCCATAAAAAATCGGCCTGCTGGTTGCCTGAGCCAGGTACTACCTGGAGCCGCAATTGACATAAATCACATTGCTGACATGCCAGCATCTCTGCCTGCAAAATGTCCCAGCTATCCTCTATGACTTCTGGCGCGGCATCTTCCATTGCAGCATTTTCTTCACTAGCTCTCGGCACCCAGACATCAATGCCCATTGCCGATAAATACTGTAACCGTGTTGAATTATCCATAAGCATCTAGTATAAACACGTGAAGCGTAATGTAGGAGCGGTCTTTAGCCGCGAAGGAGTATGTGCAATTCGCGGCTAAAGACCGCTCCTACAATCCTTTACACCTGTGGGTGCTTCTTTTCACCTTGATTTTCTAACTTATTCAAGGCATTGATATAAGCCTTCGCAGATGCGATAACAATATCAGTATCGGCACCTAAACCATTAACCACACGCCCACCTTTTTCCAGGCGTACCGTCACTTCACCCTGAGCATCAGTGCCATTAGTTATACTATTAACTGAGTATAGCTCTAAAGAGACACCAGAATTAACGATAGATTCAATCGCTTTTAAGCTGGCATCGACTACCCCACTTCCTTCTGAATCCGCATTAAATTCCTGCTCGCCTATTTTAACCGTCACTGTTGCTCTCGGCGTTTCTCCCGTTTCCGAACACACTTTTAAAGCGATTAATTTAAAATGCTCTTCTTCGGTATCGGTATTCACCTCAGTAATTAAGGCTTGCAAGTCTTCATCAAAAATTTCATGTTTTTTATCAGCTAACTGCTTAAAGCGCACAAAAGCATCATTTAATTCCGATTCGCTATTAAACTCAAAGCCTAACTCAGTCATGCGGCTTTTAAATGCATTACGCCCTGAGTGCTTACCCAATACCATGCGGTTCGCTGACCAGCCCACATCTTCAGCACGCATAATTTCATAAGTTTCACGGTGCTTTAATACACCATCCTGATGAATACCTGATTCATGAGCAAACGCATTTGCACCGACGATTGCTTTATTAGGTTGTACTGGAAACCCGGTAATACTAGAAACTAATTTAGAACAGGTAACAATTTCCCGGGTATCCAAGCGAGTATCACAAGCAAAGACATCGTGGCGGGTTTTAATGGCCATAACCACTTCTTCTAAAGCAGCATTACCTGCACGCTCGCCTAAACCATTAATGGTACATTCAACTTGTCTCGCACCATTCATCACCGCAGATAAAGAATTAGCTACAGCCAAACCTAAATCATTATGACAATGTACTGAAAATATTGCTTTATCAGCATTCGGAATACGCTGCCTTAGGTTGCTTATCATCGCACCAAAATCTGCAGGAATGCTATAGCCTACCGTATCGGGAATATTTAAAGTTGTCGCGCCGGCATCAATAACTGCTTCTAAAATACGACACAAGAAATCCTCTTCAGAGCGCCCTGCATCTTCAGGTGAGAATTCAACATTATCGGTATACTTTCGTGCTCGCTTTACTGCTTTTACTGCATATTCAATCACCTGTTCAGGTGACATCTTCAACTTCATTTGCATATGAATCGGTGAAGTCGCAATAAAGGTATGAATACGTGAACTCTCAGCCTTCTTTAAGGCTTCGCCCGCTCTATCAATATCCCTATCTAATGCTCGCGCCAAGCCACAAACAGTACTTTCTTTAACTGTTTCAGCCACCGCTTGCACAGCAGCAAAATCCCCATCACTTGCAGCAGGAAAACCTGCTTCAATTACATCGACTTTTAAGCGTTCTAATGCTCGGGCAATTCTAACTTTTTCATCACGCGTCATCGACGCACCAGGACTTTGCTCGCCATCGCGCAAAGTTGTATCAAATATTATTAATTTATCTTTCATGAGAAATTCCATTCATGGTGGCGACCTATCGCCAGCAATTGAAATATGACACGGGACGGTATGTTCTTGAAGCTAGTCTAGCCGCTTGCTAAGTGCCTATCACCCGGACCTTTCCAGCTAGAAGGGTTACTATGGCTTAGTCACACTTAATCCGTATCAACTTTTGTTTGAAAATATAGGAGAGATGCCCATCAGGGCAGATGGCGACATAAGCAACGCGTGGAATGATAAATATCGATTACACCCCGTTGTCTTATCTTAATATTCTGTTTTTTATCTATTTGCTTGATCATAATTAATTCGTACGTCCTTGACGCTTACGACGTAATAATATCATAGTCAGAATAGGACCGGATAATGCATAACCAAAGAAAAACAAAAATAAAACGGTTGCAGGGTTTGATAAGGTAACGGCAAAACCTAACATCACACCAATCATGACAACAAAAGGTACTTTGCCACGAAAGTTAATATCTTTAAAACTATAATAGCGAAAATTACTCACCATCAACAAACCCGTCGCGATAGTCATGATCATGACTAACCAGGGTAGACCCTCAACAGCATAATCACACTTTTCACTAATCCAGACCAGGCCCGCTAAAATTGCAGCCGCAGCAGGGCTTGGCAAGCCTTGAAAATAGCGTTTATCTTGCGTCCCAAGCTGAGTGTTAAATCGTGCTAAACGTAAAGCACCACCCGCTAAATGAATAAATGCAGCAATTAAACCTGCTTGCCCTAAGGAAGATAATGACCATAGGTACATGACTATAGCAGGCGCAGCCCCAAAAGAAAGCATATCAGCCATACTGTCGTATTCAGCGCCAAAATCACTTTGAGTATTAGTCATTCGTGCAACGCGCCCATCTAGCCCATCAAGAACTAAAGAAACAAAAATTAACACAGCTGCTTTTTCATAATGCCCTGAAATCGCAGAGGCAATCGCATAAAAACCTGAAAACAAGGCTGCTGTAGTAAAAAGATTAGGTAATAAATAAATACCGCGACTACGTTTTTTTGTACTTTTCTGATCCGGTTCAGTCATGTCTTATGTCTTGTTAAAACGCTAAATAATAATTTAATAGTATTGTATAGTATTTATATAGTGTGAACACGGCAAAAATTAGTTTTTCATTGCCCTAATATCCTATAATCCTGATAACTAATTACCTAGCTCCTGATTTGCGCTTTATTCCTGTTCCGTGTAAAAATACCCCGCATTGTCCTAAAAATGACTGCTATAAAGCAACATAAGCACCTGAATATTACACTAATGATTGTAAATACTTGTCACCTGCCGAGTGAATACCCCCCGCTTCACAGTTTTATGAATAAATCTGCACACGAAATCCGTACTCAACTGCGGTTTCCAGGGTGATGGAAATTCAACAACACGGCATTAGCCCCTATACGGTCAACTTATCAACTAGCGCATTAAAGCAGATGATCAATGTTGTGCGTGACTTACAAAATCTTAGTGAAACCCCGAATTACCCCTTATCCTTACCTAAGCTCCCTGAAATAGCTCAAATAGAGTCAGGACATTACTCTGTATTAATGGGCTATGACTTTCATATTGATGACTCACAACAAGTCAAACTAATTGAGGTCAATACCAATGCAGGTGGTTTATGGTATGCGGCTCAATGCTATCAACCCGAAGCAAAACACTTCCCTAGGAAACTGGCTAATAAGTTATTAGACACATTTCTACAGGAGTATCGTTTATTTTGTCAGGATCAAAATGCGCTACCACAATTAATTGCCATTATTGATCACGCACCTGAACAGCAATTCCTATATCCTGAAATGCAGGTATTTGCCAGCTTATTTAAACAGGCAGGAATTAAAACAGTCATTATTGACCCTAGTCAGATTGAAACAAAGGAAGCGGGTTTATATTATCAGGAACAGGCTATTGACCTGGTCTATAATCGCCACTGTGATTTTTATTTAAGCTCACCTGAAATGCAGAATATTGCTGAGGCCTGGCGAAAGCAATCTGTTTGCTTAACACCAAACCCACGTATTTATGGGCTTTTAGCAGATAAAAGGCGCATGATTGACTGGTCAGATTCTGAATTATTAAATGACTTTTTAACCCCACCCGTAGCCTCCCGTTTACAACAGGCTATCCCACATACTCAACTATTACACTCAGTTCCTAAAGAGACTTTATGGCCGGAGCGTAAGCAAAAAGTTTTTAAACCAACAACTAGCTATGCTAGCCGGGGTGTTTATATTGGCGACAAGTTAACTAAAAACAAACTTAGCAGCCTAGACCCACAGGAAACATTAGTTCAACAGCGCATCAAGCCAACTATTACACATACCCTCGGTGGTGAAAAGTTTAAAACTGATTTTCGACTTTTCGTCTATCATAAGACCATTCTCGCTACCTGTGCCCGACTTTATCAAGGCCAGGTAACTAATTTGCGCACACCCAATGGCGGGTTTAGTAAAATCAAATTAGTCAGTAGTGAATAAATATCTTATGGCCCCTGAGAAAAACTCCGCAATATTTTCTATTTCTCTGTCGTTCGACAAATAACTAACAATGACTCATCTATGAACTCTTATTTGAAATTTTTAATTCTTATCGCTGCTCTACTTTGCCACGCCTGCACATCAACTTCGCCTATTATGGAAAAAACCAATATTATTCAAAGCCAGAATGACAACAGGCACTATCAAGCCTTTACTCTAGATAATGAATTAAAAGTACTGATTATCTCCGACCCAGAAACAAAAAAAGCAGCAGCCTCACTGGATGTATTTGTTGGCAGTGCCAGTGACCCAGATGAGCGCGCTGGCCTTGCTCATTTTCTTGAGCATATGCTGTTTTTAGGCACTGAAAAATATCCAGATGCAGATGAGTATCAAACCTTTATCGCTCAACATGGCGGCTCCCGAAATGCATATACAGCCAGAGAACATACAAACTATTTCTTCGATATACAAAATAGCTCACTGGAACCCACATTAGACCGTTTCAGTCAGTTTTTTACTGCTCCATTGTTTAATTCTGAGTTTGTTGAGCGGGAAAAAAATGCTGTAAACTCTGAATATCTAGGCAAAATTAAAACTGATAGCCGCCGCTCTTTTGCTGGATTGCAACAGGCATTTAACCCCAAAAGTTCTTATGCAAAATTCAGTGTTGGTAATCTGGAAACACTAGCTGACAGAGATAATGACCTAGTTCGTGATGATCTTCTAAAATTCTATAAAACACATTACTCTGCGAATTTAATGACCCTGGTGGTTCTAGCAAATGAGCCCCTTCCCATTTTAAAAAGATGGGTAACAGAGAAATTTTCTGCTATTCCAGATTATGGTGCAGAAAAAAAAGTTTTTACCGAGCCGTTACTAAGCCCGGCCGAAATGGCACGTCAAATCAATATAAAATCGCTACAGGAAAAGCGGGAATTAAGCCTGATGTTTATCTTGCCCGAAACCCAATCCTACTACCTTGCCAAGCCCAGCATATATTTTCAATCATTACTTGGACATGAAGGCGAAGGCAGTATACTTGCGCTGTTAAAAGAAAAAGGCTGGGCTGATGAACTTGCTGCATCGACTGGCTTTAGTAATAATGCGCAGGAATCAAGTTTACACCTCGGCATTAATTTGACCCATAGCGGTTTAGAACACACCGATGAAATTATTGATATTGTTTTTCAATACATAAGGCTCTTGCAGAATACTGACATACAAGAATGGCTCTTTCAAGAACAGAGCCAGATGTCGACATTACAATTTCGCTACCAGGAGCAACGTGACGCCAGTAGTACGGTAACCGGACTGGCAAAGAGCCTGCACTATTCTGCAGCACAAGATATATTACGCGGCCCTTATGTTATCGAGCAATTTAAACCTGAGCTAATTAAACAATTAATATCCCTGTTAACGCCTGAGCGAGTACTTGTCTCACTAAATACTCAAGACCTCAACACCACTAAAATCGAAAAAAATTACCAGGTTGACTACCAGATCTCAGCAATCAAACCTGAACTCATCCAGAAATGGTCTCATTCAGCTATTAATTCAGCTCTAACACTACCGAAAGCTAATCCATTTATTCCAGATGAATTAAAACTAAAAACTGCCGCTACTAACAATACGCACCCTAAGCTAATTCAACAGGACTCTAAGCTGGAGTTATGGCATCAGCTAGATACCAACTTCAATGTGCCACGCAGCAGCCTTTATATTGCATTGCAATCCCCCATTGCTAATAGCACACCACGAAATAGTCTATTAACCTCATTATTGACCGGTATTATTAAAAAGCAGCTAAATAGTTATGCCTACCCTGCACATCTGGCTGGGTTAAATTATTCTGTCTATGCAACGGAACGAGGCATGAGTATTTCAGTTTCTGGTTATGATCAAAAGCAATCAGTCTTGCTAGACAGAATTATTGCAGCACTTAATACTCCCGAGATCACAGAAAACCGTTTTAATATTTTGAAAGCACGTTTTCAGCAAAAATTAATTAACGCACAAAGACAACAACCCTTTCATCAAGTACTTGCTGAACTCAAGCGAAGCCTGATTGAACGGCGCTGGACAAACGAGCAAAAACTAGCAGCTCTATCCAGTTTAACAGCTCAGGACTTAACCCTATTTGCACAGGACTTTTTAAAACAACTACATCTCAGTATTCTTTTGCAAGGTAATAGCACCTCTACTGAAGCAAAAAACATTGCATCCATGCTAAATCAACAACTTAAGCTGAGCCCTGATGCGCCACAAGTACCTGCAGCACGAATTATCCAGCTACAAGAAAAAACATTAAGTGCACGCAAACTAACTATTGATAATCATGATGCTACCTTGGCCCTTTACTTCCAGGCACCTGACAAAAGCATAACATCTCAGGCTGAAGCGCAATTATTAGGGCGTATTATTTCCTCTGCATTTTTTGCAGATTTACGTACCCGCCAGCAACTAGGCTACAATATAGGAGCAGCGGCATTACCCATGAAAGACGTGCCTGGTATTATTTTCATCCTGCAGTCACCGGTTATTTCTGTCACTGAAATAGACGCTCGTTTTCATGAGTTTATGACTTCCTACCTAATGCAGTTACAAGCCATCACAGCCAAGGAACTTGAAAGCTATAAGGCAGGTTTAGTTACGCGCTTACTAGAAAAAGATAAAAGCTTACAGAAAAGAAGCTATAGAAACTGGCTAGAAATTGATCGCGATAATACAAACTTTGATACTAAAGAACGCATTGCCAACGCGGTTAGTAAAATTGATAAAAACAGATTAATCAGTATCTATAAAGACTGGCTAATAAATAACCCACGCCAACTCCGTAGTTATGCACTGGGAAATAAATTTATTGACCATGACTTTAACGATCAGTTACTCATTACTAATATTGATGAATTTAAGCGTACACATGAAAAACTATAGTCGACCAATTTAATACCCCTCATATTTTGTAACGTAGCCCGTATGAAGCTTGCGGAATACGGGCCACCGGAAGAAGCCTTAAAATAAACCATAAGAATCAACATATTAAGAGCATCATCAGTATTTACTCATTATTCACGGGCAAGATTTTTTTAGGGATACGGGCAGCCTGCCCGTTTGCATGGGCGAGCCGCCCATGCCCCCAAATAATGAGAAGTTACTCTCGTCATTCCCGAAGTCTACCCAGTCAAGCGTGGGCACAAGTTTTATCGGGAATCTTTGTTTAACCCACGAGATTCCAATAATTAGGGTCGGAGTAAAATAACTTTGCTCAGCGGGCGGGAAAGACTACTTGAGTAGTTATTAACTGCAGACATAAAAAAAGCCCTGTTACATTAATATGCAACAGGGCTTTTAAAATATGGAGCTGATGATGGGAATCGAACCCGCGACCTGCTGATTACAAATCAGCTGCTCTACCGATTGAGCTACATCAGCGTTTAGGCTGTATATCTATCACTCTAATCCATGAGTGAGTTGAAATATGGAGCTGGTGATGGGAATCGAACCCGCGACCTGCTGATTACAAATCAGCTGCTCTACCGATTGAGCTACACCAGCTAAAGAGCGAGTATTATAGACGCTTATTTAATACTTGAAAAGGATTTTATTGGTAATTATTCAGATACATTAATAATCACAACAAAAACCAGTTGTACGGCGTGGCTTTAGATACAGTGAAAGTATTCAACAAGACCTCCCTCCTTAGTTAAGGAGAGGTTTGGTCTATGTTTTTATACGATCCCCCCTCAATCCCCCCTTCTCAAGGGGGGAGGCTAAAAGCAGATACTTTCACAGCCCATTTAGCCTGCCAACAAACAAGAACCTTATTCACAAGGCGGGCTAAAGCCACGCCCTACTTCAGTTAGTTGAAACAGGGTTTTATCTGTTGTTTTTGCTGTGCCTTTTAGCAGGTGCTCCGCGCTTATTATATTCAGTTCGCTGGGTTCTAAAGGTTTTCCCTTTGCCTTTAATTCTATCGTCTTTACCACCCTCTTTTGGCTGCCATGCAGGAATTAGCTGACGCTTGCCATTGCCAATTAAATTAGAACGCCCCATATTTTTTAAGGCTTCACGTATCAGAGGCCAGTTTTTAGGGTCATGATAACGTAACAGGGCTTTATGCAAACGACGTTGTTTAATACCTTTAGGGATAGGCATATCTGAATCATGTCGACGACTGACTTTATGTAAGGTATCTTTCCCTGAATGATACATGGCAGTGGCAATCGACATCGGAGATGGCAAGAAGGCCTGTACTTGATCCGCCCGAAAACCATTACGTTTTAACCATAAGGCAAGATTGAGCATATCCTCATCTTCAGTACCCGGGTGCGCGGCGATAAAGTAAGGAATCAGGTATTGTTCCTTGCCCGCCTCTTTGGAATACTTATCAAACATTTCTTTGAAGCGGTCATATGTACCCATGCCTGGCTTCATCATCTTGGATAACGGGCCTTGCTCGGTATGTTCCGGGGCAATTTTTAGATAACCACCGACATGATGAGTAACCAGCTCTTTAACATATTCAGGTGATTCAATCGCAAGATCGTAGCGCAATCCAGAGGCAATAAATATTTTTTTAATCCCTTTTAAGGCCCGTGCCCGCCGATATAGTTTAATTAACGGAGTGTGATTGGTGTCTAGATTTTCACAGATTCCCGGAAAAACACAGGACGGCAAACGACAAGCAGCTTCTATCTTTTCATCTTTACAGGCCAGACGGTACATATTCGCAGTGGGACCGCCTAAATCAGAGATATTTCCAGTAAAGTTGGGAGAGGTATCTCTGATTGCTTCAATTTCTTTGATAATGGAGTCTTCTGAACGACTTTGAATAATTCGCCCTTCATGCTCGGTAATGGAACAAAATGAGCAACCACCAAAACAGCCGCGCATAATATTCACCGAGTGTTGAATCATTTCAAACGCTGGAATATTGGCTTTACCATAAACAGTATGCGGCAAGCGCGAATAGGACAGATCAAACACGCCATCCATTTCACTCATGGTGAGCGGTATTGGCGGCGGATTTACCCAGATATAGCGTTGCATATGTTTTTGTAACAAGGGCCGCGCATTACCTGGATTGGTTTCTCCATGCATTACGCGTGAAGCATGTGCGTATTGAATGGGGTCATCTTTAACAGTATCAAAGTCAGGTAGACGAATAACTGTCTTTGCCCGCTGTGCATTACTAATTTTTGAGCTTTTTGGCTCTGCCTGCTCTTGTGCTTCCGACTGCTTCTCTGAGCAAACGCTTTGCTCTTCCATTAAATAAGGGCTTTTTGGCTTGATAACCTTTCCCGGGGTATCAATATCGGAAGAATCTTTGACTGTCCAACCTGCAGGCACTTGTTTTACGAAGTGCACTGTACCACGTATGCCTTTTAAATCAGTGATTGACTCACCTGATGCCAGGCGGTGAGCAATTTCGGTAATTTGACGCTCTGCATTACCATAAACCAGCATGTCGGCTTTGGAATCGAGTAACACTGATTTTCTAACTTTATCTGACCAATAATCGTAATGCGCAATACGCCTTAAGCTAGCTTCAATACCACCAATAATAATAGGCACATCTTTGTAAGCTTCACGACAACGATGTGAGTAGACATTGACTGCTCTATCGGGCCGCTTACCCCCTTCCCCATTTGCAGTATACGCATCATTAGAACGAATTTTCTTATCTGATGTGTAGCGGTTGACCATGGAATCCATATTGCCACCGGTCACACCAAAAAATAAATTAGGGCGGCCTAAACGATTAAAGTCTTCGGCACTGCGCCAATCAGGCTGGGAAATAATACCCACACGAAAGCCTTGAGCTTCCAATACACGCCCAATAAGTGCCATACCGAAACTTGGGTGATCTATATAAGCATCACCTGTTACTAAAATAACATCACAACTATCCCAGCCTAGAACATCCATTTCTGCCTGACTCATTGGCAATTCATGTGCCGTACCGAAACGTTGCGCCCAATATTTTCGATAAGAAAATATATGTTTAGCGTCTAGAATATTCATGCTTTTATTACTCGTTTTAATACACTACCATTATTTCTTTTTATATCTTTTATAAAATCGATAAATTCTATCTGATATTGCTCATCTAACTGTTTAGCCCGTGCCCTTAGCACTTTCATTGAATAAGTATCCACACTCTCAGCAAAAGCAATCGCTATCACATTGCCACGCCCACGAACAGGTAGAAACAATACCTTCCAGTTAAAAGTGGTCCCCAGATTCCAGGTCAATTGTTTAAACTGCTCGTTCCTGGTGGCCCATAAATTGATCACTAATAGGCCCTCATCCGTGAGCAGTTCTTTACAGGGTTCTGTCGCAAGAACTTATTATGACGGTAAAGATTGGTCATAACCGACCTTTATGCAGCTAATGAATAAAACTGTCCTGCAGGAGACAAACCATCCCCTCCGAACATTTGTCCTTTTTTGATCATTTTCATTATCTCAATACCTGCTAATGTTTTTTGGGCGCTATGGAAGTTTTTAAAACCCAACATAGGGCGAGTTATTCGTTTAATGTTCCTATGATCTTGTTCGATAATATTATTCAAATATTTACATTGACGGATTACAATGGGTTCCACTTTAGGGGCATCTGAGTCTTCCTTGTTGATGCTATTAAGCGCTGCTTTATTGGAACCACTCTTATCAATATTGACCAATTCAGGACGGCCATTTCTCTTAATGGCTTTCTTAAAAAAGCGCTTGGCTGCTTTCGTATCACGCTTTGCGGTGAGTAAGAAGTCAATGGTATTGCCTTCTTTATCAACGGCACGATAAAAATATTTCCACTCTCCTTTGACTTTAATATAGGTTTCGTCCATCCGCCACCGCCGATTAACAGGACGCTTCTTTTTATGAAATTCTTTCTCTAATTCAGGTGCATAATTTATCACCCACCGATTAAGGGTGCTGTGGTCAACATGATAGCCTCGTTCTTCAGCTATTTCCTCAAGATTGCGATAACTGAGTGGATAAGCCAAGTACCA
>NZ_BDMN01000157.1 GCF_002189065.1 Bathymodiolus platifrons methanotrophic gill symbiont
ACTAAAAATCATCACTCCGCTTAGGCTCCGTTTCCCTGATTTTAAGCGTATGCGACAGAACCATCGGCATTCTTCGCATACTCGTCATACCATTTATTCGAATAGGTATCGCCGCCAAAGACGAATTTAAGCCCATTCCACTCAAGACTAAAACTCACCGGGCCATCGAGGGCGTGAATAGCTGGGTAAGACCGAATGGTCACGCCGTTCTCTTGATAGATAATTGCATTAACACCCTTATAGTCAAACTCGTGGATCAGTGATTCCTGCGCGACCATCTAGATCCCAGGTAAGCGCCTTGCGCAGGTGTTCAAGTGCGTACTTCGTACCCCTTTCTGGTGTATCACCACTTGGCCCCCAGACTCGTAGCGGTTTCTGGCGACCAGCCAGCGCGCCCCCCACAAACAACGCATCCAGATCACCGAAATGGTCAGTATGTAAGTGGCTCAAGAAGACTTTGTCAAGATAGTTATAAGGTATCTGCATTGCCGCGATTCGCTCCGATGATCCAGTGCCGACATCGAAGATGAATTTATCACCGTTACCCAGTTCAAGCAACCAGCACGATGCCGCCTGTTTTGGACGTGCTGTGGGCATGCCTGTACCACAGGCAATCAAGCGCATTTCGTCCGGCGCTAAGTCTTCACTATTGGGTGCGTAAAAGTCACGTGCGCGCGCCTTTACGGGGGATATTTCTGGCGGGCTCTCAGCGCGGCAATTGTCTCGCCTATAAGCCTGGACTCTTTTCCTGCACTGCCGTCTAAGTGTCCTAGTTGGTAGGTACATGCAGCTACCAAGGTAACACATGCGGCTATAAACACTTTCTTTTTAGTCATCATCATTCTCTCTTTCACTAAATGCTGCTTTTTTTGTTACGAGCTATAGCCTATTTTTTGGGTCAGCTTTTCTGTATTGGGGTAATAAGACCGCAGATATAGACTCTTAGAAATTAAATTTCCACTTTCAACCATAGGGTGTGCTGAGGCACGAAGCGCTTCGTACCTCAGCACACCCTATGCTATATCAATAAGGAGTGTAGAAGTTATTTATCTGAGAATCTATAGTTTTTATTTTTAATCTACTGACGTGTCTAATTAATTAACTACCACGCTTATAAAACGTGGTAGTTAATTCCGCGGTTTCGTCCCTCGATGATTATCAGATACCTGCACGTTGAGTACGTGCTATCACGACGATAGTGCTTGTGTGCAGGTATCTGATAATCCTTAACACCTGAAGTTTCCCAATAATTATTTATGGTAAAATTGAAACTATGCTACAACTATATGAAAAAAATAGTCTTTTCATTCGTTTCAAATGCTATTGCCTAAGGGGAATTAAGTAGGGGTTTGCTATAAACATGGCAAAACCACCTAAAATAAACCTCGATACACCAGCATTGTGTATTTCAGCTACTCAATAATTGGGAAACTTCAGTTAACTAGTTGACCTGCC
>NZ_BDMN01000158.1 GCF_002189065.1 Bathymodiolus platifrons methanotrophic gill symbiont
CTGAAGTTTCCCAATAATTATTTATGGTAAAATTGAAACTATGCTACAACTATATGAAAAAAATAGTCTTTTCATTCGTTTCAAATGCTATTGCCTAAGGGGAATTAAGTAGGGGTTTGCTATAAACATGGCAAAACCACCTAAAATAAACCTCGATACACCAGCATTGTGTATTTCAGCTACTCAATAATTGGGAAACTTCAGCTTAACACTAGCTGACGCTTTAAAGAAGGGGCACCTGAGAATACTGATTCAGGAGAAGATTATCTATTACCATGAAGAACAACATAAAGTTAATAAGGGTTTAGTCTTTTTCTTCATGTTCTTTACAGTGAAAACCTGTCTGGTCTTAATTTGGTAGCCACCTCGCACACCAAATCAAATTGCCCCATTATTAGGCAGGACCAAAAAGATGCTCGAATTCAGTGTTGACTACCCCGTCAGCATTTAACTGGCTTTCAGGGTAATAGTTAATCCACACGAACCAGTAAAGCCCTGCTTTAACTGTTTCAACACGCTTGAGCTCGCCCTGATCTGACTTGCCGAAGAAATCGATTTTTTTAATTGGCTTGCCGCTGTCGTTATACCAGATATTAACGCTCTCATATTCAGGGTCGTAAGCAGCAACAATATCGCGCCCACCGGTGCTGGTATTGATGATATTGCCCTGTTCTTTTATATATCTTTCAGTATAGGCCATGGAATCTTTATCGATGGTGAACCCCCAAACCAGTTCTTTGCGCATCAAGCGATCATCATCAACATCCATCGTACTGGTTAATAAAGACTGGGTGCGGTGATGAGATACCATTGCCCACAGAAAAACGATTTCAACAATATTATCCCACAGCCACAATACTGGGTTCTTGCTAAACGGAACGATCTTATTCAGGAATACCTTGCCGTCAGGATAAGCCTTGGCATAGGCACTAAAAGGCATGCGAAAAGTCGGCCACGCCTGCATTTTATTATCACTCCAGCGCCCATCACACTCTCGGGTACCATACATTTGCTGTATCGGTTCACCGGTACCCTCATCACGCATAATCAAGTTATTGCCGTGCTGGGCAAGGACTTCTAAATCCAGCTTTTCACCATTAATTTCGGGTATGTACCCAGCACCAAGATGAGTCATGCCGCAGTATGTCAAAATAACATTCTCACCACCAATACCCGGATAATAACCAAAGTAGTTCCAAAATGATGCAGCAATTATTAATGGCTAATAATATAAGTATGATTGAGATGCAAGGTAAGTCAGATAGAGTAGGACATGGTTACTTTCAGGACAACCCTGCGGTTAGTTCTGATTTAATGATGATTCTGCGATATGCAGTAAAACCAGGTGAAGAAAACGGACGACCACTTAAACCTGCAGGTACAAATATGTGGATCATTTCAGATGATGTGTATACACAATCGAAATAAGATTAAATTTTTGGAGACTAATGATGAAAAATAAACATTACATACTAGGCACTATATTGCTGAGCTTGTCTATAATCAGCTCTACGAGCTATGCTGCCAGAGTGATAGGCCCTAAACCTGTTAAAAGAGCAGTTGTCAAGCCTGAGCCTGCACCCGTTAAAAAAGCAGTGGTAAAGCCTGGTCCATCACCCGTTAAAAGAGCTACAGGCGCGCCATGCTACCTCACGAAATTCCGGGACTCCTGTCGCCATAATTCGTTCACCTACGCAGCGGATGGGAGATGCCCTGAACGCCCTGCGTCCGCAACGACTACGCACAAAAGCCGCTTCGTCATTACTACCTCACTGGCTGGACGGCTATTCGGAATGCAATTCTTGCTCCTCTCGCGTGCTGCTAGCACACGTCGAATCAGCGAATTGCCCTGTCGCCTATCAGGGACTAAAAATCACCACTTCGCTAAGCTCCGTTTCCATGATTTTCAGCGTACGATAAACAGCTGGTAGCGAACATTCATAAACGAATTCAGTTCACTATTAATTACAACCTAAGGAATGTGCACGAAATAACATCCTGAAGCAGCCAAGCTTGAATAATGAAATATCTCCCCTAAATTAAGGTTATCTTAATTTATTACTCAGTGGTTGTCTTATGTCATTTCCTTATAAAAAAAATATCGAAAAGTCGATGAAGAAATTTTATGACTCACTTTGTGAAAAAAATAAGCGACGGTATGCCGCCATTGAAAGTGAAAAATTATCTCATGGTGGCGTTAACTATATTTCAGCTTTATTAGAGTGTGACCCAAAAACTATCCGCCAAGGAAAAAAAGAACTCACCGAATTAGAACTGGATATAACAGGAATCAGACAACCTGGAGGCGGTCGAAAAAAAAGACCTCTACCCCTGAATACAGTGGAATAGATCAAGACTTTTTAGATATTCTTCAACAGCATACAGCAGGCAATCCAATGAATTCATCTATTAGGTGGACTTATCTAAAGCCGCGTGAAATCGTCAGTGAATTATTAAAAAAGGGTTATTCTGTCAGTCGTAATATCGTTCGATATTTATTAAAAAAACATGAATATGTTAAGCGCAAAGCCCAGAAAAACATTACGATGGGTGGTCATCCTGACCGCAATGCTCAATTTGAAAATATTACCCAATTGAAGCAGGACTACCTGGATGCGGGAAACCCTGTTATTAGTATGGATACCAAAAAGAAAGAGTTATTGGGTACTTTTTATCGTAATGGATCGCTCTATACACAAGCAGCCATTCAAACGAATGATCATGATTTCCCTAGCTCTGCAACAGGCAGTGTTATTCCTCATGGGTTTTATGACCTCAAACGAAACACAGGATATATCACGCTTGGAACGAGTCATGATACCAGTGAATTTGCCTGTGATAGCTTATTTCAATGGTGGGTAAACGAGGGTATTATTCATTATCCTAAAGCAAAATCATTGTTGATCCTTTGCGATGGTGGAGGGAGTAACAGCTCACGGCACTACATTTTTAAAGAAGATTTACAAAAGACTGCGAATGCACTTGGATTGGAAATTAGGATTGCCCACTATCCTCCTTATACCTCCAAGTATAATCCCATTGAACATCGTTTTTTTCCTCATGTGACTCGTGCTTGTGAAGGTGTTGTATTTGACTCGGTTGAAACAGTTAAAACATTGATTTCTAGAACATCAACGTCAAAAGGACTAACAACAATTGTTCACATACTCGACAAAATATACGAGACAGGACGAAAATATGCCGCTGACTTCAAAGAAATAATGCCGATTGTATTTGATACACATTTACCAAAATGGAATTACCGTGCAATTCCTCAAGAATAATTAATATCGGGAAGTTGTTTCGTGCTTATTCCTTAGCTTTTTATTGGTGATTTTTTAGCGTCTGAATAGCTTTGGACAAGATTAATATATTTAGCAACACATAGACTAAGATTTATTACGAGGATTAAAATATGACTAAAAATAAACTTAATTTAGATATGGCTTTGAGGATCTTCTCTAGTAGCGCTTTTGTGCAAGCGGAACCTTATGTTTACCCCGCTCAAGGACAAAGCCCTGATCAAATAATATATATCAATGCTATGGCCAAGAAAAACAGCGAACTGATTATGACCAAATGAACCCACCTATTGCAACTACAGGACAGGTTAATATCGCACCTGTTGTAGGAGAGGCGGCTGGTGATGCAGGTAAAGGGGCTGCAATAGCAGAGTTCAGGGCTCAATTCTAACATTTATGCATAACAATAATGGTTGGTGGAATCATTCTGAATGTTCTTGTGGGTCGATAATAATTAGTACGCTACAGACAATATGAAATTCTAGGGAAAGATTGAAACTATTAGTTTTCTATACTTACTAAATACTGGTAGCTACTGTAATTTCTCTGGCATTAAAGCGCTCTGCACTACTCTAGCTATAGAGGATCGAAGCGCACGTTTCACAACAGATGCAATTCGTTCCTCGGCAAATTTGAAATGGCAGGTATAATGAAAGCTGTATGGTACTGAGATTTCATCACACTGATTTTTCAGGATCATGCTCAAACTCTTTGTTTTATTGATACTGGTGTAATTGTTTGAAACGATATTATTTCAGTTTATTTGTTTTACTTCTTGTCGCTAGCATCGCTTGGGTGCTGACAGCCTCCGTGGCTCAGCAACAAGGGGAGACTGTATTGGCGGGCTTACAAAGCCAGGTCACTGTTGAATTTGATCAGTACGCCACCCCGTCTATATCCGCTACTTCAAAAACCGATGCCTTTTATACTCAGGGATACCTGACTGCCAGCGAAAGACTGTTCCAGATGGACTTGATGCGTCGCAAAGCATCGGGCCAGTTATCCGAGGTTTTTGGCAACAAAGCCTTGCCGCTTGATATTATGCATCGTCATTTAGGTTTTCAAAAAACAGCAGAAAACATTGTTGTTGCATTACCCAAAGATCAACGTCAAATATTGCATGCTTATACAGCCGGAATCAATGCTTATTTGCATAATGCAACATTATTAGCACCTGAATTTCTAACATTAGGGTACCAACCTGAACCCTGGCAGGAAACAGACAGTATTCTAGTTAGTTTAAATATGTTTAAGCTCTTGAATCACAATGCCGCTAATGAACGTATGTTGACTATCATGAAGCAAGTCATGCCGTCAGATATTATGGTATTTTTAACACCTAAGAATGATAGTTACAATGCGCAGGTTTTCTTATCTGGAACAGAGATTTTTGTTGCCGACGAAAAATCTATCCCGGTCGAAGCTTTACGCAAGATAAATCAACAAAACCAGCACCAGGCAGCTATTAATCTGCTACAAGATAGCTCTGTTTCTATTGGCTCTAACCAATGGGCAACCAATAAGACAGAAGATGGCCGGGCAATTATTGCCAACGATATGCACTTGCCTCTAGCTGTGCCGAATTTATGGTATCAAGCCAGGCTTAATTATCCGGGTGTTAGCCTTTCTGGCATAAGTTTACCCGGTTTGCCAATGATGATCGCCGGTAGCAATCAACATGTTGCCTGGGGATTTACCGATGCCAAGGCCGATGTGCTGGACTTGGTCAGCTTAACCATTAATCCTGATAATAAAAACCAATACCAAACGCCGTCTGGCTGGAAAAACTTTAAGATGCATTCTGAAGTTATTCAAGTAAAAGGTGAACCGGATACCCGCATCGAAGTTCGACAGACTCAATGGGGACCAGTTTCTCCCAAGCTGTTACTTGGTAAACAGTTTGCCATACAATGGACTCTATTTCATCCCGAGGCAGTAAACCTATCATTGGCCCAAATTGATCAAGTGAAAAATATTGATGAAGCTATTACGCTATTTAATCAGGCTGGCCTACCGCCATTAAACGTGACATTGGCAGATAATAAAGGACATATAGCCTGGACATTAACCGGCAAATTTCCACGCAGAACAAATTTTGATGGCGCTGTCAGTGTCACTAGAGAGCAAGCCGATATTAGCTGGCATGGGATGCGCCCGACAAGCCAGTACCCACATGTTATAGATCCCGATTCGGGAATATTAATGACAGCCAATAACCGGGTTATCGCACAGCAGAATGATTTCCTGATTGGTCATAATTTTGCCAATGGCTTCCGCGCCTATCGAATAGCTGAATTGTTAAAGTCTCAACAAACTATGGATAAATATTTCCTGCATAAGATACAACTAGATACGAAAACTAATTTTTATACATTTTATCAGCAGCTAGCTTTATCTGCCCTGACAGACAAAGTGACCGCAACAGATCCGCTTTTTCAAGAGCTGAAGTCAGCATTGCAGAAATGGGACGGCTATGCCAATGCAGAGAGTATTAGCTTTGGCTTATTAGTCGAATATAGAGTGGCTCTGGCAAATTTAATTTTATCTTCCTACTTGCAACAATGTAAAGCAGTTGACAAGAATTTTCACTATCACTGGAGAAAAATGGATACACCTCTACGCTTATTGTTAACCTACAAAATTCCAGATACATTGCCGGGAAGCCAAAAATATTCCAGCTGGAATGATTTGATTATTCAAGTGTTAAAAAAAACCGCTAAGAACATTCAACAACGCTTTCCAGAAAAACGATTATCTTTATTAAGCTGGGGCGATATGCATACGGTTCAATTACAGCACCCTTTCAGCCGCGTATTTCCATGGTTAGGTTTTTTTCTGAATATGCCACAACAGCCATTAAACGGCTGCACTTATTGTGTCAGAGTTGCCACTGCTGATTTTGGAGCATCCATGCGTCTGGTGGTTTCTCCGGGTCACGAAGATAAAATGATTCTAGTTACTCCAACTGGCCAATCTGGTCACCCTTTATCGACTCATTATCAAGATAGGTTCCCTTATTGGGTCAATGGAAAAAAAATGCACCAGTTTCCAAATTCTGAAAACCCAATCATGTTATTGAAACCCAAAATCAATTAATGTTATAGCTCCAAAACGAAGGGGAGTAGGCTTTAGCCTACACAGCTACTTCACGCTCACGACTGAAGGTTCCTAGCGGCTATGCCGGAGCCGCATTGTTGAAACCATACGTAGAGCTACTACCGGGCAGTGCATCTATTTCAAGACCTTGTTCACTATAATAGTTCAACCATCACCGCATGGAGTATCAGACTGTATTAAATCTGAGTTTCTTATTCAGTAATTTTTAACAACCAGCCTTTTTCTGCAGGACATCTTTTGTAATTAACTTCTATATGAACTCGTGCAGCAGTGTTAACCAAAGATTCAGGTAACTTCCCTTTAAACCATAAAATTCCACCCCTATGCTCTACTTCCATTTCAACTGGAATTTTCTTTGCGGTAACTTCTACATATTTTTCATCATCAATACCATCAATCTGAAATGAAAACTCAGACCCTGGCGCAACACTAGCCAAGTGTACTGGTCTTAAATGTTTAATCACTGTGCTTTTACAAGCGGTTTTGCCACTTTTATTAACACTGCTACCACCGCCACCATGCCCACCCGCAGCAATTACGTTTGCAGACATTAGACATAACATTGCACTTAGTGCAGGTATTAAAATAGATTTATTCATTACTCAACCCTTTATTATTATAAGTCTCTTAATTATAAGCATTATAAAAAAATATGCATCTAAAAATTGCTTATGTCTATAGCCGCCCTGCACTGTATCGTAGTTACGCAACCTTATTAACAGTTGCACAAACAGCAATTGACCAGCAAAGTAGTGATGCTGATATTCAGCATGTTGCAATACAAAGACAAATCCTGACTGGCCAGGAGCTTTTAGACGAAACCTTAATGCGTTTGAACCATGATGAAGAACAGACAAACGGCATAACTTTTGATAGTAGCAAGCTAACAACATCAGAGCTACGCCGTATGCTTACAGTACAAGCAGTTCCTGAAACAAACCTGGTTGAATTAGCGGCTATCGGTTATCAAGCTGAAATATTAGCTCCCATCATCAATAGCTGGATTGATATTTATCTACAAAGACGCGCAGAGGAAGTCAAACAGTCTACCGGCCTGACTCTGGAGGCACTAGGTGAAGAACTAACCGGTCTGGAAGATAAAATATTAAGTAAAAGAGAGGAATTGGAAGACTTCAGGCAGATAAATGAAATTACCTCATTAGGACGTGAAAACCTTTTTGAAAACCAGTCTTTGGCTCGTTTTCGAGCTTTAAATAAATCTTTCAATGCTGCCAGTGAAGAAGCTGTAAAAAGTAAAGCCCGTCTTGACGCTGTGAATAAAGCAATTGCGAGAGGAAAAACAGTTGTCCCCGCCGAGGACCAGAAAGGAATGCGCGTCCTTGAATTACGTCTACAAAAATTACACGAACAACTAGCTGAATTTGACAAAAAATATACACGTAATTATTTAGCATTAAACCCCAGCTTAAATGTACTCCCGAAACAAATTGAGGATCTGAAAAGAGAGATTCAAAGTAAGCGTAACTTTGGTCAAAATATTGCATTAAGTGATGCCCAGCAAGACTACAATGCCGCACGGCAATCATTAGCGGTTATCAAAAGGCAGCTGAATGATCACAAACGACAAGCAACAGAGTTTAGCTCAAAATTTGCTGAACATGAGGCCTTGCTGACTGATCTTGAAGGACTGGAAAAACTCCAGCGCACCACTGAGGAAAGATTGGTGCAAATTGAAGCAAAACAGGCTGAAAAATTCCCACAAGTCAAGATTATTGAGCGTGCCTTTCACCCACACAAGCCCTTTAGTCCCAATTACACTCAAAATGCTATTATTGCTATCGTTGGCTCAATTGTTCTAGGCTTATTCTGCGTATGGGCAGTTGAATACCTGACAAGGAAAGAAGAGCAAAACGCCTCAATTTCCATCTCTGGTTTAAATATATATGCCGATTCGGCAGCTGGGTTAATGAACCACTACCAGCAAAACAATGAGCAACTAACATCCAGCTCCCCTCAACCCTTAGCACATGAAAAAAAACCGCGCTTGAATATGATTTCCCCACTGAACTTAGGAATAAGCACGAAACAACTTCCCGATATTAATTATTCTTGAGGAATTGCACGGTAATTCCATTTTGGTAAATGTGTATCAAATACAATCGGCATTATTTCTTTGAAGTCAGCGGCATATTTTCGTCCTGTCTCGTATATTTTGTCGAGTATGTGAACAATTGTTGTTAGTCCTTTTGACGTTGATGTTCTAGAAATCAATGTTTTAACTGTTTCAACCGAGTCAAATACAACACCTTCACAAGCACGAGTCACATGAGGAAAAAAACGATGTTCA
>NZ_BDMN01000159.1 GCF_002189065.1 Bathymodiolus platifrons methanotrophic gill symbiont
CATCCTCAATGCGAACATTAACAATGCCTTTTATTTCATCCGTTAATTTATAACCTCTTTAGGCTTGTTTTTGTGTCGTTCTTGGGCAAAATCTTCTGCTTGTTTATGCCTGTAGCCTCTTTGACCTGTATTGCGTTTAATCTCGCGTGAAATATTGCTTTGGCTTCGTTCTAAAGCTTCTGCTATTTTATTCTGTGAAGTTCCCTTTTTTAATTCAATTTCTATATAATATCTTTCTTCAGGACATAGGTGTGTATAGCTCATTTGTAGCCTCTGTAAATTGTTTGGTAGCTGTTTACTTTCACCTATGTCTTGTCTTAATTCAACAGGTGTTAGTCTAGCCAATACTTGCAGAGGGTTATGCACTTATTATACGAATTCAGGAATGTTTAAATTCTTAAGGAAAGCTGATACGCTGGTTGCCTGGAAACTAGATAGGCTAGGAAGATCATTACAACACTTACTCGGAGTTATAAATGATCTTGAAAAAAAAGGAATCGGCTTTGCCTCATTAACTGAGGTGATTGACACAACAACCAGTACCGGGAAATTAACTTTTAATATTTTTGGTTCACTTGCAGAATTCGAACGCTCATTAATTAAAGTGATTGAGCCACTTTTCCAGAGAAATAGTTAGTTTCGGGGGGGGGATGGTTTGTCTCCTGCAGGACAGTTTTATTCATTAACTGCATAAAGGTCGGTTATGACCAATCTTTACCGTCATAATAAGTTCTTGCGACAGAACCCTATTATGGTTCTGTCGCAAAAAAGACAAAAACAGGCTATTACCTACGATCATAAGATTAAATTTCAGCCAAAGAAGGTTCGCATGTTCAACTAAAAATGGTGCTACTTTTCAAGTTATTATTCTCGCGAATGTCATATGGTATGGTACCTGACTTTACAACTAGTTTATCGGATGGGATGAGAAAGTTTTTCTCCTGGATGGTGTCTTATCCATTGGTTGCATAAAAACAGGTTACAGTTGATTTTTACACAAATATTTATTTCTTTTGCGACAGAACCCTTAACGGTGACATAGCCTATGAATTCGGGGGAGGTTTACTTTGCATATTGAATCCATAAAGCTGAAAAACTTTAAAAGTTTCCGTGATACGAAAATGCTCGACATACCAAAGTTTTGTGTCATTGTTGGTGCAAATGGTGCGGGAAAATCCTCGCTATTTAGCGTTTTTGAATTTCTTCGTGAAGCATTGGATAGTAATGTACATACTGCGCTGGTAAAGCTTGGTGGTAATCGAGGTTTTAGTGAAGTACGTAGTCGTGCTGTATCGGGAAATATTGAAATCGAAATTAAGTTTCGAGAAACAGATAAGTCTCCCTTGGTTACTTATTTGGTAGTGGGTTAAATCTGTTATTATGCATGAATATCTCGTCCAAATTCGACTTTATTAATTAATAGTCCAATGACAATATCATGCATTTGTTCTATTTTGGAAAAACAGATTGTTCGACGCGTTAAGCGTTTAACCCATGTTCTAAAATTTAGGTTTTTTCGTTCAATTTTTTGAGTGTTTTGTTTGCCTATTTCATGTTCATTTACATCTAAGTTTCGCTCATAAGCCCCCCAGTCATCTGTATAATATCTGCTTATTTCAAAAGGAGTCAGTAAGGCTTTTAGCTCTTTGAAAACATCATCTTTACGCTTGCCAAATACATAAGCAATGACTGTATTAGTCGCATGATCAACAGCATGCCATAACCATCGCTGATTCGACTTTTTACCTACAAATGACCATTGTTCATCAATCTCAACTTCTTCGCAAACAAGCTCCAGCCGAACGTCTAAAGGTGTTTCTGATTTTTGAGATAGAAAAATAGGATTTACCTGTACAAGGCTATCTTCTTTGCTTTTCAGGATGCTGATGACTGTATTTTTATTGATTTTCAGAACCCGTGCGGTGTCTCTAATACCACTGCTATTAATAGCCATTTCGACGACTTTTTCTTGGACTCCAGGCACACATGCATTATAGCGATAGTACAGCATAAATGTTTGAGTTTGGCAGGCACTATTTTTGCAGCGATACCGCTGTATATTTTGAGCATTCTTTCCTGATTTCATGAAGCGACAATTTGGGCAACTTACTTCTTGATAACATTTCATTCGAGGAATTATGATGTAAACCTTTTACTTCTCCTAATTATTTAAGTGAAATAACAGATTTAACCCACTACCCAAATAACATAGGAAAGTGAAAAATATGAGACAAAACCCTTTTCAATTACACTCATTAATACATAATAATTTATTATTAGCGGTAGCATTAACTGTTGCACCTAGTTCCGCAAGCGCTATTAGTGTAGAGGCTTTGGAGAAACTGATTAAAGAGGTAAAGGCATCCGAAGTTGCAACTCGGGAGAGGTCTAACCTAAATACCACTCTAATCAACAAAGCAGAAAACAACATCAATCTCAATAAGAAAAATATTAAAATTAACAAACAAGGTATTGAGGTGTTTAGAAAAACTCTTGACAAAAGTAGTGGGGATATTGAGACGGCTCAGAAAACTGTTCAAGGGCTTAAAGTGACTCATGACAGCAATAATAAGGGTCTTATTGGTCAGATTACTTTATATACGGATAAAGTAACAAAGATTAAAGAAACTATTTTACCTGAGGAAGTAGCTGCAATCGGTACCTTATCCCTAAGAAGATGCGCGGGTACGCATCAAGTTACATGGAATAAGTGTGTTTATAAGCTGGGGGGAAAGGGGCCAAAAGGAGGCATCATATTCAAAATAGGCCATCAAGGGAATCATGGCTCGGAAGTTACCCCGGAGGATGTCATAACCGCCCCCTTTGGCTGTCTGAATGTTAATTTTAATGGAGAGTTAAAAGAATACATAGGATCAGGAAAAGATAACACAGATGTTATTCTAAATAAGAAATGTACGGGGAGTCTCGCAGCTGGGGTAACAACCAGTTTCAAACTGAAGGGACAGGGAGGCTGGTATTTACCTTCGGTTTATGAATTGAGAATAATACGAAATGCGCTGCGGACCTTAGGATTAGGGGATTTCAATAACAATGAATACTGGTCATCTTCTGACAATGGGGGCAACAACGTAGCAGCCTATACATTTGACTTTGAAAACAATTATAAAATAGCAAGGGAGAGAAGTAGCCTTCACTCAATAAGACTTGTTTCAGATTTCTAATAAGATTTTGAGCTAATGAAAATGAATAAAATATTTAGTAGATTAGTAATAGGTGCAGGTACGGTAGTATTAACTACCGCACCTAGTTTATCAAGTGCTATTAGCTTAGAGGATTTGGAGGATCGGATTATCGATGTAAAAGCGTCCGCCGCAGGAACTCTGATAAAGGTGGGGCGTAATACCTCTCTAATAAGTAAAGCAAACAAGGACATAAATCTCAATAAGCAGAATATAACTATTAATAAAAAAGAGATGGATGAAATTAAAACTGATATTGATAAAAATAGTTCAGAAATTCATGATATCAAGCAATCTGTTATTGATCTTGAAGTAACACATAACAGAGATATTGAAAATCTGGTTAAACAGCTTAAAGGGTATATAAAAATAGTAACAAAGATAAAAGACACTATTTTACCTGAAGAAGTAGATGCAATCGGTACCTTATCCCTAAGAAGATGCGCGGGGACACATCAGGTCACATGGGATAAGTGTGTTTATAAACTTGGTGGAAAGGGTCCAAAAGGAGGGATCGTGTTCAAAATAGGAGATCATGGGGAGCATGGGTCGGAAGTTACCCCCAAAGATGTTATAAGACAAACTTTTGGGTGTCTTAGTGTTAATTTTAATGGAGATTTAAAAGAATACATAGGATCAGGAAAAAATAACACAGATGTTATTCTAAATAAGAAATGTACGGGGAACCTCGCGGCAAAAACAGCTATAAATTTTAAGCTGAAGGAGCAAGGGGGTTGGTATTTACCTTCCGTTTCTGAACTGAAGCTAATGCGGAATGCGCTTCTTGGATCAGGAGTAGGAGGTTTCCATAACAATGAATACTGGTCATCTTCTGACAATGGGGGCAACAACGTAGCAGCCTATACATTTGACTTTGAAAACAATTATAAAATAGCAAGGGAGAGAAGTAGCCCTCACCCAATAAGACTTGTTTCAGATTTCTAACCAATACCTTTGCCAATTTTAATTTAAGCCAAAAATTACAATCTTACACCTATATAAATCAATCGCTTATAGGCTGTAAAATTCATAAAAATGAGTGTATTTTCATCTTGGCGAAGGTGTTGCTAATAAGATTTAATTAATATTAATAAGGTGTATAAATGAAGCTTTCAATTAAAACAGCAGTAGCAATAATAATCACAGCGTCCTCATTCCAGGCAATGGCAGAAAAAAAGGAATCCTTTTCAGGAACCCGTAAAGATTTTTCAGATTTCATAGAAACACTAGGAGAGGGAGACGTTTATTGCGAATCAAAAGGGTTTGATAAAATTACTAATAACGGGGGTGGGGATAATGCTCTCAATGCCCAGAAAGGATACGAAATAGGAGGTGTGGGCCCGCTAGGCGGAATAGTTTATCAAATTGTGGATGAAGACGGTCTACATGGAAACGAGGTAACTCCAGAGGATTTCCTAAGCGACTTTGGATGCTTGGGAATGCCACTGAGAAAGAGACTTGAGGGGCTTTATAACCATGGAAGGGATAACACGTCGGATATCTTTGATGGTTATTGTGACGGGGGGTCTTTAGCAAACACGGCAGTTAACTACGAAATTAATGGATTAAAAGGTTGGTACATCCCTACACAGAATGAATTACATGCTCTTTATGAACACGCAACCAGATTCTCCGGAGACCCCATTGGTATTGAGTTATCTGAGGATGAATATTGGAGTTCTACAGTACTTGAAGAGGGTTGGGGTTTAGGAGAGTACGCAATAACAGTAGACTTCAATAATGACACTCCTCACGGCGTGGCAACGAATAGAGGTAGAAATGAGGTGTATCGAGTTAGATTGGTGCATGAATTTTGATACTGTAAATAAGAATCTGTCTCAAAAATAGAGAGGGTATCAAACAGTTATTCAAGGTTCTGTCGCAAAAGATAAGTATTTGTGTAAACCAGGCTATAAACCTGTTTTCATTCCTCTCATGAAAAAAGCATCATGCAGGAGAATATACTATTACCTCATCGGGATAATTGAATGGATAAGCCAGGTATGATCTGGTGTTAAGGAAAATAATTACTTAAAAAATGGTACAATTTTTAGTTGAGAATGCAAACCTACTTTGGGTGAAATTAAATCTTATGATCGTAGGTAATAGGCACGGCTTTCTCATAAAAAGATGCTAAAAACCATGATACAATCCAAGCCCAAATTATGGAAGAAAGATTTAGTTTATGGAAAATAAAAATCCTTTTAACGACAAAGAAATCGCTAGCTTTGTCGACATGCTAAACACTGAGCTACCCGATATCCGAGATAATAGGGGTAAGCGTCACTCACTAACCTCAGTCATTGTTGGAGTTGTATTGGCAACGTTGGTTGGTCGTCAAAAACTTTCCGAGATTCACCGCTTTATCAGTAATCGCATTGTTTGGTTAAGTGAACTGACTAAGACAAAATTAATTAAACCTATCTCTCGTGCTCATTTGCCACGATTACTTGATGGGCTGAACTGGACATCAGTGAATGAGCTAGTTGAACGCTGTTTTGGTGTAAAGATACGGCATGATGAAATTAAAAAATGGGTTGCTATTGATGGAAAAGCACTGCGTGGCACTTTGGATTCAGGCGATAAACAAAACATCGTGCTTGCAGTTGATCATGACACCCGAGAAGTCGTCGCACAAGCTCGACAATGTGGGGACAAGTCGAGTGAAATTCCAGTGGTTCGTGAGCTCTTGAAAGACACTGGTCTAGAACAGCAAAAAATATCGTTGGATGCACATCATTTTAATCCTAAAACGACGAGCCAAATTCAGCAAGCAAAAGGGATTTATTTAACGCAGGTTAAAGAAAACCAGGCAACCTTTTTAAAACAGTGTAAAGAGCTAAACAAAGATTTCTCCGCTTTTGCCGAAACGATTGAACATGAAAAGGCACATGGTAGGGTTACTACACGCTGTGCTCGGTTATTCTCTCTGGAATCATTAACTCTTGATTCACGCTGGAAAAACAGTAACCTTTCTCTGTTAATAGTGGTTGAGCGTGAAACATTTGAGGTCTCCAAACAAAAAACGACTTTCGAGACATCTTATTATGTCAGTTATTTGATGCTAGAAACCAGCGCAGCGAATTCTCTTGTGCAGGAAATGGCACAAGCTATTCGCCAGCATTGGGGAGTTGAATCCAACAATTGGATTCGAGATAGCAGCTTTAATGAAGATCACACCCGAAAAACTTTCGGGCAGCTATAGATAAATTTGCAGATTCTCACGTTGCCTTAGAAGCAATGCTTATGCAAGTGAAATTTTTATGAGAAAGCCGTGGGGTAGACGGTTAGCGCCACTTACCCCAATATATAGGGCTGTTGCTACTGAACCAGTCACTGATGCAGATATAACTTATGGTTATCAGGGGGGAAAACACAACATGTAGTTGTTGGTGGCGGGGGACGTTTTTTGAACCACGGGGCTTTTCTGGGGCCTTGTGTGTGTTTCTCTTGCCTCTCAACTAGGGTAGTCCCCGGATTTCAACTCGTAATTTACAGGATACAAAACAATATGTTATTTAAGAATTTTTTGTACATAGGTGTTGCTTTATTATTATCTCAGAATGCTTTTGCTGATAATAAGGGTAAGCAGGATCCTTATTATCTTTCGCGCGCTAATTGCATGCTTCCACATGATGTCTTTTACAAGAATCAATTGAGGAATGAGTCCATTACTTGGGATCCAATAGAGTTCTGGGATAGGTTCACAAAGATTGGGGGGTACAAATATTATCAGATAAAAACAACCAGCTCTCATAATGTGATGCTGACCGGCGAAGTAAAAATGCATTTGCATGACAATTCAGATGAGGAGCTTTGGGGAATCCATTCCGCAGTCACACACAGAGACGATGTAGCTCAGAGTCTTTTTGGTGTGGCAGGAGATCACTTTTATAAAGGACCTTGGGGCTCTGATAAAGAGGGAAGTCAAGAGGTAGCTAATACAGAATTTACCAAGTTCCCGAACACCTGGGAGGAGGACTGCAACCTGAAGTTATCTCAATGGATAGGTGGCGCTCAAGATAATGACCCCGACTAGATCATAATCTCTTGCAAAGGGTGTTTAAGTAGTGCTTGCACGAAAAAGCCGTTTTCTGAAAAATACCCTACATAAGCTAACGGTATATTTTTTGAATTTTGATTCAGCTTTGCAAAAAACTGATATACGTTTCATCGGTTCTGTCGCAAAAGTTTATCGTGCGCATAAAAACCGGTCATAACCGAGTAAGTGGCGTAGCTTGTCTAGGTGGGAAGAATCGACGCTTACGTTTAACTGGCCATTAACACCAATATCATATTGTGTGGGTTCCAAAATATAGGTATAGAGTATTGAAAGATAGAGTTGGGTTTGAAATATCAAAAACAATTCGTATTTTTGCAGAGAGGCTTGGTTGTGAGGTTGTTGAACTGAATGTTCAGGAAGATCATGTACATTTGTTGGTAATGGTTCCGCCTAAAGTCTCTATTTCTCAGTTGGTTGGAACAATAAAAGGTAAGTCAGCGATTCAGATATTTAAGCAGTTTCCTTACTTGAAAAAGAAACCTTATTGGGGAAATCATTTTTGGGCTAAAGGGTATTGTGTTGATACATGCAGAAATGATACGAAAATATGTAAAGTTTCAAGAGAAAATAGAAAAGGACTTAGAGTCCTAAATTAAAATGTAAAATTAATAATAGGCGGCAATGGACTAGCCTTCTAAGAGGGCTAGTCATTACACCCTTCTAGGGTGCAATCAAAACCACGTTCTTAGAACGTGGTTTTTTACTCATTAGCTGCATAAAGGTCGGTTATGACCAATCTTTACCATCATAATAAGTTCTTGCGACAGAACCCATAGGGTTACTGTCCTTGATATTTCAATTTTCGTTTATCAAATGCTGGCTTAGTTCCTTCTAATATTTTAACAATGCTCTTGTTAATTTCAGGGTTTTCAATTGAGCCAGAAACGAAAGAGAATTCATTTTTATTTGTCTTATCGATACAAACATGAATAATCTGCTCAGCATCAGCCCCAACAGCTAAATTAGGGTTATGAGTCACCATAACTATTTGTCTCTTCTTTTTGGCTTGCTTGATAAATTTGCTAAGCATATTGTAAACACTTTCATTATCAAGGTTATCTTCGGGCTGATCGATAACAAGCGGTATTTCTTCTTTATCTGAAGTTTCCCAATAATTATTTATGGTAAAATTGAAACTATGCTACAACTATATGAAAAAAATAGTCTTTTCATTCGTTTCAAATGCTATTGCCTAAGGGGAATTAAGTAGGGGTTTGCTATAAACATGGCAAAACCACCTAAAATAAACCTCGATACACCAGCATTGTGTATTTCAGCTACTCAATAATTGGGAAACTTCAGCTTCTTTATCAATCATAAAATAAAAGATTAATAATAATGCTCCTCTTTCCCCAGGAGATAGTTGACCAAGTACTTTTCCACCTAGTTTTAATTCATATTTTGGTTTTAAATAATCTAGTGAAAACACATAATCATAGAATGAATTTAATTTATCATTATTTACTTGTTCACTGATTTCGGCATTATTTTCTTCAAGGCTATCAATTATATTGGTTAATAAAATTTCGATCTTATTTTCATTACTAAAACCACTATCTTCAACAATTGATTTTATCTTATTTCCACCTTTTTCTTCCCCTAGAAAACAGCCACTCTTCCTTTGATTAATAAAATTAAGAAAATCACTGTAGAAGTTTGAATTAAGGTAAAATGAAGAATCAATTTTTATATCATAGTCTTCAAGCAAGTCTTTACTTTGTGCGATTTTATCGTCTACGGATTTTTTGAATGAGTTGTAAAGTTCAATGATTTCATTCGCTGTCAGCCCCGGACGGGATGATAGTCTCCAGAAGGCGCAGGGTTGTTGCCAATCCGAAGTGCGCGATAGCGCGCGAGGGAGGCTAAAATTTTATCCCGAATAGCCGTAGAGCCATTTGTGGTAGCCATGACTGAGCTGCTTTGTGCTCAGTCTGTGGCGGACGCAGGGCGGCTGGAGCATCTCCTATTCGCTGCGTAGGTGAACGAATTACGGCGACAGGAGTCCCGGAATTTCGTGAGGTAGCATGGCGCGCCTACTTTTTCTTTTTTCTTTTAGTAACTGCTGTAAATGGACATTTATGAACTCTTTTTCCTTTTCATAAAAACCTAATGATTCAAGCGATGGGTTTTCAGGGACTCCAGTCAGCTCTTGAATTTTTTCATTGATTGATTTTTTTCGCTGTTCATTCTGTTGATATGCTTTTTCTTCACCTGTTAGCTTATCTGTTTCAGCTTTCAATTGCTTAGTTAGTAACTTGATTTTGTAGACAATACTTTCATTATTACTATCGGCACTCCTCGCTTTGGTAGACTCAACAGTCCCAATGAAAAGATTTATCTTTTCTAATTCTTTTTCAGAATTTAGTATTTTTTCCTCAATTGAGGAAAAATCCACTTTGATTTTTAGTATTTTATTGATGTCGAGGTTATATTCTTTAGCTTCTTCTGTATGACTTTTCAGAAACTCCTCTACAGATTGTTCTTGTAGCTCAACTTTCTTTTTAAATTGTTTAAGCTCTTCAATCTCACTTGTTAGAGTTTCCCTGCTTTTTTCTTTTTCTTTGAGGCTATCTTTTAACGCATCTAGTTCAGTATTCTGCTGCGCTATCTTACTTTGTTGTTCTGAGTCTTTATCATCGTTATTTGGGTTGGTGATTTTTGGTAAGCTTTCTAATAATCTATTTTGCTGGCCAATCTCGATTTGTTTTTTAGAAATAAAGCCTTTTATTGATTCCAAAAAGTCAGGGTGTTTCTTTTTTTCGAGATCAATAATCTCTTTATTTATATTTTGTTTTTTTGTTCTTGAATGGCTTTATTAACATTTTCAGCTTTATAACTTTCCAACTCTTCAAAGCTAGACTTATTTAATTTTTCACGATCGGGAATATATTCAAAAATTATATTTTCTAAAACATGTTGAAATTTACTTATCTGAAGTTTCCCAATAATTATTTATGGTAAAATTGAAACTATGCTAGCATAGTTTCAATTTTACCATAAATAATTATTGGGAAACTTCAGATTAGAAGCTGTGGATTTATTTATTAATGTAACACATTTATTTTAAAAGATTTCATATAAGCCATTGAAATCTACTAAACTTATTGTAGCTTTTTGTTTTTAACAATTAAAAGATAATCTGAAAATATAAATCCATACCCGCTCAATGTGAGTTCATAACCAATTTATTATAAAATATAATTAATGTATCTATCTGGTTTTTAGTTCAATATCTACCAATTTTTAAGATAAATATGACTAAAATCAGGTCAAAATAAAATATATCCACTTGATTTTAAAGTTAAAAAATACGCTGAGTAGTTACGTTTTTAATTAGTTGTTAAGTTCTGCTATTTCTTCTCTTACTGCTTGAATCTCACTCCTTACTTTAGCCAATTCTGTTACGTTATCATCTGCTTCTACGAGTTCTTTTCTTAGATCACTTATATGATCTAATAGAGTTTTTTCACCTATTCCAAAACTGATTAAGCCATCTTCTGATTTGTTAGCTTCGATTCGAACGAAAGCTTTTTCTCTAACAAAGTCTCCGCCAGATACGTACGTATTAACAGCAGCTTCAAGCGTCTTAAAGGATTCACTTTGAAACCACCACCCCTCATCTGAATATGCACCTGATTCAGGATGAGCAATATAGAATTTAACGCATTGATGAAGATCGTGATACCTTTGAAATTCATCGGCTAGTAGAACAGTAGCTGCTTTAACTATTCTTATATCAATTAAGCCATCTTCTTGCCCTTTAGGACACGTCGTCGCTGTCTTATAGGATTTGGTAGAGTCATATTCCGAAATGAAGAAACTGTTATTATTAGTATTATTTTCCGCCATTATATTGAGCGATATGGTGGATAGAACAATTGCTGATACTGATAGTATATTTTCATGGATTTTCATGGATTTTTACTTAGTGTCTTATGTGGTAGCTGGATTGCTTTTTAGAGCTTCTAGCTCTTCTTTAAGAGTTTTTAAATAAGCTTTTAATGTCGCTAATTGGCTCTTAATTTTATCATTTTCAACTTTGCTTTCTTTCAATTCGAAGATTTCATCTTTTAGGGTTAATTCTCTAAGTCCTAAGTCGTATAGACCTTCTTCCGTTTTCTTAACCTGAATGCGAACATAAGCATTTTTCCTAATGAATTCTCCACCTGATACATAGTGGTTAATAACTTCCTCAATTACCTTAAAGCTATCGCTATCAATCAGCCAACCTTCTTCTGAAAAAGCATTGGGATGAGCAATATAAAACTTAACGCATTGATGAAGATCGTGATTTTTTTGGAATTCATCAGCTATTTCATCAGTCTCTCCTTGAACAAGCCTTATATCAATTAAGCTATCTTCCATTCCTTTTGGACAAGTAGTCGCTGTCATATAAGATTCAGTAGAGTCATAGCCTGAAATATAGTAATCGTTTTTAGCACCACCCTCTGGCTTCATATTTCTTTGAGGACCAGAAGGAAGATCAGTAACAGGAGTAGGCTCTGGTAAAGGAACATATTCGTCATCATCATCTGCACCAAACCAACTCTTTACCTCTTTCCACCATTTACTTAATGTAGGCAGAATTTCTTCCTCCAGAAACTTATTAACTACTGGTATCTGAGTTATTCCATAAATAATAGCTGATGTAATAGAAAATTTTAGTAGGCCAATTAAAGAGAATGGAAAAGTACCATTGTAAGGAGACATATAGAATGTTACAGGCACTTTCACCCATCGATATGTTATAGATGGATCAATTGGAATACTGGGTGGCAATAAGACTGGCACTAAGACTGGAGGATATACTTTAGCCTGTGTCTGCATAGATGCCATTGCCAGTGAGAATGTAAGTATTATGTATAGTATTTTCTTTTTAATTTTCATTTTCTCTTCATATTCCTTCGCTAAAAACCATGGGTTCTGTCACAAGTATTATTGAAAAAGCAGAAACCCTGATCTTCAGGTATAACTATCCTGCTAAAGCCATAAACTGCTTGGTAGTGGGTTAGATCTGTTATTAGGCATTAATATCTCGTCCAAATTCGACTTTATTAATTAAAAATTAAACCACGTCCTTAGGACGTGGAGTTGGTCGAAAGGATCCGCCTGGAGAGACAAATAAAGTCTATTCATGCATTCTAGTCATGTTGTCGCCACAACAAAAACTAGGAGAAAAAGCATGAGTAGATTTCGTAAATTATCACATGTGGTATGGCATTGCCAATATCATATTATGTGAGTTCCAAAATATAGGTATAGAGTATTGAAAGATAGGGTTGGGTTTGAAATATCAAAAACAATTCGTATTTTTGCAGAGAGACTTGGTTGTGAGGTTGTTGAACTGAATGTTCAGGAAGATCATGTCCATTTGTTGGTAATGGTTCCGCCTAAAGTCGCAATTTCTCAATTGGTTGGAACAATAAAAGGAGCCCTAGTGACGATAGTGGATCGCGTCTCTAAATTCACCTTGATTAAAAATGTCGATAGCAAGCAGAGCAAAGTCGTCACAGAAGCGACTATCATGATTCTGAAGCCTTATTTGGATAAGACCCATACGATAACAGCAGATAATGGCAAAGAGTTTGCAGGGCACGAAAAACTGGCGGAACAATTAGAAACGAAAGTTTACTTCGCTCATCCTTACGCTTCCTGGGAGCGAGGTTTGAATGAGAATACCAATGGGCTGATAAGGCAATACTTTGTTAAAGGAAGTCGCTTTGAAGAAATAAGTGGTGAGGAGGTCGAAGCTGTTATGAATAAGCTCAACCACCGACCACGAAAAACGTTAAACTATGACACCCCCCTCATGCTGTGTTTTTTCATAAGAATAAACGTGAGGCCGCATGATTACAGGAATTGCACTTCAGAGTTGAATCCACCGTAGTTTATACCAAGCACAGGAGGTCTTTATAGAAGGCTATATCACCGTTAAGTATTGAAAATTTAGCACGGAACTTTTGAAAGCTTGATTTTCCTCACTTTAAGAAGTATTTCATGAGATCATCAAGTGATTGAAATATTAAGGTTGTTAAAAATTCAACACTTAACGATGACATAGCCTTATAGAATGATTACTACCATTAAAGATAAAGCAGGAATGGTTAGCTCACCTGTTTACAAATTTTCTTATTACTGGACTTCAACTGCATGGGATCATCCACTATATAAATGGGGGATGGCTCTGGACATACGGGGGATTTTACGCTAGACCTGTAAGAGAATTCTAAATAAAAACTAATTAAAAGGATAATAAAATGAAACTATTAATTGCAATGGCTCTTATTGCGCCATTATTACTACATAACGCTAATGCAGAAGATTTGTACAAGGTAGGCGATACAGGGCCTACAGGAGGCTTAGTAATCTATAGCCCTAAAGAAGGAAGCGCAGTAGAAGCTGCTGAATATGATGTAGCAAGCGAAGATTCCTATGCAGATAAATGGAGGTCTGCTATTAAATTGAGTTGGTACGATGCTATGGGTAGATCATGGGCATTAAGCAACAAACACAACTGGAGATTACCAACGGTTAAAGAACTAAAAGCGTTAAAAGCACTAGAAGATCAAGGTTTAGTTACAAATATGAAAACTACTTGGTACTGGACTGCCGATAACGCACCAACTACTAAGGGGAGTTGGTACTCTAAGGCTTTCGCTTTCCTAAGTGAAGAAGAGCTAGACGGACGCTCTAATGTTCAGAGCTTTCCAGCAATAGGAGGACTCGAAATGCGTATTCGACTAGTAAGAAACATACTTTATCACCGTTAAGTATTGAAAAAATAACTCGAAACTTTTGAACGCTTGAGCTTCCTCACTTTAAGTGGTATTTCATCTGATTCTTAAGTGGTTGAAAAATAAAGATGTCAAAACTATTGCTAACAAGCTCATCTGACTGAAATGTAAACTGATTGACATAAGCTTCGTTAAAGCACATAACATTACCAATGTTTTCAGAACATTGGATCTTCGGTCTGAATGACTCAGGATTTTCCTTCCTAAGTTTAAATGGCATTAGGTCTGCTAGTTTTTCATCATCCGCATAATGCATTATCGCTTTCGCAATTGTACTTTTACCTGCTCCATTTGGAGCAAATTTTATATTAAGTTTATTTTTGCTTATGTCTAAAGAAGCACTATGAATATTGTTGCAATTACTAATTTCTATATGCATTACTTATTCCGGAGTTATGATTAGAACTGGTGTTTGACAAAAAGTTAGACAGCGAATGTCTTCAGGCTCCGCCTGAAGCCCAACTCCACGTCCTTAGAAATCCTTGATTGGCAACACTGTCCTGACCTATTCCAAACCATCTTGATTCCAAAATAGGGGCTGAGCTTGAAAGGAGAGAAGAAAACCGAAAATGCTTAACAAATGAGAGGCTAATTAAGATATAATTAACGTCCGTTTGATTGCAAGAGTTGGTCTCTTACTTTCAAGCTGTGGTGAGTGTTCGTCGCACTCATACACAACCTTTATTAAAGGCAAGAAACCTAAGCACTTAAAAATGCTTGGGTTTTTTTTTGCCTTTAAGCCCCAAACTTTAAAAGTTCGGGGCTTGTTTCTAAACCTGAAAGAAGAAATATCAGGTTTTATTGCCAATAACTTTAACCCATACACCCAAGACATAGCAAGTACGGTAAATAGTTTCATGACTCACAGAGTTCTTACCTTGTTGTTTTAAGCGCCCTTAAATGCAGTCAGGACTCGATTTTTTTTGATTAAAGGCGTTATTATCTGCTGTAACTCAGGCGTCATCTTGATGTTTTTGGGTTTATCAATATGGCGTTGTTTGGCTATTTTTTTCAGCTTTTAGTTTCAGGTTTTAGTCGATGGAAACTATACCATCTAATCCCTTTACAGAGGTGTTGCAGTTATTATATGAATTCAGGAAATCTATGCTCCTGGCAATGGCTAGATACATTCTATTTCTGAAATAGAGTCACTGAGAACCCAGCACCAACTTTTAGAATAATCACAGGATTTGAGCCACCGCCCATTGTTTAATACTTATATTTGTATAAAATATACAAATATACAATTTATATAACAATTTTTAGCCATGTTGCTACAATTTAAAGTCAATAATTTTCGTTCTATTAAGGATACAGCTGTACTTAGTATGAATGCAGGAAAAGGTAAGACAACAGTTAATAGTATTGAAAGTAAAGGCTATCACATACTAAAGAGTGCTGTTATTTATGGCGCAAATGCCAGCGGCAAGAGTACCGTATTAAATGCTCTGGCCTATATGAGAGAAATGGTTTTGAACCGTTATAAAGTCACTCAATCCGTGGATAAACTACCCTACTTTCCTTTTTTACTGAATACTGAGACAGAAACGGCTTCTAGTCATTTTGAAATCATTTTTTTAAAGGGTGATTGTAAGTACCGATATGGTTTTGAGGTGGATAGCGAGAAGGTCTATTCTGAATGGTTGTATGCTGATACGAGAGGCAAGGAATCGCGTTTATTTCAGCGTGATATTGAGGGTAATATTTTTTACGTGAATCAGCTGAAGTTTAAGGAAGGACGTCGCCTTAAAGCGATTGATAATCAGTTGTTTATTTGGCGGTGCGATCAAGAAGGAGGCGAGGTATCAAAGACTATTTTAGAGTGGTTTTACGATCTTAATTTACTTAATGGCTTACAAAATCAGCCTTATATTGATTTTGCTTTAGAGCAAATGAAAGACCCTAACATTAAAGCCAAACTTTTAGATTTGCTAAAGAAAGCTGATTTAAGTATTAATGATTTAAAAATTGATGAACAAGATATTCCTGATGAACAAGCTAAAGAACTGCCTTTACCTGCTGAAATAATGGAGAAAATTCTTAGTGGTGGTGCTCGTATTACTTATAGCGACATACAAACCAGCCATAAAAAGTTTGATGCAGATAATAACGCGACTGGTGCTACTTACTTCTCGTTAAATACCGATGAATCCCAAGGGACTAAAAAGTTTTTAGCTTTATCTGCACCTATTTTAGACACTCTAAAGTCAGGGAAAATTTTATTGATTGATGAAATTGATGCCAGTTTGCACCCTATGCTAACCGAGAGGCTTATTAAATTATTTCATAATGCTGAGAATAACCCCTTTAATGCTCAGTTAATTTTTACAACACATGATGTTAGTTTTCTTTCCCGTCCCCAGCTTTTTGGTCGCGATCAAATATGGTTTACTGAAAAAAACCTTTATGGCAGTACTGAGCTGTATTCATTGTTGGAGTTTAGGAAAAATAGCAAAGGTAAGGATGTTAGAAGCACTGATAATTTAGAAAAGCATTATTTACAAGGGCAATTTGGTGCAGTACCGTATTTGGGTGATTTTTAATGGCTCGTCGTATTGGTGGTGCTGAAGGGTTTGATAGTAATAAAAAAAACAGAAAGCAAATTAAAAGAGTCAAAGAAATTAGAGTAATTAGGAAAAGTATTTTGGTGGCGTGTGAAGGTACTAAAACTGAACGGCTTTATTTAGAAGATATTTTCACGTCATTAAAGTATCAACACAAGATTGCAGCGGGGTCTCTGGTAATAGCAAAACATAATCATACTGACCCTAAAGGTGTTTTAAAGGATTTACTGGATCACACTGATTATGAAAGTTTCTCTTATAAATGGATTGTTATTGACAGAGATATAGAGCGAACTAAAGGCGCCGGGCATTCAGCCAATGATTTTAATGCAGCACTAGCAAAAGCAAAAAGTAAGGGGATTGAAGTTGCTTATTCTAACCCTTGTTTTGAAATTTGGTATTTATTGCGTCTTGAGTATAGAAATACGGCCATAGATAGGACTGAGTTACAAAGTAAGCTAGAAGATGAGTTTAACTATCAGAAAAATATTCTTTTTAAGCATGGAACAGAAAAGGAAGCTATTGCTAATGCAAAGAAGCTTTTAAGTAGTTACGACTCCGATGACCCAGCAAACAACAACCCAAGCACCAATGTGCATGAGTTAATTACTATTTTAAGGGGGTTCTGTCTCAAAAACTAAACAACAACCCGCTGAAAGACGGGTGGATTAGAGGGGGTGGCGACTGAAAGTCGTGATACAGGGCGAATATGGTTCTGTCGCAAAAGATACGTATTTGTGTAAACCCGACTATGAACCTGTTTTTATTCTTCTCATGAAAGAAGCATTATGCAGAATAAAACACTATTACTCGATGTTCAAGTTTTCCATCCCATTGCCATTAAACTCTTACCTTCACCCAGCAGAACAATACTTTAATGATGGTGTTGGCTCTAAGCGCCCTAAATCTCTGCCAATCATATGTTTTCCTGATGGCATCAGTTGAAACACATCCTTTATTAATTCACCTAACTCTTTCAGCTTATCACCAGGATCTGGAAACTCTAGCAATGACGTGATGAACTCAAGCAGTACATCCATTTGAGACTTGCGCTGTAAGCTTCCTACGGTATACGCAGGTAGTTTGCTTTCAATGCGGGCTATTTGCTCTGGGTGAAGGAGAAGGCAATGGTCAAACAAAAGACTCAGAATCAGGCCACGGCTTGATCCCTCTTCATCTAATTGTTTGGCCTCACGCCCCCATCCTTCATAAAGCTTCCAGTCCTCAAAGAAAACCTCAATCAGCCATCTCAACGTATAGGCTTGAATAATATCTTGTGTGCGCCAAGTCAGGTCTGTCGCCACTAAATAGCGATAGTCGTTTTCACCGTCATATTTTAACGCAATGACAAAGCGTTTTTTACTGTGAGAACTCACCTTTAATCGTGCACTGCTGACAGTCACTTTAATCTCTTTGCCGCCACGTACACGTATTGTCTGATCAATGCCTTTGTTAATCGAATTAAAGTAGCTCTCGACTGACCTTATTCTACCTCTATATTCAATATTTTGGTTTTTACGTAATTGGCTAATCACCTGCGAGCCTCCAGATTCTTTAGCTGCTTCGTCCATAAAGGCTTTTTCACCATACAGCGCATCAGCCAGTACGCCTTTAATTTTAATCAGGCTATGCGCAACTTTAAACTCTTTTAATAAGCCTAATGCAATCTCTGTTTTGGTCGGGTAGGCACTGTCACGTTCAGGCTTAATAGGGCGATCTTTTTTTGCTATACCGATCTTTTTCAACCGTTTATCTTCTTTATCCCACTGCTTTAAGGCTGGATCCGGCATATAAAAGAAAAAACCGACAGGCACTGGGTTCTGTCGCAAAAACCAAAAATAGCCTATTACCTACGATCATAAGATTTAAGTTCACCCAAAGTAGGTTTGCATGCTCAACTAAAAATGGCGCCATTTTTTAAGTAATTATTTTCCTGAACACCAGATCATACCTGGCTTATCCATTCAATTATCCCGATAAGTTGAAATATTGTCTCCTGCATGATACTTTGTCATGAGAGGCATAAAAACAGGTTTATAGCCGAGTTTACACAAATACTTATCTTTTTCGACAGAACCGAAAAAAGAGGGGGGCAATGGAAACAAATGTTTACACGGAAAGACAAGCTTTAAGTGATTTAGTTAAGTGGTCGTTAGATAGACCATCATGGCAACGCGATGCTTTGAAAAGAATTGTGCTGCAAGAGGGTGATTTGTCCTCAATAGATATTGAGGAACTTACAAAAATTTGTCTTGATTCATCCTCTTCATTCGATCCTCTTACAAGTGATGATGTTAAGGCAGGGATAGTTACAGGTGAGCCAGTATCAATAGTGAGCGTTGAAAATCCAATTGGCATTAATGCCCTTGCAGAGCAACAACGTCTTGAGTTTTCAAAAACGGGATTAAGTATAGTCTATGGAGATAATGGATCGGGCAAATCAGGCTATGCTAGGATTCTTAAACATGCTTGCCATACGCGTGATGGTAAGCTTGATATTCGTGGTGATATTAAAGATATTGAACCAAAGGCGCAATCTGCGAATATTATTTTTTCAACAGGTGATAAGGAGACAACGCTTAATTGGAATCCTAAAAAATCAAGCCTTCCGAACTTATCATCTGTGAGTGTCTTTGACTCTAAGAGTGCGAATATTCATGTAGATGAAACAAATCCTATTGCTTATACCCCGGAACCGATGCGGATTTTAGGTAAACTTTCAGATATATGCGACACGATAAAAAATAATTTAGATAATCAAATTGCCCTGCTTATCAAGCAAACACCAGAAGCGATCAAAACTCCATCTTTAAATGAAAAAACCAAAGCGGGTATATTCCTTTATGGGCTGTCTGACAAATCAAGCCTAGAGACGCTCACAGAGTTATCTACATTAAGCGAAGAAGAAAAAATACGCCTATATCAGTTAGAAATTGATTTTGCACAAAACCCTAAAATATCGGCAGAAAAAATTGAGCGACAAAATAAATCTCTCGTTTTATATAAACAGCAGTTTCAAAAGCTACATAATGCGATTACAGAAGAATCCTTTAATCGCCGTGATAGTTTGAGACAAGAACGAGATAATAAAATGAAGCTCGCTAAATTAGCGTCTGAAAAGATTTTTGCAGCTTCTCCATTGCCTGATGTTGGTAAGGAAGTCTGGCAGCAGCTTTGGGAGGCTGCTAGGCAGTATTCAGATCAAGTAGCGTACCCAAATAAGAAGTTCCCAGAAGCCAATGCAGACGGAGATTTCTGTGTGTTGTGCCAACAAGAGCTTGATGAAGAGGCTGTTTTAAGGCGTTTAACTTTTGAGGAATTTATTCAAGGCACGACTAAATCTGATGAAACAACGGCCATAACTGCATATAAAGAAAATATTATTCAGTCTAAAACGGCAGATATTTCTCTTTCTACTATTAGGGATGCAATTGCTTTTTTTGAAAAAGATTTAGGCGAAAGCAAACTGGCTAAAAATGTCCGTGTTGCATTGATTACAGCCAAATGGCATTTACGGATATATATGCGTGGGTTATCACCTCAAGCAAAGGCTATTGAAATTCCTGAAAGTCGGCTAAATGAAATAAACCAATCCCTGTCTAAGCGCGCGTCTCAACTCTTAGCAGATGATAACACCCCAGAGAGCATAGAGTTAATAAGGGAATTTAATGAGCTTAAAGATCGTAAACATTTAAGCTCAATATTTGAAGATGTAAAAAAAGAAATATCTCGTCAACAAGAAATTGCAAATATCAAAAAAACAAATAGGACAACGGCAAAGAGAGCAGTAACGAATAAAAATAAGGAGTTATCAGATAAGTTGGTTACAGATGCTTTAAAAGAGCGTTTTTATCATGAGGTAAAAAAAATTAATCTTTTGGGTAGCCTGCCTGTAGAGCTACGCAAAGTTAAAGACCGAAATGCGGTTTCTTTTTTTCAGGTTTGTTTTGCTGAAAAACCCAATGAGCCTGTTGGTGACGTTTTTAGTGAGGGAGAATATCGCTGTATTGCCCTGGCTACTTTTCTAGCAGAGCTTGTAACCTCAAGTTTGCATTCAGGTATTATATTTGATGATCCTATGTCCTCGCTTGACCATATTAATAGAAAAGCTGTTGCTGCTAGGTTAGTCGAAGAATCTCAACACCGTCAGGTAATTGTATTTACGCATGATCTTACGTTTCTTTATGAGCTGAAATACGCAGCAGAAGAAAATGGCTCTGCCAATGTGCATTATCAAACCATCAACCGCAAGGAAAATCGCCCCGGATATGTTGGGGGTGATCTTCCTGTTAAAGCAAAATCAGCTATAGGTGTTGCCAATACTCTTCGTTCAGAGATAAAGACTGCGCGGCCTAATTTTAATAATTGGTCTAATATGCGGCGCACTATATTTTCAAAAGGTATTATTGAGCAATTGCGTGAGGCCTGGGATCAAGGAATTGCTGACTTTATTTTCCCTGTTCTTGGGAGGTTCGATAATCGTATTAAGGGCAATAGCCTATTTAAATAAGGCTTAATCTCATCCAAATAAGATTCACATGTTCAGTTTAAAATGGCGGTATTTCTTAAGGACTTATTAACCTGTATGCCAGGTGGCATATGACTTTACAACTTATCTGCCGAAATTTTAACGATAGGATGATCGGTGTTTTATTCTGTATGAAATATTATTCATTAGCCTCATAAAACTAAGATATAGTCGGTTTTTACACTTTTTGCGACAGAACCACGTAAGATGGCCACTTACTTAAAACCTTATAAGATGGTAGGTGTGCGAGTGATTTTAAAGCCCGCAGAGGTTCAGTATAAGGACTTTAAGATCCTTATAAGGCTATCAGATTCCAAGTACCTTACAGAGACTCGTAAGGAGATTCTTAAAATTCTGGCAAGTTATGAGTTGCTTTTAAATAAAGAGTTTAGTTATGGAGGGGTTCTAGTTAAGATAGGACAGGTGCAAGTTACGGATGTAGATGGGGCTAGGGTACACCCTATCACATCAGTTATACCCGACCAGTCCACTTTTGATATTAAGACCTCCCCGAATACCTATCTTAAGTTTAAAAATACAAGTATCACGCTTTCTTAAACCTTAAAATAATCTTAAAAAGAAGATTCTTTAAAATGAAATTATTAATAACCTATTTATTTATCTCCAGTATGCTCTTAGTGAGTAACTCTAAGGCAAGTCTAACAGATGGTTTAGTTGCGCATTATAAATTTGAGAACGATGCGTCCGATTCTAGTGGGAACGGGAATGATGGCGAGGAGCGCGGGGGCGTAACTTATACCCCTGGTGTGCGGGGGATGGCCGTTGAATTCGATGGTGTAGACGACTATGTATATGTTAAACATGATGACTCCCTTAACGTAGATGGGGATTTTTCGGTCTCCTTTTGGGTCTATCGTGCTACGAATAATGGGATACAAGATATCCTTGTAAAGGGTAGGGATTGCCTCAACCACTATATGTTTAATGCAAGTGGTTCAAACGCCGGAAGTCGAGGACAAGCTTTTAATGTAGGGGGTGGATCACGGTGGTGTGATGGTGTTTCCGCTTCTGCGTCTTTCCCTATCAAAGAGTGGCATCATGTGACGGGGGTTATTGATAATACCAACGGAGTTATCAAATATTACCTTAACGGAGAACTTGAATCCGAAAATCCAATATCCCCCTATAAAACAACAAACTCTTATCCTTTGATAATGGGTAGGCATTTCACTAGCCCCGACGGCCGATGGGGCATCTATAAATACCAATTTAAAGGTATCCTTGATGAGGTTCGTATCTACAACCGTGCTTTATCCGATGGTGAAATTAAGAAGCTTTATAATCCAAATATAGGTGTAACCCCTTCCCTCTATGATTTTGGAAAAGTTAAATCTGGGGAGGGTCGTACAGTACGGATATCAATTACAAATACAGGTGGTGAAAAACTGACTATTGAGGATATGTATTTTGAGAGTTATATACCAGGGGAATCTTTTACAGCGGAATTTCCAGACGTACCCTTTAAAATCAGTGCTGACTCTGAGGTAGAGATTCCAGTTAATTATAACCCCAGTGTCCTTTATGAATACGAGAGGAATATTCTTATTATTGAGAGCAATGACGAAGACACCCCCGTTACAGGAGTTTCCCTTTTAGGATCAGGTGTTTCGGGGACAGAAGATGTTCCCGCTGCTATAGATACCCTCCAAAAATTTATAGATGAAGCCCTGGAGGAGGGGACACTTTCCATCATTGATATGGACAAGTATGTGGAATTTAACGACATGCTAGTTTCAGCAGCTACCTCGGATTACCCTTGCGTGAACCTTCAGACAGCTTTACACAGAGTTGACGGGCACGAAGAACCCGAAGATTGGTTGGAGGGTCCCGCTAGACACGGTATTGCAATGTCCATTATGGACCTTATGGAAGATAATTTAGAATGTTCATTGAAAAGTAACCGTCCGGAATCTTTACGTCCTCCGCTGGGAAACAAATTACCTGGCACTGATATAGGAAAACCTTTATAGGACTTATAAACTAACCTTTAACTCATGATGAAAAATATATGCTCGATAGATGGAGTTCTGGCCGTGAGACTTATAATAAAAATCTTCGGGCTGATAAACTTGACGATAATGCTGTTACACTAGAAAAAATTCTAGAAAAATTTCCCCCGTATCAAAAAAAAGTATATCGTACAACTGAGACAAATGCATTCCGGGATGGATTAATAGAAGAAGGAGATATTGTAATGGATAAAGGTTTTTTGCCAACTAGCTCATCACCTGAGTTTATAAAAACGTTTAGAGCTTCTATCAATGATACATTTTTCGTTATTGAGCCAAAGTTGTCGGCTTATCCTCTTGTTAGTAATCCATTGCAAAATGAAGTATTATTTACTCCCCAAACAACTTTCAAAGTTAAAGAAGTTCAAACATTTAATGGCAAATCTTATGTTCATTTAGAGGAGACCGATATTCTTGGCTCGAGAGGAATTAAAAATATACATACTGGTGAACAATATCTTGATACTCGATGTTCAAGTTTTTGATACTACCTAAATTCGGGTACTCAATACCTTCGCCAAAATGAGAATACACTCATTTTTATGAATTTTACAGCCTGTAAGTGATTGATTTATATGGGTGTAAGATTGTCATTTTTGGCTTAAATTAAAAGTGGCGAAGGTATTGGGTCCTACTAAATATTTAAAATGATGAATTTTGATCGCTCAATGGATGATTTTTTTTATTTTCCATTAAACAAAGAAAAGAAAAGTCTAAATAACATAGGTTTGATCATTATGATGAGCCTACTATTTTTTGGCGTCATTCCAAGGGGACAGGCACACTCTTTTAATGAAATTATCTCTTTCGGAGACAGCCTAACCGATATCGGTAATGTTTCAGGTTTGACTCAAGAAGGCTCAAGCCCCGTCATTGATGGCTATTATAAAGAGACTCATTTTTGTGACAATGTCCTGTGGGTTGAGCAACTGGCAGAATACTGGGAATTGCCTACACGCACCCCTGGGCGCGGTGGCACTACATCACTATCGCCGCAGCCCTTAGGTAATACTTGGGCATGGGGCGGCTCTGAGGCCTCAGATAGCGCCATACAGCCACCAGGTGTCACAGAGCTTATTCCTAATTTGCTCACCGAAGTTTCTGAGTATCTTAATCACAACGAACCAAATAATTCTACTCTCTTTGCAATTTGGTCAGGTGCTAATAATCTTTTGGAAGGTAGAAAGTTTGGCCCTTTGGCAGCCATCGATGCGGTTAATGCGGTCACGCAATCAATGATTGACTTGGAACAGAGAGGTGCCCGACACTTTCTGATATTCAACCTGCCAAAACTCGGAGACACTCCGAAAGGACAAAGTGACATCTGGGTCAGGGATGCTGCAGATATCTACTCGTTACTTTACAACATAGAGCTCAAGGAACAGTTACGAAAATTTCGTCGTGATCGAAACTTCAAAGGACGCATCTATCTCGTTGATACATACACAAAACTTAAACTAATCGTTGACACAGTTAATTCGGGTGAAACCTACACACCAACTTTTTTTGTTCCTGGACCACCTGTTTCTATTACTAATGTGAGGGGTATGGCGCTAGATGTATTTAATGAAACAGGAACATATCCAAACAATTATCTTTTTTGGGATGACCTTCACCCAACTACAGTAACCCACCAGATTATTGTAGGCCTTATATTACAAGCCACTCAGGCTAGGCGCGCCATGCTACCTCACGAAATTCCGGGACTCCTGTCGCCGTAATTCGTTCACCTACGCAGCGAATAGGAGAGGTTCTGTCGCATAAAAACAAAATCACCCTATTATCTACGATAATAAGATTCATTTCAGCCACAGAAGATTTTTATGTTCAATTAAAAATGGTTCTATTTTTCAAGTTATTATTTCCCTGTATATCACATATTACTTGGCTTTAGCACTATATTAGCGTATTTTTAATGATGGCAGATAAAGTTTTTATCCTGTATGGTGTTTTATCCATTTGTCGCATAAAACAGGTGACTTTTTACACAAACATTTTCTTTGCGACAGAACCCGGGATGATAGTCTCCAGAAGGAGCAGGGGAATTTGCCAATTCGAAGTGCGCGATAGCGCGCGAGGGAAGCTAAAATTTTATCCCGAATAGCCGTAGAGCCATTTGTGGTAGCTATGACTGAGCTGCTTTGTGCTCAGTATGTGGCGGACGCAAGGCGCGCCTGATAGCTATAAAGTACAGTTAAACTTGCCATGTATTAGGGATATGAGTTAAGGTTGTTGACAATAAAACCTGATATTTCCTCTTTCAGGTTTAGAAACAAGCCCCCGAACTTTTAAAGTTTAGGGCTTAAAGGCAAAAAAAAACCCAAGCATTTTTAAGTGTTTGGGTTTCTTGCCTTTAATAAAGGTTGTGTATGAGTGATACCAGTCACTCACCACAGCTTGAAAGTAAGAGACACACTCTTGCTATCAAACGAATGTTAATTATATCTTAATTAGCTTCTCATTTGTTAAGCATTTTCGGGTTTTCTTCTCTCCTTTCAAGCTCAGCCCCTATTTTGGAATCATGATGTTTTGGAATAGGTCGGGACAGTGTTGCCAATCAAGGACTTTGCTAGGTTCTGTCGCAAAAAGTGTAAAAACCGACTATATCCTAGTTTTATGCATAATACCTCCAATTAACTCAGGAGGAATTTATGAGTCCATCTCAAAATAAAGCGGCTATGCAAAATCATATACCGCAATGGCAAGCCAGTCGTTTAACTCAGGTCGGGTATTGCAAAGCCCATGATATCAAGCCGCATATCTTCAGTTATTACAAAAAGCAATTCAGTTCGCTCGCTCCACCAGTGTTACAAGCCAAGCAATTGGTTCCGGTAACACTGGTTGCAGAGGAGATGTTGAACGGATCAGGCGTACCTGCTGATTCATCAGTTATCAAAGTGACTCATTCTAATGGCTTCAGTCTGGAAATTTGTGCCAGTACAGAACTTGCATCATTAAAGCCGCTACTGAAACTGGTTAGGTCTATCTCATGATAAACGGGCTTGTTGTTAATCAAGTGTTTTTGGCGACCGGCGTTACTGATATGCGTAAATCTATCAATGGTCTGTCACTGATTGTTTCGGAACAGTTTGGCCATGATCCCTTTGCCGGAAGTATTTTTGTCTTTTGTAACCGCTCTCGCGATAAACTGAAAATACTCTATTGGGAGTGTAATGGGTTCTGGCTTTATTATCGGCGCCTGGATAAGGGGAAGTTTCAGTGGCCAACCGAGTTAAACGAACATCCGTTATCATTAACCTTACGTGAATTACACTGGTTACTGGAGGGTTTATCCTATCGGCAAGCGCAAGCTCATACCGCTATTTCTGGCTTAATAAATAATTGATTTGTTGCCGTTATTTTACGTGGAAAATATCTAATAAAACAGCCAGTTAAATGATTATTTAACCCTGTTTGGTGGTATAATAAACACCATGAAATCACTTCCAGACGAGACGAATGTACTGCACAAAATGGTGCTGGACTATCAGTCGACAGTGGATCAATTACAGGAAAAACTGACATGGTATGAGGAGCAGTTTCGTCTGTTGCAACATAAGCGTTTTGGCACCTCCAGTGAGAAATGTCCGGGTCAAATGGAGTTGTTTAATGAAGCGGAGTCCATTCTTGATAGCTTAAAGCAGGATGATTCCGACCCTGAAGAAACCCTAAGCTATCAGCGTAAAAAGCCAGGCCGCAAGCCATTATCCAGAGATATCCCGCGCGAAGTTATCCGTTATGAATTACCTGAAGCAGAGCGTGTTTGTGCCTGCGGTCATGCATTGCATGAGGCTGGCGAAGACAAGTCAGAGCAGTTAGAAATCATTCCTGCCCAGATCAAAGTCATTGAACATATACAGATCAAGTATGGCTGCCGCGCCTGTGAAAATGGCATTATCAGTGCACCAAAACCCGCACAGCCCATTCCTCGTAGTTTTGCCTCGGCAAGTTTATTAGCTTACATTATTGTCGCCAAGTTCATGGATAGCCTGCCACTTTACCGGCAGGAAACCATTTTCAAGCGCTTAAGTGTTGACCTTTCTCGTGCCACGCTATCTAACTGGGTATTAAAGTCCGCTGAATTGCTCCAGCCCTTTTATGATCGACTGCATGCTCTGCTGATTCTACAGAAGATCCTCCAGGCCGATGAAACAACCTTAAATGTGATTCGGGATGGTCGAGAGACGAAATCGAAATCCTATATGTGGCTCTATCAGAGTGGTGGGCATGAATCCGAGCACCCGATCGTTTTGTATGATTATCAGTCAACGCGGGCAGGAGCGCATGCTGAAAGCTTCTTGCGGGCCTTTTCAGGTCACTTGCAGGTAGATGGCTATGCAGGCTATCATGCACTGGCATCAGATGATTGTATCCTCGTGGGGTGTATGGCACATGCGCGGCGTAAATTCGATGAAGCGCTAAAAGCCCTCCCTAAAGAGAGTCGCAAGAATAAAATGGGGCTGGCTCAAACCGCATTACGTAAGTTTGCCCGACTGTATGCACTTGAAAAACAGATCAAAGACCTGACGATAGAGCAACGTTATTTACAGCGTCAGGAAAAAAGCAAACCTTTACTGGAAGAGTTAAAGCAGTGGTGCGATAACAACCTTACCAAGACAGCAAAGGACAGCGCAATAGGTAAAGCCATTCGTTACACTATTAACCAGTGGGGTAGCTTGATCCGCTATATTGATGACGGTAATATACAAATTGATAATAATGCAGCTGAACGGCATATCAAACCGTTTGTGATTGGACGTAAAAACTGGATGTTTAACCAGACACCACGCGGTGCAAATGCCAGCGCACTACTTTACAGTCTTGTGCAAACAGCCGTTGCTAACAACCTGGAACCTTTTGATTACCTGAAATACCTATTAACTGAACTACCCAAGCTGGGTAGGCATTATAAACCAGAAGCACTGGATCAGTTTTTGCCCTGGAACTTGATTGAAAAAATTAAGCCTCTAAAGTAATTGGGGTAGCTTGTCTAGGTGGAGAGAATTGACGCTTACAGAATTATGATAGCAGATAACGTCGGGAAGGGGGATTTATGCGACAGAACCATAACTACTACTTAAAACAATAAAAGATATACAGCTAGCTATATAAATATACTACTAACAATTAAGCTATCCGCTTACTTTAGATAGCTATCCTGCTACTCTCTTAATAAGATAGTTTAATAGCTATCTATCTTTATTTGATAGCGTTCTAGCTATCTATATATCTTTTATTATTTAGGAGTTTAAAAAATGACTACAATTGTTTTTGCATCCTCGAAAGGAGGGGCAGGGAAGACAACCGCCGCCGTTGTTTTAACTGGGGAGCTTGCCAGACTTGGGGCAAGTAAAAATATTAAAGTGACATTAATAGACGCAGACCCGAATCAGCATAGCGCGGAATGGGCTTTAAAAGATGGATGCCCCGCTAATATTGTTTTAAAAAGCTCTGATGAAGATACTTTGTTAGATGATATAGAACAAGCACAAGAGCAAAGCGGCTTTGTGGTTGTTGATCTTGAGGGGACGGCTAATATAAGCGTTACCCATGCCATACATTGCGCTGATTTGGTTGTTTTACCGTGTCAGGGTTCGCATTATGACGCTAAAGAAGTGGTTAAAACTATTAAGTTGATTAGATCACAAAGTAAAATTGCGCGGCGTAATATTCCTTTTTCTATCTTAATGACCAGAACAAACCCAGCCATACAGCCGCGAGGATTAAAGGATATATTAAGCAAATTCGATCAAGCGGGATTTGATATTTTTAAATGTAGCCTGATTGAGCGCGAGGCGTTCCGCGCTATTATTTCTTTTGGTGGTATTGTGAATGATTTAGATAAAAAGCAAGTGTCAGGAATTGAAAAAGCCGCGCAAAATGCCTTTGCTTATGCTCATGAGGTAATCAATAAAATTAAGGGCTACAATCAGGATGAAGAAAAAAGGAGTGCTAAACATGGGTAAAGAAAGAACAGGGCTAGGGATAGAGGAAATAGACCCAGAGGATACTTTAGACCTTGAGGAAGTTATAAGCAGCTCTAAAGGACATTCACGAAGCAATGCAAGTGAGGCAGAAATTAAAACCGCATCCGAAAAAGCAGGATTTCCCAGTAGACAGCCCAGATCAAAAAGGGTACGGCCTAAGTCACCTTATACGGTACAAAGCAATTTAAAAACGCGGGCAGGGGTTAAGGAATTATTTCAAGAGATAGGCGCAAGGCTGGAAATTTTCGATCAAGAAACTTTTGAAAGGGCTTTAGTTGCCTTACTTGAAAAAGAGAAAATGAAGGACTTAGAAAAAGAATTTAGGGGGCTTATCAAATGACCGTAATTAAGAAAAAATCAGTTAAAAAGGCGGTTAAAAAACCCCCAAGTAAGGCCATTAAAAGTCTTCAATATGATTTGTTTTCTCAATTTTTAGCTAAGGATGAAAGCGAGGTTTCCAACACGGTTGAATATTGGGAACGTATCCCTAAATATTTTCTGTCAGCGCAGGAGCAAAATAAGCTTAGAACGGCGGAAGGACTAGCACAGCTCTATAGTTATGAATATAAAGTAAAAGATAAGCACGGTAATATTTTACCTTATTCAATTGATATTCAACCCGCTTTAATTAAGCAGTCTGATGGAAAAGGAAAGGCATTTTTCCCAACTAAAGCCGAGGAAATTATAGAGGAAGTTTTAAAAAAAATATTCACTGAGCAAAATCTAGGAGTGCATGACCCTAGAAAGGTTGAAAGCTGGGTGAAATTCAGTTACTCGATGATTCGCCGAGAATTGAAAAATAAAGGCTGTGAGCGGAAATATTCACAGATTAAGCATAGCCTTGAAGTAATGAGCAAATGCGTTTTAACAGTCTATGAGGATGGAAAAGAAATTTATATAGGTTCTATTTTACAAGATTATTGCAGTGTGGATAGGGCGGAATATTTAGCCGATACAGAGGCGTTACACGTTGCTAGATTTCCTATTTTTATTTCCCATGCAGTTAATACCTTACAAGCAAGACAGTTTAATTATGCGCGTTTTTTGGGCTGTGAGGAACAGCTTACACGATGGATTTATAAACGGCTGATAAATCGTTTTGTAAATGCTAATTATATGAATACTTATCATTTTTTATATTCGGATATGATTCTCTACAGCAAAGGGATATTGACTATATCAATGCTCAAGCCGTGATAATGGCGCAAGAGGTTGGGAAAGTTGTTAGCGCAAGCGAAGCCCTAAGATATATCATTCAAAGAGACAGGAGCGCGAAAGTATGAAAGGTATAGTAATAGTTGGAACTAAGGGCGGAGTAGGGAAAACTTCTATAGCCCATCTTTTAGCGTTAGGCGCAGCATGGAAGAATACCCCTGCTTATTTAATGCACACAGACGACAGAGAGCCTATAGAGGTTAATGGGCGGCCTTATATGTATTATGATGCAAGACAACCAGAAACCCTATCGACTCTAATGGGTGCAGCCATTAATAGTGATGGTTTTTGCATTGTTGATAGCGGTGGTAATCGCCCCAAGTTTGATAAATGGATAGCGGAAAGCGTTGATCTTGTTTTAATGCCTGTTATCCCAGACCCCGAAGGCGTGGACATGGCAATAAAACATATGCAACAACTAGAAGAGTACGGGGCTAAAAATGTAAGGTTCATTATGAATATGGTATCAAGTAATGAAAATGAACATTTACGCGACTTTAGGGAATATTTTTCTAAGCTTCCAGAGGGGAAGATTATCGGAAAAATTAAGAAAGTGGCAGCCGTTAAACGATTACGAGAAAGTGATATAGAGCCTTTTAAAACGCCGCCTAGTAATGTTAATAACCTATCAAGAACATTATATTTTACCGTTAAAGCAGCCCTTGAGAAAATTGAGAAAAGCGAAGGAAAAGAAACAGAAGCGGCATAGTATGAAGGTATGATCATACTTTCATACTATCTTACTTTAATTTGTTTCAGGTCGAACCAAAGAACCGTAAACGAACCATTCAAAAGGAGGTCATAGCATGATTGAATTATCAAAGGCATGTGTTAAGCAGCTTGATATAAAAGACGCTGTACTTATGCCTTATTATGATAGTAGCGACCCGCGATATTTTGATAAAGGGAAAAAGTTTGACAAGGGGAAAAAGAAAATGGTTAAAAAGGTAATAAAAAAGCCGCCAAGCAAGGTTATTAAAAGCGTTCAAATGGATTTGTTTAGTCAGTTCATAACAAATGACCTTGAAAGCGTTTCAAATACGGTTGAGCTTTGGGAGAGCATACCCAAGTATTTTTTTACCCCTGCACAAGTTGAGAAATTACGCACACCAACAGGCCATGCAGACCCCTATGAGCAGCCTTATAATTCTGAATTAAGAAAAGAAGTATCAATAGCATTTAAAGACAATGAGATTTTCAAAGGTGCTCAAATCACTGCAATTTCATTGGAAGATGAAATAAGCCGAGTTGAGCAGTTAGAAAATTTAGAATTTGAAACCAATTAACGGAGTTTAAAAAATGATAAATCTATTAGCATTACTGGCACTTGTTCTTTCGTCAGTTTTTTATTTTAAAAAACCTCACTCAAATATCTCGCGTTTTTTTACTGCTCTTTTTGTTCTTTTTTTTAGTTTAAGTGGTTATTTAATTGGCGGTGGTGTTCTTGCTTTTGCTTTCTTTGTCGGTATCGTTTTGTTGGTTTTATCATTAATACTTTTACCGTCTTGATTTTTCTTAGCAAACTTCATTTTAGTGACGTAATACGGTTCATCTCCAAATAGGGTTCTGTCGCAAAAGTTTATTGTGCGCATAAAAACCTGCCATAACCGGTCTTTATGCGGCTAATGAATAAAACTGTCCTGCAGGAGACAAGCCATCTCCTCCGATCATTTGCCCTTTTTTGATCATTTTCATTAGCTCAATACCTGCTAATGTTTTTTGAGCACTATAGAAGTTTTTAAAGCCCAGCATAGGTCGAGTGATTCGTTTAATATTCCTATGATCCTGTTCGATAATATTGTTTAAATATTTACATTGCCTGATGACAATAGGATCCACTTTAGGGGCTTCCGAGTCTTCCTTGTTGATGCTCTTAAGAGCTGCTTTATTTGAACCACTTTTATCTATATTGACTAATTCAGGACGGCCATTTCTCTTAATGGATTTCTTAAAAAAGCGCTTGGCTGCTTTCATATCACGCTTTGCAGTGAGTAAAAAGTCAATGGTGTTGCCTTCTTTATCAACTGCTCGATAAAAATATTTCCACTCCCCTTTGACTTTAATATAGGTTTTTTGAGTTTAAGATAAAACCAAAATGATTGGCTCTTATCTGTTCTGAACTATATTGATCTTTAATAACGTCATGTAACCCTTCCCTATCCAACTTTTTTATCTCTTCATAAATAATAGGATCAAACGTAATACTATCAATAACTAAATATTTGTGGGAATAAGGTTGAGTGTAACTACCGATTCTAACTTGTTTGCTAATTGCATTCATTGAATGCTTAAAATTAAACTTAGCTTCTAATTTTGCTTGTTGGTTAATAAGGTCGGAGATAATCCACTCTATAAGTTCTTTTTCGTTACTAATCGAAGAATATTTTTTACAAAAAAACAAAACAGTTTCTATATATTTTTGCTGAATTAAATTAGGTTTTCTTAGAATTTCATCTATTGATTCATTTAAGTTTAATACTTGAATTTTACTTAAATCTTGTGCTCTATGTGTTTTAATCGTAAATGATATTTTATCGAGTCCTCGCCTCTTTTCATAAAACACTTCAATATCATATTGTTTATGGCTGTTTATCTCTTTAACTGCGGGCTTAAGAACTTTAGCGTTGAAATGTTTCCATTCCTGATAGTTACCTTCATAAAAAAAACCTAACTGTTTTCTTAGTTCGTTAAACCCCATATCGAATGTTTTTTTAAAAGCGTATGATTTAAAAATCTCATAAAGCCTTATTGTATTGCCAGAGCCAAATTCTGAAAGCAATTTTAAGTCAAGTTGACAATACGACTTGATAGGAACCATTTGTTCATAAATTTCATTCGGAATTTTTACATACATATTCTGTTTGTCTTTGCTAGGGTTGTATGTAATTCGTGGGAAAATAGATATAAAATCAAACCCATATTGCCCATCGTCATCAATTGTTACTAAACTAATACGTTTTTCTGAAAGACCTTCTGCGGCTGTTAGCAAATCTCTTTGTTTGTTTTTCTTTTTAAAAAGAGAGTTGTCAAGATCATTAATAGACAGCGTCAATAAAATATTTTCGGATGAAAAAGTTTTTATATTCTCAGATGATTTAGACAAATAAAAATCTTTAATTACATTATATATTTCTATAAAAAGATACCTCTCTAACTTAGTCCAACTTTCACTGTACTCAGCCATACTAAAGTTTCTATTTAAAACTCTAAGTTCTCTTTCTTCAATATCATCCTTCATATATTGCTTTTCCTCATTGTTTCTACTTTCAGAGCCTTTTTAAGTCACTAAAACCAAGGGCTAAACCCTTTCGGCTCATTGTTTCTACTTTCAGAGCCTTTTTAGGTCACTAAAACCAAGGGCTAAACCCTTTCGGCTCATTGTTTCTACTTTCAAAAAATTCGCCAAAATGAGTGTATTTTCATTTTGGCGAAGGTATTGCTATAAAAGACATTAATTAGAAGTTTCTTATAGGCAGGGTATTGTATGCATGTCCTTTCCAGATGTGGAGAGACATCTCTGTATACTCAAGATGGATCACGTGTGCGTTCTCTTCTACCCACAAGGGATAAAACCCGTCATATTGCGAGGATGTCCAATAATAATCATGACCCGCATCAGGGGTGGGGAGAGAGGTAGTATTTAGCATTAACTCAATTTCATCCCTCGAACCTAGATACCAATCATTAAAACCGTTGACGCAATGCTCTTGTACTGCCTTGGCGATAGGGCTACAACCTTTTGCAATAAGAACATTGAAGTTCCCTTTTCCCTCGCCTATTCCCTTGTTTCCTGTGCCTTTGATATCAGTATCTAAACACCCCCAAGAAAACATCCCTGTTTCTACAGGAGAGGACTCCATCCCATGAGTGCCATTGCTTCCGCTCACAAGATAGAAAACCGTCCCGCCTGCAGGGCCTGTGTCGCCTATTTCATATTGGATTGCACAGTCTGTCTCCTGTAGAGTTTTACGTTGTTCAAGTGTATAGTCCCCATCACAATCTAGGAAATCCACCTCAAGCTCTTGGGTAGGCTCTTCATAGGTGGAATATCCTTCTGCATGTGCAACATTCAAAATTGATGCTGCAAGGATAATCATATTTAATTTGTTCATCTATTCTCCAATTAATCGATCTTCAATTTTTTCTATCCCATTGCCATCCAAAATAATTCATCAGTGAGTGATACTATCAGCCCTCCAGGGCTGATAGTAGGCGGAAGGCATGATCAAAAATTCCTAATGAATAATACGCTAAGTTTTACAGGATTATTTGCCGCAGTCTCTATCCCGTCCGTTAAGTTCAACGTCCACATCCAATTTTTATCCTTTTGTGAGGATGACCAAAAGAACTGCGGATAAGATGGATGCGCGGTTCTTTTCTCCGTTACGGTATAGGGGCCTAACACCTCGTGGATTTCGTATAACTCTCCCATAGATGGAATATACCAGTCATTAACCCCCCCCGCATTGTAGTCCAGTAATACATCGAAGATTATAGTTCCACCATAATAACTAACACAATCATTTTCTAGTGCGACGTCTGTATTGAATTTACCTGCACCAAAGGATCTATCTCTTGCACCTTCAAGATCCACCTCCCAACACCCATACTCTACAGTTGTGTGATGGTCAGGGGCGATCTCCATCCCATGCCGACCTTCGTCGGTGACATGAAATACTTTACCCCCGCCATAGCCAATATCGCCAGGTTTAAAGATGATCGCGCAATCGGTATCCTGTATCGCAAACATGGCATCCGTGTACTCTTCATCCGACATTGACGGGTCTCGCGCTCTTTGCGCCTCACAAGTCTCTTGGTACGTTACAAAGCCCTCCGGATCTGAATCTCCCCCTATGTCTAAAAATTCGGAGTCCATCTCATACGAGAGGGTTGTGGTTGCCCAGCCCATTAAGGCTAAGCTTGCTATAATTCTAATGTCCATTTTATTCTCCTAAAAATTCCTAATTAGTAATGTATAAAGCGGGGGTTCTGTCGCAATAATTATCAAAAGCGCAGACCTCCTGGTCTTCAGGCATAACTATCCTGCTAAAGCGATAAACTGCTTATAAGCAGGAATATTCTCCTCAGCCAATTGTCCCTTTCGGATCATATGTGCTGTTTCAATTCCATCAATGGTTGCTTGAGCGGAGTGAAACGCTTTAAAGCCCATCATTGGCTTTGTTATTTTTTTGATAAAGCGATGATCCTGTTCGATGATGTTATTCAAATATTTAACCTGTAATATGTCGATCATGGTGGTAAACCCTGCTAGGATTAACAAGAGGTTAATATTGGCTAATCCTGCATAGTTAGCGCCACTTTTATCCATAACGACCTTATCAGGAAAGCCATTATTGTTAATCGTTTGTTTGAAAAATACGGTTGCAGCCTCTTCATCACGGCGCTCAGAAAGCATGAAATCAAGCGTATCACCGTGACTATCAACAGCTCGGTATAAATAGGTCCACTGCCCCTTCACTTTGATATACATTTCATCCATGCGCCACGATTTATTGGTTTCTCGTTTCTGAGATTTAGCTTTCACAGCAATGGCAGGAGAATAACGGATAACCCAACGATTGAGCGTAGCATGATCCACTTCAACACCTCTTTCTTCCATAATTTCTTCAAGGTCGCGATACGAAATGCCATACCTGACATAAAAGAAAACAGCATAAAGAATGACATCTTTTGGGAAGTGAGTGCCTTTGAAGCTGAGTATATGATCTACCTTTTATTGAAATTGAGAATTATGATAGCAGATAACGTCGGGAAAGGGGATTTATGCGACAGAACCTTTTAAACAAGCCTTTCTTTTTAAAAAAATAAATGAAAACTTAAGTTAGATAAGTTAAAAGATAGTTAATATAAGTTACAGGGCAAAAAAAAGCTCTGTATATACTGGTATTAAAGGGCTGTTGATTTTTTTTGGTTAGACTTCTACGACATTTGGTTAGACTTCTACGACATTTGGTTAGACTTCTACGACATTTGGTTAGACTTCTACGACATTTGGTTAGACTTCTACGATATAGAAAAAAACGCCTAATAAGACTTAAAATATAAAATAGGTTTTCAATACACCGATAATATTAGTATGATGTACTCTCCCTTTGGTTTTTGATACACCGATAGAATGGATGATTTATTATTACCTGATAGATATAAACAAAACGATTTTTTTATTTGCGATGTTTTTGATTCCTTTAAGGATGATATGGCATCTATGGAACATCCCGTTTTTAGCTTATCAAAGAAACCCGACCATAGAGTTTTAGTGTATGAAAGCAATGGTAATTCAATAAAAATAAAGCCTAGTTATACAGGCTTGGCAACTATTTTGGATAAAGATGTTCTGTTGTACCTTGCCAGCTCATTAATGAATGCTAAGAATAATAGGGAGAAAATATCTAAAACCGTTAGATTTACTTCGTATGATTACCTTATTGCCACAAATAAAGGCACTGGCGGCTTTCAGTATAAGCAATTACAGGAGGGCTTAGAGCGTTTAAAAGGGACTGTTATTCAAACTAACATAAAAACAAATGGCGTTGAGGTTATTGAAGAGTTTGGGTTAATTGATCGCTGGAAGATTGTTAAAGAGGGTACCAAAGGTAAAGCTGTTGCTATTGAAGTGACACTGTCTGACTGGTTTTTTAATTCAATACTCGGTGATTCTGTATTAAGCATTGATAAAGATTACTTCAGGCTTAGAAAACCAACTGAAAGGCGCTTATATGAATTAGCTCGTAAGCATTGCGGTAACCAGGTTACATGGAAAATAAAATTAGAAAATTTAAAAGCCAAAATTGGTATTACTTCACCGACAAAGACATTACGCTTTAACATAAATAAAATAGCCGAAACCAACCATCTACCTGAATACAACATATCAATTGAAAATGATATGGTGATGTTTACTAGGAAAGAACCACCGAAAGAAAATAATGCTTCAGGTCAGTTACCTAAACATGTGACTAAGAAAGAGATTGAGAAGCAGGCTAAACCAGGAGAAAGCTATGATCAGGCGGCAAATAGGATTAAGGGGCTGAAGGATGCATTAAAGTAGATACTTAACGGTGACATAGCCTAAAAAAAGGATAGGGAATTAAACTTTATTCCGTAACTCATCGTTAATAATTAACCTGAGTTCGGGATAAGGAATTATAGCAAATGCAATAAATCTTCTCTTCTTAGGTTGAGAGCAGGCTTTTTTTCTTGGTATGAATAAGCAACCAAGCAGGCGACTGCATTCGCTGAAAATCCTGGAAACGGAGCATAGCGAAGTGAAGATTTTTAGACCGCGATAGGCAACGCTTGTAAGAGTCCCTACTTTTGCGACAGAACCGGGGAAAGGTCAAAAGCTCCTAAGAAAAATTCATTCGCTTAAAATCAGGGAAACGGAGCCTAAGCGGAGTGATGATTTTTAGTCCCTGGTAGGCGACAGGGCAATTCACTGATCCGAAGTGCGCTAGTAGCGCGCGAGGGAGGCAAGAATTTGCATTCCGAATAGCCGTCCAGCCATTTGAGGTAGTCTTAACGGAGCAGGGTTTTGTGCGTAGTTGAGACGGACGCAGGGCGACCAGGGCATCTCCCATTCGCTGCGTAGGCAAATGAATGTTGGTGACAGGAGTCCCAGAATGTTGTGGGGTAGCATGGCGCGCCTGGGATTATTTTGTTTATGATGGTGCGCTAGGTAATAACGCGGGGTTACAAATGGTCAAGCAGCTCGGATTACATTTGGTGTCTAAATTACGTCACGATTCTACTCTCTATTTCCCGTTTGCAGGTGAATACGCGGGAAAAGGAAAGCCTCGCAAATATGGCGAACAACTCACCATAAACACATTGCCTGAAGATAGCTTGCGTGGAAGAACGGTAAAAAAAGATGTCGAAACGAGCCTGCATCAGGTTCAGGTTTGGCATAAAAACTTTCCCGATTTATTGAATGTCGTGGTCATTGTGAAAAGAAATCTTAAAACAGGAAGAGTCGCAAAGGCCTTATTGTTTAGCGATGATCTTGAATTGCCTTACGATAAACTGATTGATTATTACCGATTGAGGTTTCAAATTGAGTTTAACTTTCGTGATGCCAAGCAGTACTGGGGCCTGGAAGACTTTATGAATATCAAAGAAACTCAAGTGACTAATGCGGCAAACTTCTCTTTATTTATGGTGACCTTTTCAAAGCTACTACTGCCTCAAATAGAAAGCCTAGGTCAGAAAAGTATATTGGATTTAAAAGCCACCTTCAGGGCGCGAAAATACACGCGTAGGATTATTAATTCCCTCAGCTTAAATGCAGAGGAGTTTTTAATAAATAATCCGGTTTTTCAGGCCGCAGAACTTGGTAAGATTCATGAAAATGTTGTATGATTTTTGGCGAAGGTATTGGAACTCAGGTTATAATAGAAACATGAAAAAACTAACTACTGGCGTCATTCTAGGCGTATTATCATTTAGCATACAAGCATCAGCCCCTAAGACTCTTACTTACGGGGCTGGGGATGGATATGTATGGGCGCATAACTGCGAGAGCCTCGACGATAATACAACCATCTACATCCATGAATCTCTGAAATCATCTCAAGACTATATAAATAATGAGAAAGAAAACAAAAATGGTGATAATGAAAGATGTAAAGTCGTCGTTATAAAAAATATCGGTGTTGAAGAAACGGATCATTCGCATTCGGGGGTTGACTTTGCTGTAGAGAAGAAACATAAAGACTACACAAAGGATATCTTAGATTTTTTACTTCCACTTTTTTTATAAAACAGCGGGGGACTATCAGCGGTCTCTCCAGGCGGAGCCTTTCGACCAACTCCACGTCCTAAGGACGTGGTTTAATTTTTAATAAAGGATATAGAATGAAAACTAAACTAATGACAGCAACAGCGTTGCTGATTTTATTCAACAACCCAGCCTCCGCTGGGCGGGATACATTCCGCCAGGATCCAGGTGTAGAACTACCTCATTTAATCCCCGAGGACGGGGAAGATCGTCGCCAAATCTCGGCATCTACGCAACTATTCCTAGATGCTGCGAAACGCCTTGAGGAAAAAACTAAACGCCTCGCAGAGGCTGCTCGTAAAGCGGCGGAAAAGGAAGAAGAGCGGAAAGCTAGGGAAGAAGCAGAAAAAGCCCGCTTGGCAGAAGAGGCTAGAATAGAAGAAGAGAATAGAGCGGCTGCTGAGGCTCGCGCTAACGACATATACCCAGAGATTTATGTGACACAAGGCAAGTTGTTCTCTCTGTACGATGACGAACACATGACATTTTCCTTTTACCCCGAAACCTCTGGTTGGCATCTCTTCCAGACTTACGGGTTCACGGATACTGTTATGGAGATCTATCATAACGGGGAGTCCATTGTAAATGCGGGTAAGAGTGATGGTGACGACGGGATAGATAATAACGAGCTTCAGCATAAGTATCTTGAAGCAGGTGAGAGATATGTTGTACAGGTATATCTGGAGTATTGGACGGTTCACGGTAGTATGCTATTAAATGTCCGTGCGGAAGATCCGGTCGAGAAATTATGGGATCCTCTAACTCTGGGATACGCTAAGAAGGTTTGGCTAGCACCAACCAGAACTCACTTCACAACTAAATTTACCCCCAAAGAATCTGGCTGGTATAATATCGAAACTTTCAGTGATGACGAAGATACCGTGATGGAAATTTATCATCCGGATGGTTATTCTATGGTAGCCGCAGGAGAGAGTGACGGTGATAGAGGAGTCGGTAATGAAGAATTACAAGTAAAACGCTTTGAGGCGGGTAAAACTTACACAATTCAGGTATACATGCAAGACTTAGATGATGAGGGATTCGCTTGGGTGCATGTTTGGCGTAGCCTTAGAGAACCTATCAACATGTCATGATTAAGGAGGTCTGATTTCAGCTTTTTCATAATTTCCAAATACTATGGTTCTGTCGCAAAAATAAGAATTCTATATTTATTAACTGGGCCTTGGATAAAGCACATCATAAAAATGGGTATACAGGATGCGATCTTATTATAATTGTTGACGCGGAGCATCCTGAAGGTTGGGATTACACAAACCTTGATTTCCAAAAGATGTGGGATGATCTTGAAAGGTTTTTAAGTAATCACAATATACCAGTGCTATTAGAGTCAATTACAGATGCTGAGACGGGAGATATTTTACATAACTCTTCACCAGAAGTAACAGTTGAGAATATACCTGATGACGTACGTGAAGCTATTTATGATACTGGATACAATGATGCTTATTACACTGGATTTAATAAAGGACATTCATCTGGAAATAAATATGGGTATGATTCTGGTTTCAATGATGGCTATCTAATTGGTTTTGATAATGGTTATAAGCAAGCTGAAGTTTCCCAATTATTGAGTAGCTGAAATACACAATGCTGGTGAATAGGCGACAGGGCAATTCGCTGATTCGACGTGTGCTAGCAGCACGCGAGAGGAGCAAGAATTGCATTCCGAATAGCCGTCCAGCCAGTGAGGTAGTAATGACGAAGCGGCTTTTGTGCGTAGTCGTTGCGGACGCAGGGCGTTCAGGGCATCTCCCATCCGCTGCGTAGGTGAACGAATTATGGCGACAGGAGTCCCGGAATTTCGTGAGGTAGCATGGCGCGCCTGGCCTGTTTGTAGAGAGCTTTTAAATCTAAGTCCTGAATCACTTCGTTTCCATTTTTATGGCTTGTTATCCGGTATTTTAGTTTGCTCTTCTTCATTCTGACGATGGCAGTCAAGGATAACTCTTCTGCGCTACGGAGCATAGGCTTGGTGCCAAACCATGCATCGGCCAGCAGAAAATCTGCATTTATTCCTCCTCGAATGGCTCTTGCCATCATCCCTTTTGCCATTTTCGGTTTGGTGAGCTGCAATGCCTGAAGATATCGCTTGCCAGCAATGCTACGACCATCCTTAAATTTTTCATGCAAACCCTGAACTTTAACATCACTGATAAATATCTCGCTATCCAGAGGAACAAACCCATGCTCACAGCTATATCCTAGGTTCAAAACCTGCTGTCCCATGACTGAGCACCCCAGGGTATGGTCAAAATGACTGGAAACCCCTGGCATTTTCTTGCCATGGCGAATTTTGATTGAATCGTCCAGTACAAAGGCTTTTGCTGACTGGCAGGCTGGCAGGCTGGCATTTGATTAACTGTCTTTAGCGCTGTTTGAAGATTGAGTTTCCGCCAGTTTAGATCCTCCCGGTTCATTATCGAGTAGAGCGCGTCTTTTTCAGCCGTTGTAAAATGCTGCAAGGATTCACGGGCAAACATCCCAATCGACTCTTTTTTTAGCCAAACCCAAAGCATTAATACATAAACCAGCTCATAAATGGGTGTGCCTGAGCGTTTACTAAAGCCAGCCTTGTTCAATAAGGCTTTCATTCCCATTTGCTTCCATAAGTCGGCAAATAGATTATCGACTAGACAACCGTCTTGCTGAAGTAGATCTGCGGTTAGTGCTGGCAGTCCAGAGATTTTGGTGGTAGTATTCATATATGGCCTCCTTTGGTAGATATTGACTTTTAGTACAAGCAATATTATACCATTTAGGAGGCATTTTTTATTTTTATATCAATAAGTTACTAGATTGTTTATTGATTCTTTGAAGTCCGAAACTTTAGTTATTTAATATGTCTATTTTTAGATTAGGTTAATTGAGATTTGTTGTCAATTACTATTTTCGTTTGAAAAAGTGATTTTCTGATTCTGCATCTGGAGTATAAAAACAAGTATTTATACTTTTTGAATTCAGGCAGTGTGTGTTTGCACTCCGAATTAAAAAATACGCTGAATCATTACATTTAATTAATTTCTTTGACCTTTAACTGATTCTTGTTATCATTAAAAAAATGAAACGAGTGAGTATTTATTTTTTAGCATTTTTGACGTTCTGGGTGTCTACCTGGATGGTGACGGATATCCATGACTGGTCTATAGCCAGTGCGGATCAAGCTCACCCTGTTTCTGCGCAACAAACTCAGCACGTTTCTGATGACCACACAACAACTCAAGATCATAAACCACATTGTGGTGTTTGTATTTATGACCATGGCGGACATATGGGACAAACACTTGCAAGCAGTGATTTTGTAGCAAAAAGTCTTGTTGTACAAAAGGCTATCAATTCCCCCCTCCCTGCTGATTTCTGGTATTCCAGAAATACCTTACCCAAGTTACGACCTCCTATTGCCTGAACGTTTTGGCGTTTGGTAGAAATAGTTCCGCATAATAAGATGTAGGATGCGCTGAGGTACAAAGCGCATCAAATATAAGCACACTTGCACATCACTTATGCGCTTCGTGCCTTAGCACATCCTACAATAATCTTTACCTAACGCCTCCCCTATTTCATTTCTCAAGTATGACTTGAGGTTTTGTTATCAGTTCAGGAGGTTCAATGAACCCACGAGTAAAAAAGAATACTTACGTGCGCGAGATAGTCTCGCTTACGGCGGTAGGATTTTGTTTATCCTTTTCCCAAGTTTATGCAGAAGCAGTCGATAATGGCTCTCAGCATCCGCTTAACTTAGAATCACCCGACATAATGGCACAGCGCCCCGTTGCTTTAGCGCCTATTAAAGAGCCAACGGGTCAACTGGTGTTAGCACAAGCACTAGCGCTGGCATTAACGGGTAACCCTAAGCTTGCGGCATTTTCTCAGGAAATCCGTGCCCGCGAAGCCGCGACTATACAGGCTAATCTGTTACCCAACCCGACGTTTGGCGTGCAAGCCTCAAATTTCGGCAATAACAAGTTTAAAGGGGCAGATGGCGATGCGATTACCATAGCATTAAGCCAATTAGTTGAATTAGGTGGCAAGCGCGCTGCCAGAACCGAAGTGGCAACATTAAATCACGAACTGGCTAACTGGGATTATGAAACGCAACGCATTAATGTTTTAACTCAGGTCACACAGGCTTATATTGAAGTGCTTGCGGCTCAGCAGCGCTTGCATTTAGCAGGGCAATTACTGGATTTAGCCAGAAAAATGGTTAATATTTCGGCTGCAAAGGTTCTCTCAGGAAGCGTGGCACCACTGGAAGAAACCAAAGCAAAAGTGATTCAGGCTTCCGCTCAGATTGATCTGCAACGTACCCAGAAACAATTACTGGCCAGTCGCCAGCGCCTGGCAAGCACATGGGGAAATACACAGGCATTATTCCAGTCTGCACTGGGCGATCTGGAAGATATTCAGCAACCGCCAGTATTGCAGAATTTGATCCGGCGCATTAAAGAAAACCCTGATTTAGCGCGATGGGCAACTGAAATTAATCAGCGCCAGGCATTAATCAACCTGGAAAAATCCCAAGCGATACCTGACATCACCTTTAATTTTGGCACTAATACTTATCTGGATGGGCATGATTACAATATGAATGCCGGATTTTCCATGCCGCTACCTGTATTTGATCGCAATCAGGGCAGTATTCTTGCGGCTCAACGGCGCTTGAACAAGGCAGAGGATGAGCGTAGAAATGCCGAAATCAATACCATGACTGCGCTCAATGTCGTTTATCAGCAACTCAATTCAGCTTATGTAGAAGTCACGACTTTGCGTACTGATGTCATACTCGGTGCGGAAAGCGCTTTTAAAGTAGCAAGTCGTGGTTACCGTTTAGGGGAATACGATTTTCTGCAAGTGCTCGACGCACAGCGCACACTTGTTGGTGTAAAAACACAATATATACAGGCTCAAACAGATTATCACCTGAATGTTGCCAGAATTGAACGATTAATCGGTGGCAGCCTCAACCCATCGTCTATAAAAATGAGCGAGGACATCCAATGAAGCGAGTCAATTTAAAATTAATATCCTGTATTTTTTCCCTATTCATTATTTTATCTGTACCGCCTTTTGCTTTTGCGGAGGAACATGGAGATGAGCATGGGCAACACGAAAATCATGAGGAACATAAAGAGCCTGAGCTCAATTTTTCTGCTGCGCAATTACAAGAGTTCGACATAAAACTGGCTCAGGCAAAATCGGGAGTGATTAATAAAACCCTGAATTTAACTGGAGAAGTCATTGTTGCCCCTGAGCGTTTGTTTCATATTGTCCCGCGTGTTTCAGGCGTGGTTCGCCAGGTATTTAAACACTTGGGTGATAAGGTCATAGCAGGCGACCTTTTAGCAACTCTTTCAAGCCGTGAACTGGCAAATGCCAAAGCGGAATTTGTCGCAGGAGAGAGTCTATTACAGTTGGCAAATACCAATCTAAAACGTGAGCGGGATTTGTACAAAGGCAATATCACAGCAAAGCGAAACTATCTGGCAGCTCAGCAAGTTCAGACTGAAATGTCGATTAAACGTAAAGTGGCCGAGCAGCGGCTATTGGCTATCGGTTTGACCAAAAAATCTATTCTTGCTGTGTTGCAGCATGCCGATAAAGACCTGACTTTATATGAATTACGTGCACCTGCAGAGGGCGTTATTATTGAAAAACATGCCGTTCAAGGTGAAGTACTCAATACCAATACCCGTAGCTTTACAGTCGCGGATTTATCGCAAGTCTGGGTGAATCTAACGGTTTATCAAAAAGACTTGTCCTTTATTCATCAAGGGCAACAAGTACTCATCAGTACGCACTTTGGCATAACGGATAAAACAACGGTAGCAAAGAGTGATATTAGCTGGTTAAGCCCTACATTAAATGAAAAAACCCGTAGCGCAACCGCCAGAGTGGTGATTGACAACCCGAATGGCTATTGGCGACCGGGGTTATTTGTCAATGCTAAGGTGGCTATCGCAAAAAAACAGGCTGACATTGTAATTCCTTTAACTGCACTGCAAACAGTCGACGGGCAAACCAGTGTTTTTGTACAGCATGATGATGGTGACTTTGAACTACAAGCGGTACAAATTGGACGCAAGGATTTTCAACAAGTGGAAATTATCCAGGGCTTAAAACCTGGACAAACCTATGTCAGCAAAAATGCTTTTTCTTTGAAAGCACAGTTACAGAAAGGTGAATTTGGCGAAGGCCACAGCCACTAATATATACTTCACGCGGCCACGACTGCGGTTTTCTATTGGTTAATTTTAGCCGATAGCTGCGTTAATAAAACAGTTGCGTAGCCAGCTATGCGCCTGTTTTATCGCCTTGCTCTCGACTAAAACAAACTCACTATAAAATCCGCATCCGTAACCGAGTGAAGTATACCTAACAAAGTAGGATGTGCTGAGGTACGAAGCGCATCAATGATGTGCAAATGTGCATATATTTGATGCGCTTCCTATCGTCAGCACATCCTACACAAAACTCCCTTTGGAGATTTTATGATCAATCAAATAATTAATTTATCTTTACGCAGTCGGCTGTTAATGCTGGTACTTGCCGTTGTGGTGATAGCAACGGGCTATAGAAGTTATCAGGGTTTACCCGTCGATGCCTTTCCTGATGTCTCACCTAATCTGGTACAAATATTCACCATTACTGAAGGCCTAGCACCTGAAGAAATTGAAATGTATGTGACTTATCCCGTTGAGGCAGCCATGACAGGGCTACCAGGTATAGAGAAAATCCGTTCAGTCTCGAATTTCGGCTTATCGGTAGTCAATGTCTATTTTGAAGATGATGTCAGTATTTACTTTGCCCGGCAACTGGTCGGTGAACGCTTGCAGGAGGCAAGAAACCAGATACCAGCTAGTTTTGGTGAGCCATCAATGGGACCGATTTCGACCGGGATGGGTCTGGTACTGTTTTATTATCTAAAGGATGATACGCATAAATATACGCTGGAAGACCTGCGTACCATGCAGGACTGGATTGTTAAATTCAACTTGCAAACTGTACGTGGAGTCACGGAAGTACTGGGTATTGGTGGATTTGAAAAGCAATTTCATGTGGTGGTACAACCCGATGCATTATTACGCTATCAAGTTACCTTAAATGAGTTGATAGAACGTGTACGTGCTAATAACCTTAATGTCGGCGCTCAGTATCTGGAGAAAAACAATGAACAGTTCATTATCCGTTCTGTGGGTTTGGCAAAAGGCATTCCCGACATTGAAAACATTGTGGTAAAGACCGTTGATGGACGTCCTGTTTATTTATCAGAACTGGCTGAAATAAAAATTGGCGGTGCCATTAGACGCGGACTACAGACCCGTAATGGTGAAGGTGAAGTGGTTGCCGGTATGGCCATTAAATTATATGGCACTAATGCCTCCACAGTGATAGAGCGAGTTGAACAAAAAATACAGGATATCAATCGAACTTTGCCCGAAGGGGTCAGTATTGTGCCTTATTATCAACAAAAAGATATTGTTGAAGGGGCTGTGAATACCGTTAGCAGTGCATTGATACAGGGTATTATTCTGGTTGCTTTGGTGTTATTGGTATTTATGGGCGGCTTTCGCCCCAGTCTGGTGGTCGCCCTTGCCATTCCATTTTCAGTCATGTTTGCTTTTATCGCCATGGGTTTATTGGGCATGTCAGCTAATTTAATGTCATTAGGCGGACTAGCGATTGCCATTGGTATGATGGTTGATGGCACGATTGTGATGGTTGAGAATGTAGACCGTTTATTGCGCGAATCAAACCCGGAAGAGTCACGTTTACACGTTGTTGGTAGAGCCTGCCGTGAAGTGGGAAAGCCAATTTTGTTTGCTATTACTATTATTATCATCGTGTTTTTACCTTTGTTTACTTTAGAGGGCGTGGAAGGTAAAACGTTTAGACCCTTAGCCTATACAGTGGCATTGGCCATGCTAGGTTCTTTGGTGTATGCCCTATTCCTGGCTCCAGTCTTATCTGACGTATTAATGCGACGTAATTCAACAAAGGATGGGAAACCAGGGTTGGATGAACGTATTCTCAATGCCTTGCTAAAACCGTATCGACCTTTGGTTGAATATTTTGTCAATAATCGAAAAATTGCAGTTGCCTTATCAGCTGGACTGTTGTTATTGGGCATGGTGATTTTTCCTTTTCTAGGTTCTGAATTTACCCCGAAACTACAGGAAGGCACCATTGTAGTGCGTTTGACCATGGCTCCCTCAATATCCATCAATGAAAGTAAACGCAATACATTGATTGTGGAAAGGCGCTTATTAAAGATTCCTGAGGTGATCGAAGTCACTAGTCGAATTGGGCGAGGCGAAGTGGGTGCTCATGCAGATCCCATTAATTCAGCGGAAATGTATATTATTCTTAAAAGTAAGGATGAATGGCGAGATCCGGGGAATCAAGGACTTATCGAAAAGGAAATTCGAAAAATAGTGGCTGATTTACCGGGTATAACCGCGAATTTAACCCAACCAATTGAAATGACTGTGGATGAGCTAATGGAAGGTGTTAGGGCGGAACTGGCGGTTAAATTATTTGGTGATAATTTAGCACAGCTCAAAACTAAAGCCGATGAAATCGCTGCTGTGATTAAAAAGGTTGAGGGTGCGGCCGATGTTCAAGTTGACCAGGTTTCTGGTACACCACAATTAGTTATCACACCAGATCGCCTTGCCATTGCCCGTTATGGTCTTAATTTAATTGATGTGCAAGAGGTTATTAGTGGTGCTATTGGTGGTGTGACTGCGGGACAAGTCTTTGAAGGGATACGCCGTTTCGATATTCTGGTGCGTTTTCAAAAGCAGGATCGGGATAGTATCGAAGCGATTCGCAATTTATTAATCAGTGGACCGGATGGGATCAAAGTGCCTTTGGCACAAATCGCAACGATTGAGGAAATTGTTGGCCCTAGACAAATCACTCGGGAAAATAATCAGCGTTTTATCAGTATTCAAGCCAATGTGATTGATCGGGATATTGTCTCTTTTGTTGAAGAAGCGCAACAAGTGATTGATCGTGAAATTAAACTCCCTCCTGGCTATTTCACTACCTGGGGTGGACAGTTCCGCTTACAACAGGAAGCGAATAAACGTCTGGCGATAGTGATTCCAGTGACTTTAGTCATTATTTCATTATTGTTGTTCAGCAGTTTTGGCTCGGTTAAAAATGCGGCGTTGATTTTACTGAATATTCCATTAGCGCTAGTTGGTGGAGTGATTGCTTTGTGGCTCAGCGGACAAAACCTGTCTGTTCCTGCATCCGTAGGTTTTATTGCCTTGTTTGGTATTGCCCTGGAAAATGGCATGGTGTTAATGACCTATTTAAATCAACTGGTTAAAGATGGGCTTCCTATAGACGAAGCCTCCATTAAAGGGGCTTGTTTAAGAGTTAGGCCTGTTTTAATGACCGCAGTAACCACGGCATTAGGACTGATTCCGTTATTGCTGGCAACGGGTACAGGGTCTGAGGTGCAAAAACCTTTAGCAACCGTGGTTGTTGGTGGTCTGGTTACTTCGACCTTTCTGACCTTGCTAGTGATTCCTGCCTTGTATAAATGGTTTGTATCATCTGATAAATAAATTGATGCGCTTCCTATCGTCAGCACATCCTACCTAATTAATTAGGTAGTGCTTGCACGAAATAAATAATACCCTTTTAAAACAACATATTATGGTATAATAACGCCAAATATCACTACTGAAGATTCTGAGTGCCCCATTTTGGTATTATGCTTTGTTTACTACCGATTTAAATTTATCCATCACACAGATTATCGAGTATTACGGGGCAAGGTGGAAAATCGAATCCGGGTTCAAAGAACTCAAGCAGGACATAGGTAGTGCTTGCACGAAATAAATAATACCCTTTTAAAACAACATATTATGGTATGATAACGCCAAATATCACTACTGAAGATTCTGAGTGCCCCATTTTGGTATTTATCGTAAAAAATGGTTATACCATTGTTATTGAACAAGTATTTATTCTTACAAATCGAACTGGCAAATACTGAGTCCTCAATAACAGTTCCATTCCAGCAAAACTTCGCATCAGATCCATGAGAAATATCATATCGTCACAACTGGAAATTGGGCAAGTAGATATTGCCAGCATTGTCATTGATGTCTCATCGCGTGATGATATTCCACTCATCCTGCTGGGCTTGCAACACATCTATACAAGCAAACTTTTGAAAGAAACTGTTTTTAAAATCCTTCAAGAAGTTATTCCACGTAAGAATAAAACAGGCAGCGATGAAATAGTTGCCGTAGCGTCTAATAGAGGGCGCCCCGGAATGGAGCAGTGGACCATTTTGGTATTAGGTACCTTGCGGCTAGCGCTCGGTGCTGACTTTGATCGTCTCCAGGAACTAGCCAACGAACACCGAACCCTCAGAATGATGTTGGGGCACGGTATCTTTGATGACAAGAATTATCGCTTACAGACTCTAAGAGATAACCTAAAGTTATTTACACCTGACATCATGGATCGGATAAACACCGAAGTCATTTGTTCGGGTTATCAATTGCTTAATTTAGATGTCAGTGCATCCATTAAGGGGCGTTGCGATTCATTCGTCTTAAAAACAGACGTTCATTTTCCAACGGACATTAATTTGCTTTATGATGCCATGAGCGCTTTATTCCGTCAGTGCGTTCACTGGCGCCAAGACTATCACCTTCCCGATTGGCGTCAGCATAAACACAACCTGGCTCAATTCAAACAACAATATCGGCGTATCCAGCGATTACGGCACTCCACCTCGAAGGATGAAAAGAAAAAACTAGCTCAGGCCGATTTGATTTGCAAGGCACACCAGATTTATATCGATCTGGCTCAAAAATACCTGAATCTAATCACTCAAAGTTATGAGTTATTGATAGGAAAATACCAGCTTCCTAAAGTCTTATTGCTTGATATGCAAACATTTCTCCAGCATGGTGATCGGCAAGTCGACCAGATTAGACGACGTGTCATTGAGGGAGAAACCATCCCGCACGATGAAAAAGTATTTTCATTATTTCAACCGCATACCGAATGGATCAGTAAAGGCAAAGCCGGTGTGCCGGTTGAGTTGGGCATACGCGTTTGTATTATGGAAGACTATCATGGATTCATACTACATCATAAAGTCATGCAAAAAGAAACCGATGACAAAGTAGCCATTGAAATGGTCAAGTTGACTCAAGCAAAATTTTCGGAATTCAACGCATGCAGCTTTGATAAAGGCTTTCATAGCAAAAGTAATCAAAGTGGATTAAAAGAGATATTAGATGAAGTGACGTTACCGAAGAAAGGAAAATTATCAATCAAGGATCAGCCGCGTGAATATGCCGAAGAATTCAAACAAGCCAAAAAGAAACACTCGGCCGTCGAATCGGCCATAAACGCACGACAGGTTCATGGATTGAGTAAATGTCGTGACCATGGAATTGAAGGTTTTGAGCGATATACCGCATTAGCCATATTATCAAGAAATATACAAAAAGTGGGCGCAATCAAACGGGACATGGAACGACAACGATTGGCCGAAGAAAAAAAGCAAGCCGCTTAAGTTTTTTTTAAGAAAGTGATCTTACTGAGGGTTTGGTGTGTCTAAAAAGTGGAAAAACGGCACTGTACTAATAAAACTCGTAAGAGTTGATGAGTTTTTAGCGAAGCTGAATCAAAATTTAAAAAATAATTCATTAAATTAAGTAGGGCATTTTTAAAAAAATGGCTTTTCGTGCAGGCACTACCTAAGGGGGAATAAATAAAGTATGCTTCAAAGATTCGGGGACTGCTCTCGATAGAGTGGCAGAGGTTATCGAGATAGCTACGTTAAGACTATTTATTTCCTTTTATCATTCAACAATACTCTTCACTGTTGATACGTACCATTTGCCACCGCACCTAGTTTATTCATTCTTTAACCACGCATCCCCTTGGCAATCCTAACAATTCGACACTCACTAGAGGGGTATGGATACACTGATAGAGGGAGTTAAATAAACAAGTGTTTGATTTACATCACCATCCGCACCAATAATCACCTTCAAGTCGCCCTGATTCTTCGCAAATAGCGTTAAAAAAGGCTGTTAAAAAACCAAACCACTGAAATTGTTAATAAATCCCCTGTTAAAGAATGGCTTTAAAGATCAGGATACGGACTACGGCAGATTTTAGAGGTAATATTTAGTTTCCATTTTGCCATCGCTTACCTCCGGCAATGAAAAAGGTTCTGTCGCGATAAGGTATGGGTATAAAAATAGTTTCTATCCAGTTTTTTGTAAGAAGTTTTACAATATTTTAAAATGTAATTACACTATTGTGATTAAAAAAAAGGGGGGTGATGGCTAGAAAAACAGAATTAAAACAAGACTTAGTATTGCTGGTTTCGCGATAGAACCCAGGTATAGTTCTTCTCATAATCTGCATACAGCAATATGTGGTTCTGTCGCAAAAAAAAATATTTGTGTAAAAATAAACTGTAACCTGTTTTTATGCAACCAATGGATAAGATACCATCTAGGAGAAATACTTTCTCATCCCATCCGGTAAACTAGTGAGAAAGTCAGGTACTATATGACATTCATGAGAATAATAACCCCGGGGATCGTACCCCGATAATCATTTTTTCCATAGCGTTTACGGTAAGGTTTTGCTTGATGGCTTAAATACGTATACAAGTCACCACCAGCAGCTTTATCAGTCAGAATATAGCGATAAGTTGAAGACCAGGCTGTCTACATTTCCAATAATACTTGCGACAGAACCAAGAATTGTTAGCTGGTTTTTTTTGGACAGCTATTTCTTTACGTGCTTAATAGCTGCTTCTAAAACATCCAGCTTAAATTGATTAGATTTACCGGACAATACTGTCTCTACAATTTTTAAAACCAACATTTTTTTAGTAACCTTTATGGTTTTTTTATTTTCTAAAAAGTCTTTATACAATAGATATTTCACCTGCTTAACTGGTAAATTTCTACCCTGAATTTCATCATAAACAATAAGTGCTTTACCTCTGTTAATGGGAGCACTTATTTCATAAGCTGACGTTATGGTGATCCCTGCCATAGTACGCCCATCACTAAAAAAGTCAGCAAGGTGCATCAGTCTATTTCTAGATTGCTGGCTACCCACACATAATGAGTGGGTAGAAGCCCACTGGCCAAATTCTTTGTCTGATGGGAAACGACCTCTCGCCTCTAGTAATATTTGCCCTTTTAATAAATGAGATTGACGATCTATTTCTATAAACTGATTTGCTAACTCTTCAAGAGATAGAGTTGTTAGATCAGGCGTAAAATCATCTTTATAATCTTCAGCTTTTGCTAAGAATGATTGCTCAGTAACCTGCTCTTTTTGTTTATTTGTTTTAAGCTGTTTTCTATTAAGAATCGCCATTAACAATCTCCTCCATTAACAACTGAAACTGCCCTGTTGCTTGACCATGTCCAGATTCAGTTATCCCTTTACCTAAGGCTACAATATCCATCCATATTTTTCGTGTTGTAATAAAATTACTAGCAAATAAGACATCTTCGTATTCACCCAGCATATCTTCTATCAGCTTCCTACTCTCCTTAGTATCTTTGACTAAATGATTAGCACTGCATCCAGTCAATACGACAATCACCTTAAGTTTATTATTAAGGATTTTTGCATCGACACATGCATTCAAACTAGTTTCTAATGTTAAAAGAGATAGAGAGGATGGAAAAACAGGAATGATTACTGTATCACTTACCAATAGAGCACTTCGACCACTCGTGTCATTTTTCCCTCCACAATCAGCCACAACTATTTCATACCGACTATCAAACTCTTTCAAATCTTTAGCTACTGTCTTTCCATATTTTTGAATACAAGGTATTTGCTTTAATTTTCCATTATCAGATCTAAATTCTAGCCATGCAGTTGCACTCGCTTGTGTATCTAAGTCAGCAAGTAATACGTCTTTACCTTTATTTGCTAAATAAACTGCTGTAGAAACAGCTATAGAGGTCTTTGTTGATGACTTAGTTGCGTATACAGTGATTATCATATTTCAAACTCTTCTTCCGTTCTTTAGCGTCACCCCAACTTTCCCCTGGTTTAGAAAAATCAGACATCAATGTACCAGTCAAACGTGCAACAACAGCCGCCTTAGTTTCGCCAGGCTTAGCTAAACGATTAATTTCTTTCTTTGCTTTGGTTGATCTTTCACACCAAATTGGAACTGAAAGTGTGTCACCGTCCTGCCAGACTTCCTTTGACCATACTTCACCCATAGATTGGAATGCTCGTTAATTTCAGCTATAGCTGGTTCAATCACACGCCTCTTTAGACCACGTCAATCATGTTTTAATCATTATCTATTCACTCTCTAACAGAAGGGTGTGTGTACCAAAAGATTTCACTTTCAGATAGCTTTTGCTGACTAATCCCTTGAACATTCTCTGGTGGTGTTTCTGTATGCCTAGAGTAAATAGTGACTCTATCTGTGTCATAAGCATCCGTACTTATAACCCAGCCTTTATAAATACATAGATTCTTATCATAAGTAACAGTACCACAACCCTGAGAATTATACTTTGAAGCTGCTATCCAAGTTGTTGTTACACCCCAGTTATACTTATAAAGATAAGACTCTCCAGGCTGAATTATTTCACTATGACAACTAAGACCTACGCCACCATAAATACCTGCACAGCCTGCACCTGACCAAACAGCTGTGATTTCTGAAAGACTCTTATTAACTATCCTAATCTGACCTCCGGCACCTGATCCAGCACAAGCTGAATTAGATACAGTGGACAAAATCAGTAAAAGAATTAGTACTTGTGAAATTGCTAGTCTCATAATCATTTTATTGAAGC
>NZ_BDMN01000160.1 GCF_002189065.1 Bathymodiolus platifrons methanotrophic gill symbiont
ATACCTAATGACCGTTTGAATCTAGTCTTTTAGTTTCCATACGCCACCTTCAAAGATAAAAGTAACTTCCTTACCCTTTTGCAACCTAACGGGATCCCCCCCTGTTCGAACTTCTGTCCACCAGGTTGAATACCTAGCCACTCTTACCTCTCGACCCTCTGCAACATAATTAAGAGGTAGTTCTATATACCTAGCCCAACGCCCGTTTTCAACTTTAAGGGTCAAGTTTGAAAACCTCACAAACCTAGGGGCTAAGTAGTTTGCTGTCATATTGTTATGATTTTTAGGGTAGATGGTTAGAGGGTATTCCGTACGCCAAGACCCATTCTTAAATGTAAAGGTAGCCACATCCCCTCTGTTTATTATTACGGAGTCATAACCTGTTCTAACTGCTGTCCACCAGGTTGAATACCTAGCCACTCTAACCTTTCGACCCTCTTTTATACCATCTCTAGGTAGATCTATATACCTAGCCCAACGCCCATTAACAACTTCAAGAGTCAAGTTGGGGAATATCTTAAATTTAGGGGCTAAGTACTCCGCTGTCATATTGTTATGACTTTTAGGGTAAACAGTTCGTGGGATATCAGGATTTTCTGTACCTATATATTCCCAATCTGCATTACTTCTCTGGTTAATCGGAAATTTCTCAAAATCTCCTGTCTTTGATATAAAATATTCAACTTTCTTTGTGTTTGGATTGTAGTAGACAAAGCATAAACCCTTCCCTGAAACATCTATATTATCACCCAGTTTATATAGTTTAGTAGTGTTTAGAAACTCTTTAGGTAATTTAGATCCTAAATACTCCCAATTTTCTGTGTCCTTTTCTGTAGCTGGGATGTCTTCAAATGAACCGTTTGCATTTAAACCTATTAATCTGAAATATAGTGTTGTCCCTTTATCCGAGAGGCTTCGGAATCCAATTTGCCCAATTTGACAACGATTGTATCCATTACATTTTTCTGCGTTTATACTGTTATGGATTATTTTACTTAAGATGCGGTTCTTATCAGCGTTGACATACGATATTATATTGTAATCAACAGATGCTTTTGTTATTACATCCAAGATCCAAGACCAGTGCGGCAAAACACGTGAAATCAAATTTCCAGAGTGAACAAAGCCTACAAAGGCTTCTTTTGTCGATCCTAGGGGTTCTGTCGATCTACCTATGAATAATGTAGCTGTAGCTCCATCATCCAGAACACTTACAGGGGATGCTATACTATCATGATAATGATCGAGCAGCGACTGAGAAGGTGCTAATATGAAAAAACTTTCATCTAAGTCTTCTATTGTCATCCCGTTATCTATAAAAAGATTTTTTATCTGCCAATCAGGTAAGACCTGATTCTTACCACCTTGGTATAACCTTGATGGACTTTCAAAGTTAATATCTGCAAAAGACTTATAAAAAAGCCAGTCGGTCCAACAGCCCGACTCCGTTAAAAACCACTCTGCCGTAGTTGATGAACCTTGGCCGGATTCCTGATTGCCACACTCTTCACTGTGTATATTCATACCCGCACTATACAATCTAAAACGGCTACCATTTTTCTTTAAACGTTGCTCTTCCTTTATGGGTGGAAGTAAGTTCACAAGGTCGGAATAGTTTGTGGGGAAACCACTATCTAGTATAACGACAGCTATATCGTATTTAGGATTCAATTTTTTAGCATCGAATTTAGGATGTGGTATAAAATGTGCCGTTTTTTTAGTGCCTGCTTTAGCCGACACTACAGTAATTCGTGTATCTGATAACCCCTCCCCCTTTGAAGCCCCACAAGCAGCTTTTGTTAAACCTACAAAATTGCCAATCATAGTTACTGAACAACTTTTCCCCTCTACTGCCGCAAGTGATGGTAGCGTTTTATTACTAGATGCCCCTGAGAAAAGCCCCGTAAGTGCCATCACTGTCGAGGATGTGACTAACATTATTAAGAAAATCAGTGCTTGTTTATTCATATTTTAACCTGAGTTCGGGATAAGAAAAGGGGGTTCTGTCGCATAAAGTTCACTTCTCCGCATTATCGGTTCTGGGTTCTGTCGCAAAAAATGAGTGTTTGTGTAAAACCCAGCTATAACCTGTTTTTATGCCTCTCATTAAAAAGCATCATTCAAGATGAAATATTATCACCCCATCGTGATAACTGAATGGATAAGCCAGGTATAATCTGGTGTTCAGGAAAAAAATTACTTAAAAAATGGTGCCATTTTTAGTTGACATGCGGATCTTCTTTGGCTGAAATTTAATCTTATGATCGTAGGTAATAGACAGCCCTGACGCATAAACCTTGCAATATTCATTTTTCTTTATAGCATGTAAAACTTCTTCCTCATAGCAATACCTTCGCCAAAATGAAAATACACTCATTTTTATGAATTTTACAGCCTATAAGCGATTGATTTATATAGGTGTAATATTGGAATTTTTGGCTTAAATTAAAATTGGCAAAGGTATTGGTTAGAAATCTGAAACAAGTCTTATTGGGTGAGGGCTACTTCTCTCCCTTGCTATTTTATAATTGTTTTCAAAGTCAAATGTATAGGCTGCTACGTTGTTGCCCCCATTGTCAGAAGATGACCAGTATTCATTGTTATGGAAACCTCCTACTCCTGATCCAAGAAGCGCATTCCGCATTAGCTTCAGTTCAGAAACGGAAGGTAAATACCAACCCCCTTGCTCCTTCAGCTTAAAATTTATAGCTGTTTTTGCCGCGAGGTTCCCCGTACATTTCTTATTTAGAATAACATCTGTGTTATTTTTTCCTGATC
>NZ_BDMN01000161.1 GCF_002189065.1 Bathymodiolus platifrons methanotrophic gill symbiont
ACACCAGCATTGTGTATTTCAGCTACTCAATAATTGGGAAACTTCAGATAAGTAAAACCGTACAGGTATTCTATTTATTAAATAATGCCTTTGTCTTTGGCTAGTGCCATATAAGCAATTCGAAGAACATTCATTCTATCAACGCCAAATTCTGTACCGAGTTGATCCAAAATTTCTATTTCATATTTATTGAAACGAGCTGTCATTAGTTTGTAGTTACGCGGAGCTTTGGGATCATCTGAAAATGGTTTGTCGTTTTTATCCAGCTCAACTTCTTTAGACAGTACAACCTCCAGTTCAGCGGATGTTTTATCAGCCTTACCAACAAACTCCTTAACCGCATTTTCATCAACTACTTCAGAAACTTTATTTTGTCCTCGAACCTTAAAATTTGTTTTTGCTTTCATTTCAGCACCTCACTCATGAAATCTTGAATTTCTTTCTTTGCTTTTGGATTGTTCATCTCAACAACACCCATTCCAATACCTTTTATCGCATCTCTATAAACCTTGCGCTCCCTGATGATCGTATCTAATAGTTCAATATCAGGATAATTCTCAAGAAATCCCTGAGTTTCTTCAGCCTCATTGATGATAGGGTTAGTGGGTCCCATTGTAATCACAGCCTTAAATTTCAATTTCTCATTCAACATCTTGGCATCTGTGTATATTTCTTGCATCTTAGGTACAGTATCAAGGTCAAATTGACTAGGGCGGATAGCCATCACCAATATATCGGCTACAATCATACTTGTGCGCAATTCGGCTGAATCTCGACCAGCTGCATCAATTACTATGTATTCATAACGCTTACTTAAATCCAAAATAGATGCACGAACATCATCATATTTCTGGACAGAATTAACTTGTGGTAAATCTGAGTTTTCAGACCTATCAAGAAACCAATTTGAGCTTGATGCTTGCTTATCTGCATCAACAAGCATTACATCTTTACCGTCAACAGCTAATGCCGCTGCCATATTTGTTGCGATTGTAGACTTCCCACAACCTCCTTTTTGACTACCAATCAATATAATCATTTTCACCTCTAAATTGTTGCAATAAATCTAACCTGTTCGGTATTGAATAGGTTATTTATCTAATCTATACGGTACTCATTAGGTGCTTAATATAACCTATAAGATACCTTATGAATTAAGTATAGTGGCATAACTATCAGGTACCAAATATTTCAATGCAAAAAGGTGTTTTTATTTAAAGGAAAAACAAGGTATTCAGTGTTGGTAAGGCTTTGCTGGAATGAGTGGCGGGCGCACTTGTTGCGGTTATAAATCTAACCTTTAAGGTTATTACTGGGTATTGATAAGATACCTTATAGGTGGTTAGTCAGGGAAGGGCGGTTCAAGTTAATAGTTTAGTAATAAAGTCTTTATTTTTATCGATCTTCACGGGCATGCCAGATTTTCAAAATCACAACTTTTTAATCGATGATTTGATAACGAAAAATGTAACCATTTTTTCCAAATGAGGTAAATAGCTCACGGTCATTTCTTTCCCAATTATTGAGTAGCTGAAATACACAATACTGGTGTATCGAGGTTTATTTTAGGTGGTTTTGCCATGTTTATAGCGACCCCCTACTTAATTCCCCTTAGGCAATAGCATCTGAAACGAATGAAAAGACTATTTTTTTCATATAGTTGTAGCATAGTTTCGATTTTACCATAAATAATTATTGGGAAACTTCAGTTACTTATCACCGTATAGGTATTAAATCTAACCTTAAAGGTATCTATAAGGTATGTGCAGATTATGGTAGTGGGTTAAACCTGTGTTTAGCATGAGAGCAATAGAATAAGAAAGTGATTTATTGCATAATTCCCTCATGAAATATTATCAAGAAATCACCTGCCCTAACTGTACTAATTCCAACCTGATGAAATCAGGTAGTAGCGATCGTGGTGTGCAGCGATATCGTTGCCAGACCACAGCTTGCTCAACCAACACCTTCATGTTGGAATATTGTTATAAAGCATGTGAATTTGGAACCAAAGAACACGTTGTCGAAATGGCTATCAATAGTAGTGGCACTCGAGACACGGCTAGGGTTCTTAAAATCAATAAAAATACGGTGACTCGTACTTTAAAAAACAAAGAAAACAGTCTTGTTCAAGTGAACCCTCTTTTTCAGACCTTTGATCAAGGGAAACCATTGGAAGTCAGACTAGAACAGGTCTGCTGTGATGAAGCCGAAATGGATGAACAGTGGTCTTTTGTAGGAAATAAAAGCAATCAACGCTGGCTATGGCATGCTGTTGATCATAAAACCAACACGGTACTCGCTTATGTTTTTGGCAAGCGTAAGGACATTGTTTTCAAAGAATTAAAAGCGTTACTTTTGCCTTTAAATATCAGTCGTTCGCTTAAAATCAGGGAAACGGAGCCTAAGCGGAGTGATGATTTTATTTGAGGTAGCCATGACAGCCCAACTCGAAATAATTTACAACCAAATAATTCTATTTTACAGCCTTAATTTAGACCTTGTGAACAAATCAGCCATTTAAAACTACTGGGAATGGTACTCATTACTGCGGGTATTTATTGCCTGGTTCGTTCTTGACTATGTATTCAGAGCTAAAGTAGTCGTATAGACAAACTAATGACCCATGCAGCACAACACCTAGCAACCCCACTCATGCTAAATTTTTTCCTAATTTTATATGCAGATGATTAATTTCACTCAATACAAATCTGAGTTTGCACCTTTTATCAGTAAACCAGTGCCCGACCGCATTGAATGGTTATTTATTATTTGCTTCACTGTGTTACTGACATCCTTACTGCACGCTAATGCGTTTGAAGGGTATTGGCGATCAGACGACGGCTTCCATCTAATGTTTGCAACCGAATACAGCCCCTGGCAGTATTTTTTTGACCCTATCATTACTCGCACTCAATCAGGTGCTAACGTTACACCCTGGAACGCCCTGTTCTATGACATGAACCTGTCAATCTTCGGTTTTAACCCCGGCAATTTCTATGCACACCTATTATTGATAACCATGGGTACTGCATTATCGCTATTTGCCCTGTTACGACTTTGGCTACCACTACCCTCGGTAATACTTGGGGTCACTCTATTTTTAACGGGCAGACCAACATATCACTTAACACAAAAATTAATGAACAACCACTACCTGACAGGTATGTTGTTTTCCCTGCTTAGCCTCTACCTTTTTACGCATTATGTGCGTTATGGCAAGCATTTTAAGCTGGCACTTGCTGTTATTTTGTATGCATTAGCAATGACCTGCAAAGAGGTTTATGTGCCCCTGCTTGGGTTATTTCTGGTACTTCCGGCCGGAAATTTTAAGCAACGCTTGCTGGCAATGCTGCCATTTGTGCTGATAGTTATTGGCTATGCTTTTTGGCGCCATAAGGTGCTTGGATCCTGGGTGGGTGGGTATGTTACCAGCTCAAGTGATATAGATTTTATCAATACTTTAAAACAATTATCCAATCTGGCCTTTTTACTTTTCGACCAATATAACTGGGGTCTGGTGGCGATAATAATAATTGCTATTATGTCATTGGTAACGGCATTTAACAGGCTTATTAACCTTCCCTTACTAATAGTCTCCCTTATCGTTGTAGTTGTCCCGCTACTCCCCTTAACTGTTTACCCTGGTATAAATTACGCTGACAGGTATCTATTTACTCTCTGGACAGCAGTCTGCATATGGGTTGCTATCGTATTCAAACCCGCCACACAAAATACCATTTCAAGCTATTTTTCCCGCAATTCTACTGTAATCAGGTCATTACTGGTCTTAATCGTCGCCACAGCCAGTTTTAAAGGGCTACAAGATGAAAAGCGACACAAACAAGGCGATTTTCAAAAATCCGAAGCAATGTATCACTTTGCCCTTGAGTCTGATTTTTCTCAAAAAGCACTGATCCTTGATGCGAATGAAGATGGTAATTATTGGGTTTTTGTTGGTACCGAAGCTCGCAGGGCTTATGATATTTCAAAACTCCAAACACCCGCGACAGCACTTATTTTTATTAATAAAATCAATAGCCTGCTACTTTTAGAAGAAATAGTCGAAGCCGAGCAAATAGACCTTGCTGATATACAGTTTCTTCAATATCAAAATGGCAATTTCAAACCCATTGATATCAGCCCCGTTATAAATGATGCTCTTGCCAGCATAAATGAAGGCAAAGACCAAATACTGCAGATAACACTTAGCCAGGAGCAAGGTGTACTGCGGTGGCTATTCGAACCCAAAGGCATCCATTACTCAGCAACATTATGGCGAGAAAAACCAGGCAGGATACAGCGCTCAATCGTAGATATCCCGTACCAAGGTGCATTCCCAATAAATGTAGATGATAAGCCCCAAATTCAACTTACGGCTACCAGCCCCGGTAACTGGGTAGCCAATACACCTAAATTCAAGATAGAATCAGGCTCGCAAAAACTGGTCTGGCAAGGCAAAACTAATTTCAATCTGGTTTCAGGAAGGCTGGAGTCTCTGCTTTCAAGACTGGGTAACAACGCTTATCCGTAACTTCTAATTATCCACAGGCAGCGGCCGCACCGATGACCTCCATGCTACTTCACGAAATTCCAGGACTCCTGTCGCCGTAATCCGTTCACCTACGCAGCAAATAGGCGATGCTCCAGCCGCCCTAGCGCACTTCGGATTAGCAAAAAAATCCCTACGCCTTCTCGTGATATAGGAGAGGTTCATGTTGTCTCTACCTCTGATAAAAATCCGTATTCAGAGTCGGAAACGGTTACGAAGTCCTAAGCCGATTAAAAACACAATTTGAAAAATTCACCTCATAAAAATCCACCTTCTCTGAGTGACTCTTAACATATTCGTTCCATATTTCTTTACCTTTTAAGAAATGTTTTAAGGCTTTTTTATCCTTGTCATGTATATTCTCATCGTTGATCGCCATAGCTAATCGTCCTATTTTGTTTTTCACGTTCGCATACAAGTAAATTTAGCCCCTGTAATGCCTACAAGGCGCATTTTGCAAGTTCTGACCCGTTCATGTGGGGAATATATTGGCTCCCTAAAGGGACGTGTTGGTAAGGTGTGGATAACGAAAAGACGTTACCCACACCTTACCAACACTAGCCAACACATTACTTTAAAGCGTTTCACTCCGCTCAAGCAACCATTGATGGAATTGAAACAGCACATATGATCCGAAAGGGACAATTGGCTGAGGAGAATATTCCTGCTTATAAGCAGTTTATGGCTTTAGCAGGATAGTTATGCCTGAAGACTAGGCTTCCTGCATTTCCAACAATACTTGCGACAGAACCCGTCGGGAAGGGGGATTTATGCGACAGAACCTTATGAAAAGAAGCGGTAACGAAAACGTTAATCTTGATAAGCTCCATTACCATGAGGCTTTAGATCGAACTTATATTGAGCAATGTAATTTAGAAAACTCTTTAGGAGGTCACCCTGTTATTCAGAATCATCCAGAACTAAAAGCTCTTTATAATGAATCGGTTGAAAATCTAGGAGATCTTTACCAAAAAATTGCAAATATAACCTCCTATAAATCAGGCAGTGATTTAAAAGGAGCAGAAGCTCGATGCAAATAACGGACACTATGTTAAATAGCAAGATGATATTGTAATAGTACAATGGTACATTTATAATTACCATCAACCCCAACTTATTATAAATAAGAGTCTAATATGCAGTCTGGAACAGTCGATCACAATACATTAAAACATTTAGTTGAAGCTGGAGCGGTTAAGTCAGCTACTGTTGTTGGGCAAGGTGCCTCTTGGTCGCTAATAGCTCAGGTGGGTAACAATGACAAAACATTGCTTTCCAAGTCTCGCAAGGTGCGAGAGTTTAAACGGTTTGAGACCATAGTTAAATATCTACGAGATCTAGGCATTGTTCATTTTAATACCGATACTGAAAAGTTTGATCCCACTCAAAAAACAATGGGGGTTAAGCGTCCTGATAAGTCGACTGTTCTTAAACAAGCTCATGCAGCTGCAGAGCATGATAAATGGTTTAGGGAACAAGTTCAGATAGGGTTAGAGCAAGCTAAGTCTCCTGCAGCCGTATGGGTGAGCCAAGATGTCATGGAAGAAAGAATAGATACTAAAATTGAAAAACTAAAAGCTAGAGCCAATGCTTGAGCTTGTTTGGCTTGGAAGTGCAGAAGCCGATCTAGACAATATTGCCGAATATATTGCACAAGACAATATAGATGCTGCTATTGATGTTTATTTACGTATAAAAGATTCATCAAAAGGATTACTTGAGCATCCTAAAATAGGCAGGGCGGGAAAGGTTAAAGGTACTCGAGAGCGAGTAGTGGTGGGGACGAAACTAATTATTGTTTATCGAGTGGTGGATAGAATAGAAATTATTAGGGTTCTGCATGGTGCCCAAATGTGGCCTAGCCCTGAAAGTGCTAAGGATATTTAGTAATGGCCACTAGGGATGATTTTGGAATTGACGAAGACGGATCTAGTTGACCTTCAACTAAAAGGGAGGTGCTTGAGGTGGAGAGAGGTCGATCTACATTTTTAGCGGGGAGTCGCTATTTTTGCGAAAGCTTGTTTTGGGCATCCCAGCCCAAGCAAGCGGCAAAAACTTAACGCGACCGCTAATGCCTTCGGCGCCCCAGACGTCCTGCGTACGTGCCACTTCG
>NZ_BDMN01000162.1 GCF_002189065.1 Bathymodiolus platifrons methanotrophic gill symbiont
GGTTCTGTCGCAAAAAATAAATATTTGTGTAAAAATCAACTGTAACCTGTTTTTATGAAACCAATGGATAAGACATCATCCAGGAGAAAAACTCTCTCATCCTATCATTAAAATTACGATAATATAGTTGTAAAGCCAAGTAGCATGCGCCATTCAGGAAAATAATAAATTAAAAAATAGTACCATTTTTAGTTGAACACGCGGATCTTCTTTGGCTGAAATTAAATCTTATGATCGTATGTAATAGGGTGATTTTGTTTTTTGCGACAGAACCCAATGGATACCCTATGGCACAACAGAGAGGTTATAGGTCTGACCCATTCGGGTTATATTTGGAGCTCTCTGTATTGGTCATCAACAACTAATGAAGATTACGCTAACATACCAAATGTTACTAACTTTAAAAGTAGCTATGTTAAGATAATGAAAACGAGTTATCATGACTTAATGAGTAGAAATTATAATCTAAAAGTTAGACCTATTCATTCCTTTTAGGGTCAATAGGGTTCTGTATAATGTATGCGCGCCTAACCCATGAATAGTCAGTGGAATACTATTGAACAAGAACAATAGTATTCCCCTTTTAATTTAAGCCAAAAATGACAATCTTACACCTATATAAATCAATCGCTTATAGGCTGTAAAAATCATAAAAATGAGTGTATTTCATTTTGGCGAAGGTATTGTTTTACTGAAGTTTCCCAATAATTATTTATGGTAAAATGAAAACTATGCTACAACTATATGAAAAAAATAGTCTTTTCATTCGTTTCAAATGCTATTGCCTAAGGGGAATTAAGTAGGAGTTTGCTATAAACATGGCAAAACCACCTAAAATAAACCTCGATACACCAGCATTGTGTATTTCAGCTACTCAATAATTGGGAAACTTCAGTTGTTTTATTTTTAAAGTTAAAAAATACGCTGAGTAGTTACTAAAATTGAAGCTAAGGTAAGAGATGGCACAGTTAATGAAAGCCCTTTTTCATTGTTTCCAAAATGGTGGCAAAATGGAATCTAACTATTACCACAAGAATTTGCCAAGATAGAGTTCAGAATCTTCAAAGCCGTTTTTTAACGAGGGATTTATTAACAAATTCAGTGTTTTAGTTTATTAACAGCGTTTATTAACGCTATTTGCGTAGAATCAGGGCAAAATGAAGGTGATTATTGCTGATGATGATGGTGTATAGATAACACTTGTTTTTTTGACGTCAAAGGTTTGGTGAGTAATTGTTTTTATGATAATGAAGTTTTTATCATTTTATTGAAATAGCAAATGAATTATGACTGAGATAATAGCTATATTAAATCAGAAAGGTGGCGCTGGAAAAACAACTCTTTCAACAAATATTGCGAGGTCGTTACAGTTAGATGAATGTGAGGGGTTCTGTCGCAAGTATTGTTGGAAATGCAGGAAGCCTAGTCTTCAGGCATAACTATCCTGCTAAAGCCATAAACTGCTTATAAGCAGGAATATTCTCCTCAGACAATTGTCCCTTTCGGATCATATGTGCTGTTTCAATTCCATCAATTGTTGCTTGAGCGGAGTGAAACGCTTTAAAGCCCATCATTGGTTTTGTTATTTTTTTGATAAATCGATGATCCTGTTCGATGATGTTATTCAAATATTTAACCTGTAATATGTCGATCATAGTGGCAAACCCAGCAAGGATTAACAAGAGGTTAATATTGGCTAATCCTGCATAGTTAGCGCCACTTTTATCCATAACGACCTTATCAGGAAAGCCATTATTGTTAATCGTTTGTTTGAAAAATGCGGTTGCAGCCTCTTCATCACGGCGCTCAGAAAGCATGAAATCAAGCGTATCCCCGCGACTATCAACAGCTCGGTATAAATAGGTCCACTGCCCCTTCACTTTGATATACGTTTCATCCATGCGCCACGACTTATTGGTTTCTCGTTTCTGAGATTTAGCTTTTACAGCAATGGCAGGAGAATAACGGATAACCCAACGATTGAGCGTAGCATGATCCACTTCAACACCTCTTTCTTCCATAATTTCTTCAAGGTCGCGATACGAAACGCCATACCTGACATAAAAGAAAACAGCATAAAGAATGACATCTTTTGGGAAGTGAGTGCCTTTGAAGCTGAGCATATGATCCACCTTTTATTGAAATTGAGAATTAGGATAGCAGATAACGTCGGGAAGGGGGATTTATGCGACAGAACCTAAAAAGGGTCTTGCACTTGGCAAAACATCAAAGAAAGATCCCGATAATTTTATTGGGAATATTCAAGAGTATTGTGATCTTGTTGGAAACCTAATAGGAGTAGGGGCGTTAGACTTCCGTCCCATTTGCTTCCATAAGTCGGCAAATAGATTATCGACTAGACAACCGTCTTGCTGAAGTAGATCTGCGGTTAGTGCTGGCAGTCCAGAGATTTTTGTGGCAGTATTCATATATGGCCTCCTTTGGTAGATATTGGCTTTTAGTACAAGCAATATTATACCATTTAGGAGGTATTTTTTATTTTTATATCAATAAGTTAATAGATTGTTTATTGATTCTTTGAAGTCCGAAACTTTAGTATTAACCTCTTGTTAATCCTAGCTGGGTTTACCACCATGATCGACATATTACAGGTTAAATATTTGAATAACATCATCGAACAGGATCATCGCTTTATCAAAAGAATAACAAAACCGATGATGGGCTTTAAAGCGTTTCACTCCGCTCAAGCAACCATTGATGGAATTGAAACGGCACATATGATCCGAAGGGGACAATTGTCTGAGGAAAATATGCCAGCGTATAAGCAGTTTATGGCTTTAGCAGGATAGTTATTCCTGAAAACCAGGCTTCCTGCATTTTCAACAATACTTGCGACCGAACCAAGCCCAGTTTTATTTATTAACTGCATAAAGATCAGCTATGACCAAGCTTCACTTTCATTATAAATTATTACGACAGATCCGTTATATTTATTATATAAATTCGGGCGATAGAACCCGGAACCTATTACTGTATCTATTTTTATTATTCCCTATGGCAAGTTCTATAGCGATTGGTTCTAGGTTTATTGACCATGGTAATGAGATGAATTTAATATATTTAGAATCAAGATACCTGAACCCAACAATAGGACGATTCATTACACAAGACGTTGTGAAGCAATATAGCTCACACTATAACTACGGTGATGGTAGGGTCATATTATTTTCTGACACTAGTGGCAAGATGTGGGATGGAATTGGAGACGAAATTGCGGCGGCAATATTAGGTGTTTCTGACGAACAGATGGCTGGTAGTTCTTTAGGTCGTGAGGAAATTTCCCCTATTAATAGTATAGAAAAACCTAAGAAGTTGACCGAATCAAATGAGGTTATAACCCCCACAAGAATTGGAATATCTGATTCACCAGGCTCTTCATTGGCTAACATGGAAATGGGGCATCGATTGGACATAACTGAAAATATCAGGTATGATATTATAGACCATGAGAATCCAATATTATTTGGTGAAGATTTTTTAATTCCTCCTCATTCGCCTAAACCTAAACGCGGACCTAAACCCGGGTCTAAACCCCCACGAATAGGTAATCCTTCATTACCTAGAGAGAAAGTTTTATCAATGCAAGAAATGATGAGGGATCATAGAATTAGTATTGCTCGTATTACCACAAATTTTGGAGTTAGTAGGCGTACTTTATATAAGTATATTAGTCCCTCCGGTGATTTAAGACCATTGGGGAGGGTCGCAGTGTTTGGAAGATATCTATCGAATGAACTTGAACTTGAGCAAGACTATAAGCGGGTTCCGGGGCAGGGCAGAAGAAAGAGTCCTTAGGCATATTTTAGCTGGACATGTTCAATCACTTTGATTTGGGCTGGAATGATTTCTAACTGCTCTGACTTGTCTTCTCCAGCCTCATGTAACGCATGACCACAAAGTAAAAAATGACACGTGAGAATGTATCATATTCAAGTATTATCGTATATTTAATGACACATTCATATAAAGGTTTCTGTCGCAAGTATTGTTGAAAATGCAGGAAGCCTGGTCTTCAGGCATACGCTGTTAATCCTGGATGGATTAATAGTCCGTGGTAGGCGAAGGGAAATTTGCCAATCCGAAGTGCGCTAGCAGCGCGCTCGGGAGGCTAAAATTTTATCCCGATGAGCCGTAGAGGTTCTGTCGCATAAATCCCCCTTCCCGACGTTATCTGCTATCCTAATTCTCAATTTCAATAAAAGGTGGATCATATGCTCAGCTTCAAAGGCACTCACTTTCCAAAAGATGTCATTCTTTATGCTGTTTTCTTTTATGTCAGGTATGGCGTTTCGTATCGCGACCTTGAAGAAATTATGGAAGAAAGAGGTGTTGAAGTGGATCATGCTACGCTCAATCGTTGGGTTATCCGTTATTCTCCTGCCATTGCTGTAAAAGCTAAATCTCAGAAACGAGAAACCAATAAATCGTGGCGCATGGATGAAACGTATATCAAAGTGAAGGGGCAGTGGACCTATTTATACCGAGCTGTTGATAGTCACGGGGAT
>NZ_BDMN01000163.1 GCF_002189065.1 Bathymodiolus platifrons methanotrophic gill symbiont
TTCAGGTTTAGAAACAAGCCCCGAACTTTTAAAGTTTAGGGTTTAAAGGCAAAAAAAAACCCAAGCATTTTTAAGTGCTTAGGTTTTTTGCCTTTAATAAAGGTTGTGTATGAGTGATTTCAAACACTCACCACAGCTTGAAAGTAAGAGACCAACTCTTGCAATCAAACGAACGTTAATTATATCTTAATTAGCTTCTCATTTGTAAGCAATTTGGTTTTTCTTCTCTTCTTTCAAGCCCAGCCCCTATTTTGGATTAGATGATATTGGAATAGGTCAGGACAGAGCTACCGATCAAGGGTATGTAGAGGTAGTCAGTAAGATCATATTTGTATAAAGTAGAAGTCGCGGGTTTATACCGTCTCACCTGCGGGAATTGAATTTTATAGTGCAAATATGCTGCGTAGCTGTACAGGGGGATATATTTATATATATTCTATAGCGCAGGGGCAGGGCGGAGGTAAAAGGGGCTTAAAAACTCGATTATTCTGTTTATTCTTCCTCGAAATAGCTAAAAAAATCATTAGCATTTTGAGTGGGAAAGATAAACAGGTAAAACCTTACTCTTTGTGTTGTCTATGCAAGGTGTAGCCCTGCACGCTTATTCTTTCCATGTTTCTTTTTATCCTTAAAAATTATCATTGTTTATTATTGATGCGCGGAGCGCGGTTTAAGAGAAACCATATTGCTGTGATTGAGAGTGATTGTGGAGAATGTGTTGGCTAGTGTTGGTAAGGTGTGGGTAACGTCTTTTTGTTATCCATGCTTTATCAATACGTCCCGTAGGGAGCCAATATATTCTCCACATGAAGGTAATAGAAAAATTTGCAAAATGCGTCCTACGGGCATTACAGGGGCTAACCTTACTTGTATGCGAACGTGAAAAACAAAACTAGGCATATTAACTATGAATACCGACAATGCGTATCCCTTGTCCTTACTGCTCTACATAGGATGTGACAATGATTGAATAAACAACAGTTCTAACCCAAAAAGGCACGTCTAAAAGCAATAAGTCTCATTCAATATATCCTATCATCACTTGCACCGTAATCTTGTAAGAATACTGTTAGTGTGTGTTCCAGTGGTGAAGTGTGGAGCTAACTATGTTCAGTATTAAGTGAAAGCACAGCAGTCAATACACCAGTGAAATTCATACCCAGCGACTAAAAAACAAAGGCATCACTATTTATACAACAGAAAATAAAGTTTTTATATCGTATATATTTTCATAAAGTCCATGAAAAAAAACAGAGATTCTGAATTTTTTCAGCGGGGGATACTGCCGCCACAAAAGCCGAAACAACGGAAACAACGGAAACAAAGATAAAACAGGGGCAAAGCTGTTCAGTTGCAAGTAAAATTGAATGTACAACTTAAACGCAGTGAGTTTTTGTCTTGACTCAGGTGACCACTATAGCTTTCTGCGCTTTTTTGATAACCTTTGCGACAGAACCAACTAGTAGCCGAGTTGCCTTACCGTTAATTTAAACAAGAGCCATCATGAAAACTATAGTTATTACAAGTGCTTTGTTAGCCTCATCCATTTCATTTGCGAATGCGGGACATAATGTAGCGCCGGTTCAAATAAATAAAGATGGCATAGCCACGCAGATTAGTCTGGAAGAAAACAAGAATCCTCAGAGCCCCCGTGAATTTTCAGCCCTCCCTTCCCTAATTCCAGTTTCTATAGCAGATACTAACAGGGATATTTCTGAAAATACAAAGGGTAAAGTCTCAACAATAAACGATAGAATTACGAGCTTATCATACCCATCTCAAGAGGATAAAATGAAAACAGAGTTTCGGAACCTGAGGCTTTGTAAAGGCAGTAATTATCTTCAGGATGAAGCTTGTGAATACACCTATAAAAAGGGGGATACAGGTCCCGCTGGCGGGATTGTCTATTACACCACTGATGGTGGAAAACATGGTTTAGAAGTTGGCTTAGAAGATTTAGTGTCCTCCCCATGGGGATGCTTTGGAATCGCTATTACTGGCGCACGAGGACAAGAAATAGGGGATGGTAAAGCAAATACAGATGCCATTTTAGCTGCCGACTGCACTATCGACGGTGTGAAATCAGCGGCACATGTAGCAGCTAGTTACTCAAGTAATGGCATTTCTGGTTGGCACTTACCCTCTATAGGTTCTTTAAAAGAAATATACTATGTAGTCTATAAAAGCAGCTTACCAGGATTTCATCGCAGCGGAACCACTCTTTTTTGGTCATCTACAGAGGACAATTCCGAGCGTGCTTGGTTGATGATATTTGAGCCTACTTATGTTTCGGATTATCCAGATTATAAGAATGTTATAACCGCGGCTAAAGTACGACCTGTTCGTCCTTTCTAACCCGAAAAAAATAGCAACTCCCCGCAGTGCTCAAAAAACATTCTCTGGTATTGATCT
>NZ_BDMN01000164.1 GCF_002189065.1 Bathymodiolus platifrons methanotrophic gill symbiont
AGCATAGTTTCAATTTTACCATAAATAATTATTGGGAAACTTCAGTTATGAAGGGAATTATATGCTTTAATTTTAAAGCCAAGGATGAATTACTTTTCCCTTATTATGATAGAAGCGACCCTTGATATTTTGAAAGAAAATGGCACAAAGACGCGCTTTTAAAAAAGCATCATGAACCTTGTATCTTTTCCATGCGAGCCTTGCAGAAATTGAAAAAAGCACCGTCGGGGCTTTGTAATTCTGGTTTTCCTGATTGTTCCCACCATTGCAGCCAGTCGGACTCAAGTGCGTAGACATCAAAATGACGGCCTAGAATTCGTTTAGCTTTCTCGATAGTGTCAGGCTTAATAAAAGGACGACTTTCTTGTTTCGTGGTAATAGCTTTTTTTTCTTGATAATCTTTATAATTAAAAATTACGTTTTCACCTTCAATTCTTAAATTATATTCTGGTAAGTGGTTGTGTTTTGTAATGTGATTAACTGATTGTTTAAATAATCTTATATTGCCCGATGAACCAACTTTTTTATGTAGATTTTTAAGTCCTATATACCACTGTTTTTGTTTACCGCAATGTTTACGGGCTATTTCATAAATGCGGCGTTCTATAGGCTTTCTAAGTCTAAAATAATCATGGTCGATACTTAAAATTTCTTCACCTATAACCGAGTTATAAAGCCATTCGGAGAGAGTTACTTCAAGCTCAATCATTCGCTTTGTTTTTGGATCATCAATAACAATTTTATAAGCATCAATAATATGGAAGCCTTCAATTACTTCTTGTCCATTAGTTTTTATATTGGTTGTGATACTTGTACCATGTAAACGATCAAAGGCTTGCCGTAGCAATTTATAACCTTGCCCACTGGTTTGACGGTTGGTTGTTACAAGTAAATCATGGGCTTTAAAGCGTATCTTTCGGCTTGGTGTTTCCCCTTGGTTAAGCCCTGCCATAAGTTGGGAAATGCAATAAATTAAAATATCTTTATCGTGAATAGTAGCTAAGCCGTAAGCACTAGGGGCAATTCGTACCGTATTACCATTATGTTCATAATTTCTTATAGCTGTATCTGGTTTTGTGGAAAGCGTAAAAAGCGGATGTTCCATACTTGCTATATCGCTTTTTGGTATGACTTCACCAAAGTCACAAATGAATAAATCTTTTTCAGGGTGCCGGACTGGTAAGAGGGGATTAGCCATACTGAAAACTACTTTTTGAAAATGTATCTAAAATATTATTATTGTTCGTCATTTCAAATACAAAGAAGCTGCTATTCTTCGTCATTTCAGATACAAAAGCAAGTTATTCCTCGTCATTTCAAATACAAACAATGTTTTGTTCGTGGTTTCAGATACATATATTCGTCATTTCAGATACGCTTTGTTGTTTTTTTTGTTCTCAACATATTGTTATTTAACAAAAAATATGTTTTCCGTAATCTCGTAACACTATAAATAACATTAATAACACTAGGCTTTGCAGCCTGTGGATAAGTGGATAACTTCAAATATTATTAATTCTTTGAGTTTATCATCGTTCCCAAAATATCCAAAAAAGAAAGCTAAGCGCATGGAGCAAATGGATTTAATCGACTGGCTGGACGATAAGCGGGTAATCAGGCAACTACCGCCGAGCCAATCCACACAGCACCGCCTTTTCATCATCGAGCAGCTAAAGCTGTATCGAACGGTTTTGGCGAAGTGCAAAATGTGAACGGCTCTATCTGAATGAATATGATTTCGATAGGAGATTTACAACAACTGCGGGGAGTCACTATTTTTGCGAAAGCTTGTTTTGGGCATCCCAGCCCAAGCAAGCAGCAAAAACTTAACGCGACCACTTATGCCTCCGGCGCCCCAGACGTCCTGCGTACGTGCCACTTCGCCATTACCATCGTAAACTCGGTGCTGGCTTCGTAACACTCCCTCAAATGACTGGACGGCGTTTTTCGGAATGCCTTTTATTTTGTCTACACCTTCGCTAGCGCTACGATTCCGACAAAACAACGGCTCTACGCCTTCTGGGGACTACCAGCCCTCGCGTTCGCTCTCCATGGCTGGCAGCGGGAGAAGTAAAAGGTTTACATCATAATTCCTCGAATGAAATGTTATCAAGAAGTAAGTTGCCCAAATTGTCGCTGTAGCACTATCATGAAATCAGGAAAGAGTGC
>NZ_BDMN01000165.1 GCF_002189065.1 Bathymodiolus platifrons methanotrophic gill symbiont
CAGCAAAAACTTAACGCGACCACTTATGCCTCCGGCGGCCCCGATTCGTCCTCGTCACCTCGTCCCGACCCAACAAGGGGTCGGAACATAGGCTCCAAATGACTTGACGCCGTGTCGGATGGCCTTTTATTTTGTCTCCACCTTCGCTAACGCTCAGACTCCGACAAAATAACGGCCCTACGGCTATCGCGGACTAAAAATCATCACTTCGCTTAGGCTCCGTTTCCCTGATTTTCAGCGTATGTTTATTATGCTTTGTAGTTTTTATTACTTTATATAGGAGTATTATAAGTATGATAATTTCATTTTTAGGGCAAAAAGGCGGGACGGGTAAAAGCTCTGTAGCGCGGGCGGTTGCTGTTGAATTTGTCCGTAGTGGTTGGAGTGTTCATGTTGCAGACATGGACACCATACAAAAAACTATTTTCAATTGGGCGGGGCGTAGGGATGATGCAGAGATAGAGCCAGCGTTAGAAGTTGCTTTGTATCGAGAGCCAAAAGCCGCATTAAAAGCCGCTGATATATCAGATTTATTAGTTATTGATGGTAAGGCTTTTGCTGATGCTCACCTTTTAACCGTTGCTAAGGCTTCGGATTTAATCGTAATCCCCGTGGGCGTTAATGCTGATGATTTAGAGCCGACTTTAAACCTAGCTACCGAGTTAATTAACAAAGGGATTTCCCGCGCATCTATGTTGTTTGTAGTCGATAAAGTTCCCGATAACGGAGAGCGCGAAGCAATGGACACACGCCAGACTATAAAGAATTGGGCGTTTAACGTATCACAGGGATATATACCCTTTAAAACGGCATATAGTCAGGCAATGGACGCGGGGCGAACTTTGAGCGAAACCAAATATAAAGGGTTGAACGAAAAAACCGATAAAATTATTCAGCAAATTGTTGATGCAGCAATAAATACCCAAGATAAAAAATTAAAAAGGAGTAAGTGAAAATGGCTAAAATCGCACCACCAACCGAAAAGAAAGTACCAGTAAAACGCACAGTAAAGAAAGCAAGCGAAATGAAAAGTAACAAAGCCACAGCCCAAACTCCACCCGATGCCATAATACCTTTACAAATAAAAATCCCTGAAACGGTAAAGAATGAATTTAAGGCTATGGCTTCAATTTAGAGGGCAATCAATGAATGCTTTATTTTTAGAAATGTTTGAAGAGTATAAGGAACCTCATTAGTAATACTTATATGAAATTAATGTTAGGAGTATAATCAATAAAAGCATGATATATATTATATAGTATATGTTTGTAATGTTATTATTACTTAATATATCGGGGAGTCGCTATTTTTGCGAAAGCTTGTTTTGGGCATCCCAGCCCAAGCAAGCAGCAAAAACTTAACGCGACCACTTATGCCTCCGGCGGCCCCGATTCGTCCTCGTCACCTCGTCCCGACCCAACAAGGGGTCGGAACATAGGCTCCAAATGACTTGACGCCGTGTCGGATGGCCTTTTATTTTGTCTCCACCTTCGCTAACGCTCAGACTCCGACAAAACAACGGCCCTACGGCTATCGCGGACTAAAAATCATCACTTCGC
>NZ_BDMN01000166.1 GCF_002189065.1 Bathymodiolus platifrons methanotrophic gill symbiont
CAAGCGCTGGACGATTGAGAAAGCATTCAATAACAGTAAAAGTAATTTGAAAGAAACAAAAGCATGGTCTTCTGATAATAACTCACTCAAGAACCAGATGCGGCTGACAGCAATGAGCTACAACTTATTACGCACGGTCGAAGAGCTTTCTAAAATACAAGATCCAGAGTTGATTCACCCTTCTGATAAAAAGTACACAGAAGATCTTGAGAAAAGGCAGCAAGCAGCTAAAAAAAGGGGAGGATTTGTGAATCCATTATTTTTTAATGAAAGAATCGCACGTATAAGCTCATATACTATTCGGGCTGTTCAAAACGCAATAATGACAGGAAAGTCGCTGAGTAGCTTTATCAATGCGCTTGTTGCTAAATTAGTTCCGAGGGTGAATCAGATAGGGGAACACTGATGATCTGTGATGCGCATTTAGGGCATGTATTTGAAGATGGACCGGAGCCAACAGGCTTGCGCTATTGTATTAATTCAGCCTCATTAGATTTAAAACCAAGATGAATGATAAACAACAAGTTCAGGAATTATTAGATTTTATTGATGCCAGCCCCAGTCCCTGGCATGCGGTGGCAACGATGGAGCAGGCTTTACAAGGCGGCATCATTCATTCGGTTATCTGAAAAGCAGAAATGGCAGTTAGTATCAGGAAACCGGTATTATGTTATCCGTGATGATTCATCTATTATTGCCTTTGTGGCTGGACAAAAATCATTAGCTGAAAGTGGTTATAAAATAATCGGTGCGCATACCGATTCACCGGGTTTAAGGATTAAACCTCATGCTTTGCATAAATCAGGCGAGATCTTGCGTATTGGAGTAGAGGTTTATGGCGGTCCAATTCTGGCAACCTTTACCAATCGGGATTTAAGCTTTGCCGGACGGGTGAGTTATCGTACTGAGGCAGGTGAAATCAAAACACAATTACTGTGTTTTGAGCAATCCTTGTTACGTTTACCTAACCTTGCTATACATATGAATAGAAAGGTTAATGAAGACGGTTTGAAGCTTAATAAGCAGACAGAATTACCGCTTATATTTGCCATGAGTAGTAAAGAGCAGGTTCCGGATCAGGCTTTTACCGACTTATTAGTGACTCAGTGTCAGGTTCCCGCTGCACAAATTCTGTCCTGGGAATTTAATGTTTATGATACTCAGAAGGGCGCATTCTGGGGAGCTAAGCAAGAGTTTTATGCTGATAGTCAGTTAGATAACCTGGCTTCCTGTCATGCGGGTTTAATGGCTTTGCTTTAGGCGCGCCATGCTACCTCACGAAATTCCGGGACTCCTGTCGCCGTAATTCGTTCACCTACGCAGCGAACAGGAGATGCTCCAGCCGCCCTGCGTCCGCCACAGACTGAGTACAAAGCAGCTCAGTCATGGCTACCACAAATGGCTCTACGGCTATTCGGGATAAAATTTTAGCCTCCCTCGCGCGCTATCGCGCACTTCGGATTGGCAAATTTCCCTGCGCCTTCTGGAGACTATCATCCCGTCCGGGGCTGACAGCGA
>NZ_BDMN01000167.1 GCF_002189065.1 Bathymodiolus platifrons methanotrophic gill symbiont
GGCGACAGGAGTCCCGGAATTTCGTGAGGTAGCATGGTGCGGCTATCACCTTTTACAACTCATATACAAACTATAAACGAACGTTTATAGTTTGTATTGCTAAGTAAAACGCGTATTTGTATAGTGAAAAGAAAGTCGGGGAGTCCCTACTTTTGCGAAAGCTCATTTTGGGCGTCCAAGCCCAAGTTCGCGGCAAAAGCTTAACGGGACTGATTAAAATCTGCGATGCCCTGATTCGCCCTGCGTCCACTTATAAAAACCCTAGAGGGGTTTTTATTTAGTTACCTCAAATGGCTTGACGCGATGTCGGAATGCCTTGTATTTTATCTACGCAAAAAAGACGCTTCGAGAAAACACCCGGCCCTATCGCTATCACGGACTAAAAATCTTCACTTCGCTTAAGCTCCGTTTCCAGGATTTTCAGCGTTTGAAGCTTAATAAGCAGACAGAATTACCGCTTATATTTGCCATGAGTAGTAAAGAGCAGGTTCCGGATCAGGCTTTTACCGACTTATTAGTGACTCAGTGTCAGGTTCCCGCTGCACAAATCCTGTCCTGGGAATTTAATGTTTATGATACTCAGAAGGGCGCATTCTGGGGAGCTAAGCAAGAGTTTTATGCTGATAGTCAGTTAGATAACCTGGCTTCCTGTCATGCGGGTTTAATGGCTTTGCTTGATGAGGAAGTCTTAAATTCTGGCAATACAGTTGTTTGTGCTTTTTTTGATCACGAAGAAGTGGGCAGTGAAAGTACTAAGGGAGCGGATGGAAGTTTTCTGCCTGATGTTTTAGAACGCATTCCTTTATCAACATCATTAAATACCGAAGAATATAAGCGTGCTCTGGCCAGCAGTTTCATGCTGAGTGTTGATATGGCACATGCTTACCAGCCAAATTTTCCCGCTGCTTATGAAGCTGAGCATAAGGCCTATGTAAATAAAGGCCCGGTGATCAAATTGAATGCTAATCAGCGCTATAGTTCCGAGTCGGTATCTGAGGCAATGTTCATTACCTGGTGTCAGCAGGCGAATGTTCCGTATCAAAAATATGCACATAGAACAGACCTTCCTTGTGGTAGTACGATTGGTCCAATGACTTCGGCTAAATTAGGTATTCGTACGGTTGATGTGGGTAATGCTATGTGGGCAATGCATAGTATTCGAGAGAGTGCAGGGGTGTTGGATCATGCTTATATGATAGTTGTGATGCAGTGCTTTTTTAAAAATGAATAAAAAATCATTTGTAGCCTGTATTCCGCAAGCTTCATACAGACTACATTTGTGTTTCGGGTATTATTAGTTTGAACAATTAATAGCTAGGGCGTAAGATTAACGCCGTGTTGTTACTGAGTCTTGAGGTGTACGATGAATCTATGTAGAAAATTAGTTCTGGGTGTTTTTTTATCTCTGTTTGTTTCAGCTTTTGCCCATGCAACCCCTGATATAGCGGCGGGTAAAGAAAGGGCAGGGATGTGTTTTAATTGTCATGGAAAAGAGGGCAATAGCAAAAATTCAAATTTCCCAATTTTAGCTGGTCAGAAGCCAGCCTATCTAGTTAACCAGCTTCGTGCTTTCCGTGATGGAGCTCGAGAAAATGGCATGATGCAAAATATGGCAGCTAATTTGACGGATCAGGAGATTAATAATCTAGCCGCCTATTTTGCTTCAGAAAAGAATGTTAGTGCAGGATGTGATAGTAAGCTTGCAACTAAAGGAGAATCCAAAGCCCCGATGTGCTTCGGTTGCCATGGTAATAAAGCAAGTGGAATGGGTGTAACCCCTAAGCTTGCAGGGCAGCAGCCTGCATATCTACAACGGCAGTTACAGGCATTTAAAGCGGGTACTCGAAAAAATGGCCCTATGAGAGGAATCAGCAATATGTTAACTGATGAAGAAGTAAAAGCAGTGACTGAATATATGGGAAGTTTAAAATAACTTATTTCTAGTCCCCCGCTCTGGATAATCTCCAATAAGTTAAGAACATTAGGCACCTGGAAATAAATATTGAATGATTATTTGTCTCCAGGTACCTCAGCACATCTTATGCTTTTTTTAACCTAATGGAAGTGATGCACAGCGTCAAACCTTGCACCAAGATTAATGTAGGGCGTGGCTTTAGCCCGCCATCAGCCACTGACACACGGTATGTCAACGCCAAAAACCAATATGTCCAATACACCCTCTAGTTCAGATCGTAGCCTTTCCTTGATACTATTATTTGCCGGTACACTATTTGTTAGTGCAACGCTGATGTTTATCCTGCAACCTTTATTTGGCAAGCTCATGTTGCCTTTACTTGGTGGATCACCTGCAGTCTGGAATACCTGCATGGTGTTTTATCAGATGCTACTGTTTTTGGGCTACTTATATGCGCATTACCTATCAACCCGATTTTCGCATCTGCGCCAGATTCAGGTGCACGGCACATTAATTATCATCAGCCTCATTGCACTGCCGGTTGCTTTGCCCGAGCTTATGACACCGCCGACGGAAAGTAATCCTACTTTCTGGCTGGTCTGGACACTATTTATTGCCATCGGCTTGCCATTTTTTGTACTATCAACGACTTCACCATTAATCCAGAGATGGTTTTCGTATGTTGGTCACCATACGAGTCATGATCCATATTACCTGTATGCTGCAAGTAATATCGGTAGTTTACTGGCGCTATTAAGTTACCCCTTTATTATCGAGCCAAATATTGGTTTAAGTGCGCAGAAATCAGTCTGGAGTGTTGGTTATATTGGGTTAATATTGTTTATTGCTATATGTGCCTGGTATTTTGTACGTAATTACCAGAAAGGTGATACTCCTGATCAGCAAGAAACCGAAGTAAGAGCACCTTCAATATTGGCTAAATTACACTGGTTAGCCTTGGCATTTGTACCCTCTAGTTTATTATTAGGACTGACCAATTTTGTTAGTACCGATATAGCAGCGGTGCCTTTATTGTGGATTATTCCGTTAACACTTTACTTATTTTCTTTTGTGTTGGTTTTTTCGCGTTGGGCTAAGCCGATTCACAGGGTCTCGGTATTTTTACAACCTATCGTATTATTACCTTTTATAGCCTATTCATTTATTAACCCGGCCATACTACCTTACTGGCTGGATTTGACACTGCATTTAACGGCTTTTTTCCTTGCAGTGATGGTCTGTCATGGTGAGCTGGCTAAAAGCCGCCCACATACCGCATATCTGACACTATTCTATTTGATTATGTCTTTTGCGGGCATGTTAGGGGGGATGTTTAATACCTTTGTTGCCCCGTTTATATTTAATGGTATTTATGAATACCCATTGATGATTGTAGCTGCATTGTTATTACGGCCTGCTATCCAAAAGCAGGGGAGTGAACAATGGAAAAGCTGGGGTATGCAGGCAATTTTTCCCATATTGATATTTGCTCTGGGCTGGGGCATTTACTTTGCTGTATCGGATCTCGGTGCCTATATGGATAATATCGGCACAGCACTGATTTTATTTTCCGGATTGACCTATGCATTTCGTAAGCAGGCAATTAGTCTGGCTTTATTAACCGGGGTTATTATTTTCTTTATCGTCGGCTTACGCGTTTATATGTCTAATACGATTTATAAAGAGCGAACCTTTTTTGGCGTGTTATCTGTACGGGATAGTGTCTTGTTAAATGAGCAGGGTCGACCAGAAAAATATAAAGAGCTATTTCATGGCACAACTAAACACGGTGCACAACGCCTAGCTAGCCACGTAAAAGAGCCATTAACCTATTACAGTCGTCCTGGTCCCATGGGGCAATTATTTAAAGCTTATGATGGTATCAACCAAGACTGGCAAATAGGCATGGTTGGACTAGGGGCAGGGGCCTTAGCCTGTTATGCCAATCCACAGCAGGCATGGACATTCTATGAAATTGATCCGGTTGTTGTAGCGATTGCCAAGAATACACAATATTTTAGCTATTTAAAACGTTGTACTCCAAAAGCAAACATGGTTGTAGGGGATGCGCGATTATCATTACAGTCAGAAGCTGCAGGAAAGTTTGATTTGCTGGTGATAGATGCTTTCAGCTCCGATTCAGTACCTACGCATCTATTAACTCAGGAAGCCCTGCAATTATATTTTAGTAAATTATCAGTTAACGGCATTCTGGCATTTCATATTACCAACCGGCATTTGGAGCTAAAAAAAGTGCTATCTGATCATGCTAAACAACTGGACTATGTAGCATTAATACAGGAATTTAAACCCAAACAGGATATTCCGTTAGTGGTGGCAACTGATTGGTTTGTACTGGCGAAAAATGAGCAGGCTTTGGCTCCGCTCTATCAAAATGGATTAGGCCGCTGGCAAAAGCCTGCCTTATATTTTGATATGAAGCCCTGGACAGATGATTTTACTAATATCGTGGGGATCTGGAAGTAGGGTGATTATCATATCTGCGCGGAGTGTGGTTATTGTATTCCACGTTTAACTGCTAAGGGGTCAAAATTAATTAATACCCGAAATTAAATAGTAGCCCGTATGAAGCTGGCAGAATACGGGGAATAGGAGTCTCTGCTCATCCTGTATTACGCAGGCTTCATACAGGCTACATTTATATCCCGATTTGATACTTTCGGATTTTATTAAACCCTCATTCCTAAGTATCAAGTCCGCATGAAGTTTACGGAATGCAAGAAATAGAATTTTAATTTAGGAGGGGGCACAGTTGAGTTATGTGTAAAACGTGGCTTTAGCCCGCACTTAATCAGTTTATTTTAACGGCACTCTTGAAAATTTCTTCAGTAAGTAATTTATCATGGCTTTTATAAGGCACGATATCAACTTTTAGTTCCAAACCTTGTTTAATCATTGTCATTATAAACTTTATTTTCTGTTGCTTAAATTCCTCTCTAGTTAAATCCACATCAACAGCAAGATCAATATCACCACCTTTTTTAGAGTTATCAGTCCGGCTACCAAAAAGGTAGACATCAACTTCACCATAACTTTCTAAAATACAGTTTATAAGCAATTTTTTGAGTCTATTTGATAATCTCATCCATATACCTTTTAGCAAATGCGAGTGAGTTTAAGTAGTAACTTTCAATTTTTGAAAAAATTATCAACGCAGAATTTCAAATCCTGCAAAGCCTCTTGCAAATTCTCAGGATAGTCATGCTCCAAGTCATTTCTAATTTCTCTTAACTCTATCCAACTACCCAGGCTATCAATGATTTCTTCTTTTTCAATTTGATAAAGTACTTCGCTCATTTTTCCATTACTAATACCCGCCACCTCAAGTAGTGGGGCAAATATTTTGCACCTAAAAAATCTTGAACTGAAGCAAAGCGTTTTAAATAGGCATCTAATATTGCTTTTTCTTGCACGGAAAGAGCATTAAAAGTATCTGGCTGATAAATGTCTTTTTGAGTGATCATTTCATCAATCAACTGTTTATAGTCTTTTAAAGCGATATAATGATTATTCAATTTCTTAAATCGCTTTTTAAGAATTTCTTTTTTGTTATTCATAAACTAATCCAGAATAAAAAATTAAATGCCCTTTGTCTAACACGGATTTAAAATTATGTCATGCCATTAAACTTGACGCAGAGCGTCTACCCATGTATTCCCACGCAGAGCATAGGAACGAGATAAAATTTATCATAACTCTTATGAGGTGCAATCACCAGTGTGATAAATACAGTTTTGGTCTGGGTTTATTTTCTTCCAGAGTTTATACACAACCGATTAATTTTTTTTAAGATACAATTTATGAAACTAGGATCAATGAATTGCGTAGTGCCAATAAAATGAGATTGAACTCTTCCATACAAGAAACTATAAAAAAAGAAGTGTTAAATCTTCTGGGTGAAAATTGTATCGTGTTACTTTTCGGTAGCCGTACCGATGATAATCAGCGAGGGGGCGATATTGATCTATTAATCGAATCGCCTGTTATCATTAAAAACCGGATTCAACTTGAGTGCAAACTTGCAGCCCGCCTATACATCAAACTAGGCGGACGTAAAGTTGATGTTTTAATTAAAGACAGCCAGACACCAATCAAACCGATTCACCAGCAAGCTATTGAGCATGGAATTATCTTATGAAGCAATCATTAGAGCAGGATCGTTGGTTTATCGTTAAACAATTACTGTTGTTAACTGAAAAAGAAGTAAAACACCTGCGTATGACTAGCGACAGAATCAAGGCGCTTGATCCGAATCTACAGTGGATTGAAACACTGGAAAATAATATTGAATACAGCGAAATGCTGGATGCTTTTGTGTCAAGCCAATACTTGCAGAGGGTTATGCACTTATTATACGAATTCAGGTATTAATCGAATCCCCTGTTATCATTAAAAACCGGATTCAACTTGAGTGCAAACTTGCAGCCCGCCTATACATCAAACTAGGCGGACGTAAAGTTGATGTTTTAATTAAAGACAGCCAGACACCAATCAAACCGATTCACCAGCAAGCTATTGAGCATGGAATTATCTTATGAAGCAATCATTAGAGCAGGATCGTTGGTTTATCGTTAAACAATTACTGTTGTTAACTGAAAAAGAAGTAAAACACCTGCGCGTATGACTAGCGACAGAATCAAGGCGCTTGATCCGAATCTACAGTGGATTGAAACACTGGAAAATAATATTGAATACAGCGAAATGCTGGATGCTTTTGTGTCGCGCTTTGGTCGTCTACAAGATACATTAGGTGATGAATTATTACCAGCCATATTACGCGTAAGCCTTGAGCCAACCGGCTCTCAGTTGGATAATTTACTCCGTGCAGAAAAAATTGGCTGGATAAAATCTTCTGAGCAGTGGGTCGAAATCAGAACACTCAGAAATCGCTTGGTACATGAATATATGGACTCAGCTGAAAATTTATTACAAGCATTAAATACAGCACTTGAAAGTGTTAATGTTTTAATCAGCACGCAAAAGCGCTTTGCTCAATATACCGAGCAATTTAAAGACAAAATTTGAGTTTTCAAATACATTACGAACTTGCCATTTTTATATATTGTTGGTGGTGATGCCCCCAATGTGAATTCCCGTTCCTTAAGGTTCTTTGATAGGAATCACCTAAACAAATTATAACTCAAGAGTCACCTTAAACTCTTCGCCAATTTCTTCAAATTTAATGTATTTATGATTCTCTTTCGCTATTTTATAAACCATCGGTAAGCCTCTCCCTAATTTATCAATGTATCGTAAATTCTCCATAAACTTAACAATAATGGGATTAACAGAATAGGACACGCCATAGCTTAATTTTTCGATAGTGATCGTATTAGGTAATTTGCCGGGACTGATAAATTCAATTCGATCACTAAACATAAAAATCCGTATTCTTGAGCCTGAAATAGCATAGTTCCGGTGCACACAGGCATTAACAAGCAATTCTCTAAAAACCTTGTCTGGATAACTAAATCGATTTTGTACCGTTTTACTTCCTTCGATATGAGAAGGGCGTTGACAATTATTTTTTATAACCGCTAACGCCGTATCAACCTGATAATCTAATGTTCCAGTAATTGTCTGTTTATCAATTAATTCTTCGGTTATTTCATCACCAGAAAAATGAGCAAAGCTAATACAGGCTTCGGGCATAAATTGTTGCGGATTTAAAGAAAAAACCAGTAAACCCGCGATAGTTACATGAAAATCATCTGTGAGTATATCCGTATTTTTTAATAAGTTTTCTGGGTATTCTTCCTGAGAGAAGTCAACCTGATAATTATCAAAATATCCTGTAATTTTATTAAGATTGATATTTTTAAAACTGCTATTATCAATGCCAATAGCATCATAATGAAATACACCACTTTGCTGAAATAAACGCATTAATTCAGATTGGGTAGCCACTCTATTAGTTGAACCAATACGTATTAAAAATTGATGGTTCAAGGTTTGATAGGGTTTATCCTTACCTTTAGGAATAGTGACAACGATGACGTTTTTATTTTCATAATTGATCATCTGCGTAATAACATTAATCGCAGGAATTACATTATTACGCGCGATATTAGAAAAGTACTCTTCGAAATTTTGCTGTTCCAGAACACCGCGCACTTTACCATCATCAGATACGCCAACTAATAAAGTGCCTCCTTGGGTATTGGCAAATGCAATAATTTCCTTTGCAATACTTTCAGGCCTGGGTAGCTCTTCTTTAAATTCAATCGAAGCATTTTCCCCTTGTTGTATTAAATCCAGTATATTCATTTTTATCTCGTTCTCACGGTATTCGGGGTAGTGATTGATAGCAGCATATTGTTTAATCCATGCCTATCCGGATGTTGCACAAAAACCTATATATAGTTTCTCAGAAATTTACAAGCAATATTCGGAAGTGGGATCTTTAGTCCCGCAGGCTTGGACGGGACTAAAGATCCCGCTTCCAGTATTTCTGACTGCCCAGAATGTATGCAAATTATTTACCTGAAAGCCTATATAGTGTAACCGGATAGGCATGGTTTAATCCATACTTCAGAAATCATTTAAATACCTTCTGTCATATGGAAAGTGTATGCAAATCATAAAGGTAAGTTTATTACCTTGATTCCACTCTCTCTAGGGAGCGCTCAGCATTCCATGACGCAGAGCGTCAACTCATGCATTCCCACGCAGAGCATGGGAACGAGAATAAAGATCCGCGCCCCAGCACTAAACTACATTAATGCACTAATTTTTTGTCATGCCCGCAGGGAGGAGGGTATCCAGTGCTATGGACGGCATTGATCACATCCGTGTGACTGGATTCATAATGTGCATCCACGCACATTACCTTTCAGCTAAATGCAAATCTGCTCCTTGCAGATTAGTCCGGCCTGCCCCAGCCGTTGTTTGGGGCAGGCTCTGCCGGAATGACAAACTAAAAAACTTCAGAATTCAGTATCAAGTCATTTTTCGAGAGATCAGGAGTTTTGAAGTTACTCAAGTTATTACGTACATAAACCTGATCCAACTGCTTTAATACATTAAACAACGACCCTGATAAGAATGACAGAATCACTCACCATTAAGAGAATTATATTTTTGAGCCTTAATGAATGAGGCTTAGGAACATTGTGACGAACAAGATAAAGACAGGATTGCGTTTTTATATATTAAATGCATGGTATTTTAGCGGGAGGTGCTGTATCTGGAGCCACTCACTTGACGGGTAAGGTTGTTTATATCAACCGAAAAATAGCTATACCGAGGCCAACAATGGATAAAATAATTCCTATAGACCACATGTTCAATTGCCTCATATCCCGATGTATTTGTAAAATTTCTTGATGAACTTGTTCAAAACGTTTATCCACTTGATCGAAGCGTTTATCTGATTGCTCTTGCATTTGCTCAAAACGTTTATCCATTTGGTCGAAATGCTTACCTGATTGCTCTTGCATTTGTCCAAAACGTTTATCCACCTGCTCAAAGCGTTTATCCATTTGGTGCAAGACATGCTGGATAAGCTCTCTTTGTGCTTTGAACTCCTCACCCTGATTTTTCAGAGCTTCCTCAACTCGCACCATGCGTTCACGTAGTTCAATTTCATAAACAATCAGTGGCCTGCCTAAGGATTGTTCAGCTAACATGGTGTCTTTTTTCTAAAAACATGGTGTTGAAAAGTATATCATATTAGGCCATGGAAATACCTCTCCAAAAAAGGGCACATTAAATTTTCAAAGCAAATGTGATGAAGCAAAATCACTACCGGAAAGTGGATCTTTAGTCCGCTTTAAAATCACGGAGGTATATCTTAGACGACCAGTAAAAAGATTGCTGGCTTAATCTTTTTCGCAACCATAAAGGTAAAGCCGAACCATAAAATCCAACCCGGTAGCCTAGCCATTTCATAAGAGATTGTATGATTGCATAAGGAATTAATAGAGGTTGCTCATGCCAAACCTTTTTTAATAAAGCAGTAACAAAACCCACACCACGTGATTCAGCCTGGCCAACTAACTGTTGAATAATAGGGCTTTCTGCACGTACATAACCCGTATCAAAATAGCGCTGAAACTCTTGCCATAAAGTGTAACTGTGTGAGTGCTTAACAACGGCATCTGCAGCATAGGCAATTTTGTAGCCTTTTTGTAATAAGTCAGCGACGGCAAAATAATCTTCATTGGTTAATACTGATTTAAAGCCTCCTATTTCATTCAGTGCTGCATTCTTATAAGCGGCACAGCTATTGGAGCAGAAAAAGGTATATACCCCGTATTCAGCTACATCATCAATTTCACGGATTTGTGAGTTATTTCCATAATTATATTCTCGTGGAAAAGCCTCAAAAATATTAGCTCCCTGATATGCAATCTGCCGCCCGTAGCTTACGGCTATGTCATCATGCTTTATTAATGGTTTAACTAATAATTCAATTAAATCGGCACTAACAGGAATTGCATCCTGAGTTAAATAAACAACGATATCAGTATCCAGTTGTTTGCGGGCGTATTCACGAGTGGCACCGTGGTTAAAGTCTGCTTGTGGGATAATGATAACTTTAGCTTTTAGCAGGGTGAGGCTTAAAAATAATGTTTATTTTGTAACTGAAGTTTCCCAATTATTGAGTAGCTGAAATACACAATGCTGGTGTATCGAGGTTTATTTTAGGTGGTTTTGCCATGTTTATAGCAAACCCCTACTTAATTCCCCTTAGGCAATAGCATTTGAAACGAATGAAAAGACTATTTTTTTCATATAGTTGTAGCATAGTTTCAATTAGTGATGATTTTTAGTCCGCGATAGCCGTAGGGCCGTTATTTTGTCGGAGTCTGAGCGTTAGCGAAGGTGGAGACAAAATAAAAGGCCATCCGACACGGCGTCAAGTCATTTGGAGCCTATGTTCCGACCCCTTGTTGGGTCGGGACGAGGTGACGAGGACGAATCGGGGCCGCCGGAGGCATAAGTGGTCGCGTTAAGTTTTTGCTGCTTGCTTGGGCTGGGATGCCCAAAACAAGCTTTCGCAAAAATAGCGACTCCCCGAATTATATAATTGTAAGTAGAAATTAAATTATTAACATGCTGATTAATATCATCAGCTTTATTCCAAAAACGATTATAAGCAGTTTCACTTAAAATTTTTACCTCATCACTAGGCATATTATCGAACTGCTGAATAGCGGATTCTAAACCTAATTTGTCAGTATCATTATAAAGCAAACCATTTTGTCCATGCTCTACACCTTCAGTTGCACAGCAATGTTCTGGTACTATTGCTGGTATGCCATGGGCTAATGCTTCATAAACAACAAGCCCTTGAGTTTCATACCAATGCGTAGGAAATACTAATGCTTTTGCTTTTTGTATGATATTGCTAATAGCTGCTTTGTCCAGCCAGCCAGTAAATTCAATCGAGGGGTATTTCTGTTTTAAATCAATCAGCCCCTCTCCATCACCAACAACAATAGCAGGCAAGTTTAATTTTGAAAAAGTTTCACAAAAAGTATCAATACCCTTTTCTGGAGAAAGTCGGCCAATAAAAATATAATAAATATTCTTTTCTACTTCAACACGGTCACTCTTGATTACATCTATAGGATTAGGTACATAATGCAATTTAGCAGTTTCAGGTAGGAAGGGCTGAAGGATTTTTTTACTTAATTCTGATATATAAATAAAATGTTTAATTGAACCTGGGATACCACAGATATGTAATTGAACAGCATTACGTACAATTCGCCATATTTTATGTTTATAGCTACGAACATCACAATTTGTCTTGAGGCAATCTACGGACATTGCTTGCCTTAAACAGAGTTGCTTTTGTTGGTAGTCATAAAACCCACCGTTCGGACAGGCTGTAAAATAATCATGTAAGGTAAGTACCATAGGAGCTTTATGCTTATGGCAGACATTAATAATACTTGAACTAAGTGCTTTAACAAAAGCATGCATATGAACAATAACTTCATGATCAGCCCATTTGGTTAATAAGTTATCCATTGCTTTAGTAGCCTTTGCATTCCATATGCCTTGCGTCATTGCACGAAGCCTATTAGGATCATGGAGAATATCACATTGTTCTAAACATACAACGTTAACATTGCTATTAACTAGTTCAGGTATTACCGGCCCAACGGCAGCAAAAAAACTAACAGAATAACCTGCTTGATCCAATGCTAAAGCAGAAGTTATGGCTACATTACTTGCACCACCATTTATAAAAGCGAAATCGTTAACAATGATGATATGGATATTCTTCATCTTTAAGGCGTAAGTATTAAATTTTTTTCTAACTAAATCTATAACATATTCAGGTAAAACTAATTTAATAGCTTCTCTTACAAAAGCATCAATAAATCTACATATAAAATAAATCTTTATCCAAAAAAAATCAGTTTTATTCAGGACAATATCTTTGTATTCACTAATAGTTCTTAATATATTTTTATTACTTTCGCCTTTAGCTTCAATAGATGCAATAATGAAGTTGGTATAATAGATGTTGTATTGATTAGAGGTTATGTAATTAAAAATAAAATCAAAAATCAGCTGCTACTTTATATTTTTTATACTGGTAAGGGTTAGTTAGCTGCAACCTATTTAATATTAACATACTCTGATGACAGAAAGGCATACCTTTGAAAATTTCTAAAACACTTTTTGCTTTAACTGATTTATTTAATGTTGAATATCGTATTTCATGATCACCATACACTAGATCCGACTTGATGTTGTTTCTGAATATTGAGTTGATGGTATCGTTTCTCATGAACCAATCACCTGCATTCATAAAATTCACCCACTCTCCTGTAGCTAAACCAGTTCCCTTATTCATGGCATCATAAATCCCACCATCCGGCTCACTCACCCAATAATCAATTTGCCCCTCATACTTCTTAATAATTTCCAGCGTATTATCCGTCGAACCACCATCGATAATAATATATTCCACATTATCATAGGTCTGCCCGATAACGCTGTTAATGGTTTGTTCTAGATGCTCGGCACCATTAAAAACTACGGTAATTACACTGATTAACGGCTTATCCGCATGATTATGCTTAAAATAGCCTTGGGTACGTAAACCGCCTTCAGATTTTCGTTCAGGGTTATCTGGTAGAAATAAAACTGACTGAATTTTGTCCTCAGGTTTATTAGCTATAACAGGCTGTGTATGTGTAACGCACCGGGTAGTGCTGTATTGCGCATTTAATTCAAAAGTTTGGCTCTATGTGAAATACAGTGGGTAGTCGAATTTTAACTTACCACAAAGAAAGTAAATCATATTGATAAAATTATTAATATTGCGATAACCTCTTGCTCGTCGTTTGGCCAGTTGGACCTTGCTATTAATTCCCTCAAGAATTCCATTTGTAATCTTTGTTTCAACGAAATGAATAATGCCAGACCAATGGCTCCGAACGGTCTTTACAAACTTCATAAATGCTGAGATTTTAGATTTTTCTACTTCTTCACACCACTGCTTTAGAAAGGCTTCAGCCGATACTTTATCGGGCATTGACCATAAGCTCTTTCAATCGATATGCCTGCCCTAACGTAGGATATAGCTCAATCATTTCAGCTAATGAAACTTCTTGTTTATTGGTTAAGTTTTCTCGGTTCCTTAAAAAAGTATATTTGTGTCCTTTGAGTGCATCATGCTCTTTACGCTCACTAATCCTGACTTGATTCATTGCTTCATTTAATAATTTGACAACATGAAACCGATCGAAGGTTATCTCTGCTGATGGAAAAGCCTCTGCGGCTCCAGCAATGAAGGATGGCGATAGATCCCTACTTATTTGTTCAATTTGTTCTTTCTCTACCCCTTTGTTTTCAAGGTGTTCCTGAAGGTTATGCAAAGTGGCTTTACCTTTACCCTCAGTGACAAAAATAACACGAGACTCGTCTAAATCGACACCTAAAGTGACATATTTGTGACCTTTTTTTGAGGAGGTTTCATCTATACCAAGTTGAGTAATGGATGAAACATCATCCGCTATTTTAGCTTTGCCGATCCAGTGATTAAAGATCGTCCAGATTCGCTGTGGATTCACCTTTAACATTTCAGCAACCCGATTGACGGGCATTTCTCTTTCAATCAGTGCCCATGCCATGGCTTCAAATAGCAGAGTGAAACCACTGCCGGGGCGAGCCCAAGGGACTTCTACAGTACGAACTTTCCCGTCCGTTGTTGTGATGCGAGGAACAGAGCAATGTAGATAGCAAGAATGCTCAAAGAAGCTCAAGTGTTGCCATTGCCGATCGACTGTATCATGCACTGGGCAGAGAACCCCCGATTCATCAGCAAAACGGGCGCCTGATTCAAAACCTATCTGCAAATGAAGTTCATTCTGTTCTAAAATATTGTCGTTTGAAAAGATAATTTCTTCCACTTTCCAAGGCGATTGTAAGCCTAAAGCCATACTAAATAAAGATTCACTATTCATGGTATTATTATCGCACTACCCACTAGGATTCACATAGAGCCAATAAATTCTGCAGGATAAGTATTATTCGCATGTATACCGCCAACTTTAGCAGCAGCCAAGTAAACTTCATCTATACGCTCAGATTGAAAAAAATGCTTCAACCTCTGCTTGTCGAGTTAAATCCAGCTGGGACCGCTCGCGTAAAACTAACTCAACATCTTCCTGCTCAGCTAATTGTCGCACTAACGCCGAGCCAACCATCCCTTGATGCCCAGCAATAAAAAAGCGCTTCATATTAGTTCTCATACAAGCTCAATCCTCATGACTTACCGCGACATCATAGCCGTGTTTTTGTAATAAAGTATGGCGCTTAGCTTGCTCAAAATCATAAGCAATCATCTCACTAATCATTTCAGCTAAACTAATTTCTGGCACCCAGCCCAACTTAGCTTTAGCCAGACTGGGGTCACCCAATAAAGTTTCCACTTCCGCAGGGCGAAAATATCGCGGATCGACTGCAACAATGACATCACCTGGTTTTAGAGCAGTAATATCAGGATTCTCAATACGCTCAACAATTCCTTTTTCCTCAACACCTTTACCTTCAAAGCGTAGAGTAATACCTAATTCGCGTGCAGCTAAATTAACAAATTTACGTACTGAATGTTGTACGCCAGTAGCAATAACAAGATCTTTCGGTTCAGACTGTTGTAGCATCATCCATTGCATACGCACATAATCACGCGCATGTCCCCAATCACGTAAAGCATCTAAATTACCCAGATACAAACATGACTCAATGCCCAGCGCTATATGCGATAAAGCACGGGTGATTTTACGTGTACAAAAGTCTCACCACGACGAGGTGATTCATGATTAAACAAAATACCGTTACAGCTATACATACCATACGCTTCACGGTAATTCACAACCATCCAATACGCGTACATTTTAGCGACAGCATAGGGAGAGCGTGGATAAAAGGGAGTCTTCTCTGTTTGTGGTGTTTCCTGTACCAAACCATATAATTCAGAAGTTGAAGCCTGATAAAACCGGGTTTTTTTCTCCAAGCCTAATAAACGAATAGCCTCCAGTAAACGCAGAGTACCCAAACCATCAACATCAGCGGTATATTCTGGTGATTCAAAGCTTACCGCCACATGCGATTGAGCCCCTAAGGAATAAGCACGAAACAACTTCCCGATATTAATTATTTTTGAGGAATTGCACGGTAATTCCATTTTGGTAAATGTGTATCAAATACAATCGGCATTATTTCTTTGAAGTCAGCGGCATATTTTCGTCCTGTCTCGTATATTTTGTCGAGTATGTGAACAATTGTTGTTAGTCCTTTTGACGTTGATGTTCTAGAAATCAATGTTTTAACTGTTTCAACCGAGTCAAATACAACACCTTCACAAGCACGAGTCACATGAGGAAAAAAACGATGTTCAATGGGATTATACTTGGAGGTATAAGGAGGATAGTGGGCAATCCTAATTTCCAATCCAAGTGCATTCGCAGTCTTTTGTAAATCTTCTTTAAAAATGTAGTGCCGTGAGCTGTTACTCCCTCCACCATCGCAAAGGATCAACAATGATTTTGCTTTAGGATAATGAATAATACCCTCGTTTACCCACCATTGAAATAAGCTATCACAGGCAAATTCACTGGTATCATGACTCGTTCCAAGCGTGATATATCCTGTGTTTCGTTTGAGGTCATAAAACCCATGAGGAATAACACTGCCTGTTGCAGAGCTAGGGAAATCATGATCATTCGTTTGAATGGCTGCTTGTGTATAGAGCGATCCATTACGATAAAAAGTACCCAATAACTCTTTCTTTTTGGTATCCATACTAATAACAGGGTTTCCCGCATCCAGGTAGTCCTGCTTCAATTGGGTAATATTTTCAAATTGAGCATTGCGGTCAGGATGACCACCCATCGTAATGTTTTTCTGGGCTTTGCGCTTAACATATTCATGTTTTTTTAATAAATATCGAACGATATTACGACTGACAGAATAACCCTTTTTTAATAATTCACTGACGATTTCACGCGGCTTTAGATAAGTCCACCTAATAGATGAATTCATTGGATTGCCTGCTGTATGCTGTTGAAGAATATCTAAAAAGTCTTGATCTATTCCACTGTATTCAGGGGTAGAGGTCTTTTTTTTCGACCGCCTCCAGGTTGTCTGATTCCTGTTATATCCAGTTCTAATTCGGTGAGTTCTTTTTTTCCTTGGCGGATAGTTTTTGGGTCACACTCTAATAAAGCTGAAATATAGTTAACGCCACCATGAGATAATTTTTCACTTTCAATGGCGGCATACCGTCGCTTATTTTTTTCACAAAGTGAGTCATAAAATTTCTTCATCGACTTTTCGATATTTTTTTTATAAGGAAATGACATAAGACAACCACTGAGTAATAAATTAAGATAACCTTAATTTAGGGGAGATATTTCATTATTCAAGCTTGGCTGCTTCAGGAAGTTATTTCGTGCACATTCCTTAGTAGTCGGCGTAGTGATATCAGGTTTCTTTCATTAGGCCGTGAATTAATCAACACTTTGTCTAGGGAGCAGTTCGCTTATTACTCTTTAACAGTACCCATAAAAACATATCCGGGCCAGACCAAGCCATTTACTACGATAGGCTTAACCGCGCTATTAGTCACGCATCAGCGCGTGGCAGATGAAACTGTTGAAAAAATGCTGGAAATGTTACTCCATAGCCGCAATGACAATGATCTAACACAAAAACATTACCGTGCTGGATTTATCTCTAATAAAACCATGCGATTAGGCATCGCTGTACCGTTACACCCAGGCGCTGAAAAATATTATGCTCGACGTAATCAGCAAACTACAAATAAGTAATTAGGAACGAGAGTTTAATAAGACCCGAAAGTATGGCGCAGGATTTTGGCTTCACAGGCGTGTTAGGAAATAAGGCGCATAGCGGGCTACGTAACTGATTTTCTAGCGCGGTTGTGGAGTTAAAAGGCTAGTCAGACTCGGGTGTTATTGAATTCTTGTTTCTTAGTTAATGGGATAGTTAAAGTCGGCATTGCTAGATTTATCGTTCGCTTTTCCAGTTCTTTTTGCGTTTTTCTTTTTTTGCTTCTTTCTTGGCACGGATAATGGTCAGTTCAGCCAGTTCTGTTTGCATCATTTCAGGTGTTTCAAGAGTAATTCTGCCCAATGTACCGTCTCTGATTTCAGTGAGTAGTATTTTAGCGACTTTATCAATATCAATTTGCCCACCGGAGCGTAAACAGCCCCGTTTTTTGCCGATTAGCTGTAGTAAATCATAATCGGATGCTGGTAGTGTATCAATTTGATAGCGTTGTTTTAGCGACTCGGGGTAGTGATGTAAAAAAAACTCGCCAGCAAAAGAAGCGACATCATCATGCTTTAAGGCGGTATCTTTGATCGCTCCTGTGGTTGCAAGACGATAACCGGTATTTTGATTTTCCAGGTTAGGCCATAGCATTCCCGGTGTGTCACAGAGAATAATGCCATTATGTAAATCAATGCGTTGTTGGCGCTTTGTAACAGCCGGTTCATTGCCTGTTTTAGCAATAGTACGTCCTGCCAGGGCATTAATAAGAGTAGATTTACCAACATTGGGAATGCCCATTATTAGCACATGCATGACTTTGTTAGCTGTCGTCTTATGAGGAATTATTTTGCGACATAATTCAATGACTGTATCGACTTTATCTGTTTGTATGGCAGTCAGAGCAAGAGTTTTAACGCCATCCTCCTGTTCTAGGAAATCTTGCCATTGCTGCGTTCGTGTCGGGTCCGCTAAATCAGCTTTATTGAGAATCTTTATACAGGGTTTATCACCACGTATTTCTGATAATAATGGATTGGCACTGCTAAAGGGCAATCGGGCATCGAGTATTTCAATTAGTAAATCTATATCAGGCAAAGTTTCTTTAATTTCCTTGCCTGCCTTGTACATATGTCCCGGGAACCATTGGATCTTCATGTGAAATCTTTAATATTAGTGTGTTATTTAAGCAAGAAAAATCATACAAAAAAAATAATCAGGAGTAAAAAAGCTTTAGCTTTTTTTATTAATAGCAATAGCTATTGCACTCCTATTTTTTTGCGATATGTAGGCCGCATTCTTTTTTTGTGGCTTCTTCCCACCACCAGCGTCCGGCACGTTCGTGCTGGTTTGGTAGTACTGGGCGTGTGCAGGGCTCGCAACCGATACTGATATAACCCTGTTTATGTAACTTGTTAAAAGGTACCTGGTAGGCTTCAATATAATCCCAAATCTGAGCTGAACTCTGATTGACCAAGGGGTTAAATTTAATCAGTGGGTGCTCGTCAGTTGCAAAGGCCGGATCAACTTGTATTTCCGGGATATTTTGCCGTGTATCAACACTCTGGTCTTTACGTTGCCCTGTAATCCAGGCATCAACTTTAGCTAACTTACGTTTTAAAGGTTCAACTTTGCGTAGTGCACAGCATTCTCCATGGCCATCATCATAAAAGCTAAACAGGCCTTTCTGTTTGACAAAGGCTTCTAGGTGCTGGTAGTCAGGAATTAACAATTCAATTTCGATTTTGTAATGTTTTCTGACCTGTTCGATAAACTGATAGGTCTCTGGGTGTAGGCGACCAGTATCAAGGGAAAATACCTGGATATCCTGGCGAATTTTCAAGGCCATATCAATCAGCACAACATCTTCGGCACCACTAAAGGAAATAGCGACTTTATCGTAATTTTCCAGGGCATGTCTTAAAACTTTACGTGGATTTTTGCCTTCTAGTTCGGTCAGGGTTTGTTCGATATCGGTCATATAAGTGTTATTCGTGATGTGAGTATGTACAGCGCCGTGCTGGAAAGTTAGATGAATAAGTTTTTATTGTTGACTAAAATACTTGTGTAGAAAATCATCAAATTCCAGAGTGTCATTATTTTCTATTTCAGTTTGCTGTGCATGTGAGTCGGCCGCCATCTGGTTGAATTTTTTAGTTTCACTACTATTGAGTGTTTGTACAGTAAAGTTTTCTGCATGAGTACGTGAAATATTATCAGCAAAGCAGGCAAAGGGCTGATTACTTGTGCGCATTTCAGCTAATATACGAGCCGAGGGTGTTAAATCTGGTTTTTCAATTAATTTACGTTGCTCCTGCAGTACTTGATTATAATGGTTATCTGTTTCATTTGCGTCTAATATATCGCAAATGGGCTGCATGGAATCGAGTATTTCGTTAGCCCAATCCTTAAGGGAAATAGCTTGTTGATTTTTAATCAGTGTTAGCCCTGGTTTACGGCCTGAATGAGCAACTTTTAGCTGGTTAGAATTATGGGTACTAAAATCATCTGCATCAATAGGCGGACTTTCCTGTACTAAACAGCTGAGTAGCAACGCTTCGATAAAGCGGGCACGATTAGCATCAATACCTATTGGGTTGAATATATCCAGATCCAGAGAGCGAATTTCTACGTAACGCACGCCACGACGCTTAAGTGCAAGTGTTGGTTTTTCACAGGGTTGGATAATCTGTTTAGGGCGTACTGTGCTGTAATATTCATTTTCAATCTGCAGAATATTAGCATTCAGTTGCTGGTAATCGTCATCTACTTTTACCCCGATTGTTTCATAGTCTGGATAGGGTGTATTTATTGCCAGGGATAAGCTGTCTACATAGCCATTGAGAGAATTGTAATCAATATTTAAGTCGGCCTGATTATTACTCTTATAGCCTATATCACTCATGCGTAGTGACGTGGCATACGGGTGATACAGAGTGCCATTATCAAATTCTTTAAATTGTGCCATTAGTTCAGGGCGGCTTTTAAAGAAATTTTTGCAGATTGCCGGCGAAGCACCAAATAAATATAGAATTAACCAGCCCTGGCGTTGAAAATTGCGAATTAAATCAAAATAAGCGGATGATTTATAATCATCAAGCGAATCTTGTGAATTTTCCAGCTGGTGTAAGACCGGCCAGAGCGCTTCCGGGACAGAGTAATTAAAGTGAATCCCTGCAATTGCTTGCATAGTGCGCCCATAGCGATGCCATAAGCCCTTACGGTAAATATGTTTCATTTTACCAATATTAGATTTACCGTATTTGGCAATGGGAATACTTAAGTCTCCATTAATACCACAAGGCATACTGGTTGCCAACAAATGTTCATCATCAAGCTGGTCATACACATATTGATGAATATTGTGCATAAAATCCAGCGTTTGATCAATATGTGCGTAAGGAGGCGTAATAAACTCTAATAAAGCTTCCGAGTAATCAGTGGTAATATGCGGGTGCGTGAGTGCTGCACCTAGCTGCTTAGGGTGCTCTGTCTGGGCAATAAAGCCTAGATCTGAAATGCGCAGGCTTTCTTTTTCTATGCCTTTCAGCCCATTTTTTAACAATGACTGTTGCTTATGTTCTATTAAAATCTGTAAACGGTTTGAACTATTCATGCGCTAAATGCAAAAAATCCTGATAAAGGTGGGGAGGCTTAATTTATAATCCTTGAAATCGCAGTTGAGCGCGGATTTCTTCATAAAACCGTGAAGTGGGGCATACTCACCCAACAGGTGACAAATATTTACGATCATTTTATTTAATATTTAGGTAACTACTCAGCGGAGCTGAGTAGTCCAATGAAATTATAAAGCAAATTCAGGTAACTTTCCCTCAAAGACCAGGG
>NZ_BDMN01000168.1 GCF_002189065.1 Bathymodiolus platifrons methanotrophic gill symbiont
CCCAATTATTGAGTAGCTGAAATACACAATGCTGGTGTATCGAGGTTTATTTTAGGTGGTTTTGCCATGTTTATAGCAAACCCCTACTTAATTCCCCTTAGGCAATAGCATTTGAAACGAATGAAAAGACTATTTTTTTCATATAGTTGTAGCATAGTTTCAATTTTACCATAAATAATTATTGGGAAACTTCAGGTGTTTAATAGCGGTCAACTGCGGTTTCTAGGATAATGTGGCTATTATATAACTGTTTCAAGACCAGGGATAAAAAGTGTGACGCAATCTGATAAGGCTAACCAGGCAATTGATGTTTTACAGACCGTATTTGGCTACCCGGATTTTCGAGGTGATCAAGCGGCTATCGTTGAGCAATTAATTGCTGGACACAGCGCCGTAGTCTTAATGCCCACAGGTGGCGGAAAATCCCTATGTTATCAAATTCCTGCAATTGTTCGTGAGGGAGTTGGTATCGTTATATCTCCCTTGATAGCGTTAATGGCAGATCAGGTGAATGCCCTGCATCAATTAGGTGTCAAAGCTGCATTTTTAAATTCCACCCTAGACTATAATCAGGTGCAAACGATAGAACAGCAACTATTACGTGGCGAACTTGATTTGCTTTATGTTGCCCCCGAACGTTTGACCTCTGAACGTACCTTACAATTATTTAGCCGTTTAAATATTGCCTTATTTGCTATAGATGAAGCGCACTGTGTGTCTCAATGGGGACATGATTTTCGTAGTGATTATTTGCAACTATCATTATTAGCAGAACGCTTTCCTGATATTCCCAGAATAGCCCTGACTGCAACTGCTGACCAGCGCACTCGTGAAGAAATCATTAGCCGCCTGACATTAAGCCAGGCAAAGCTATTTATAAGTGGTTTTGATCGACCTAATATTCGTTACCGAATTGTACAAAAAGACAATGCACGACAACAATTATTAAGCTTTATTCAAGCAGAACATAATGGTGATGCCGGGATAGTCTACTGTTTATCACGTAAAAAAGTAGAAGCGACAGCTGAATGGTTACAAAAAAAAGGAGTGGATGCCTATCCATATCATGCGGGCTTATCACATCAGTTGCGTAACAAGCATCAACATCAATTCTTAATGTCTGAAGGTGTAGTTATCGTTGCTACCGTGGCTTTTGGGATGGGCATAGACAAGCCTAATGTACGCTTTGTCGCGCACCTGGATTTACCCAAAAGTATTGAAGGTTATTACCAGGAAACCGGACGGGCAGGGCGTGATGGAAAGCCGGCCAATGCATGGATGACCTACGGCTTGCAGGATGTTATTACCCTACGACAAATGCTGCAAGGCTCAGATGCAGATGAAATGCATAAACGTGTTGAATTGCATAAACTGGATTCCATGCTGGGCTTATGTGAGCAGGTATCCTGTCGACGTGAAGTACTCTTAAACTATTTTGGTGAAACCGATACTCAACCCTGTGGTAATTGCGATACCTGTCTTGAACCTGTGGAAACCTGGGATGGCACAATTGCAGCACAGCAAGCTTTATCCTGTATTTATCGTACCGAACAACGCTTTGGGGTTAATTATTTACTGGATGTTTTATTAGGTAAAGAGAACGAACGCATCAAAGGGTTTGCTCATGATAAACAAAGCACCTTTGGTATCGGTAAGGATCTGGATGAAAGCCAATGGCGTTCAGTGTTCAGACAGTTAGTCGTTAAAGGGCTGGTTGATGTGGACTATGAAGGGTATGGTGCATTAAAGCTTAATAGTAGTTGTCGTCCCTTATTGCGCGGTGAAACTCAGATCAGGTTTCGTAAAGACCTAGCTAAACCAAAAAGTAAAAAAGCTAAAGTGACCCGAGGTGATTTTGCGCGACATAGAGATAATGTCCTCTGGGATGCATTGCGCGCTAAACGCCGTCAATTAGCTGATGAGCAAGATGTGCCACCGTTTATTATTTTTAGTGATGCAAGTTTAACCGAAATGGTCGAACAAACTCCGTCAAATCATCAACAGTTTGAACAAATTTCAGGTGTAGGGGCTAAAAAGCTGGAACTGTATGCCGATGAGTTTCTAGCTGTTATAAGCAAAATCCATGCTATTCAGGAGCAAAACTCTGAACTTTCTGAAACGGTTGATGAAACAGTGGCTCTATTTAAAGTGGGTTTTTCTGTCGATAAAATTGCTACGCAGCGCAAGCTGAAAGATACGACTATCTACGGCCATCTTGCAGAAGGCATCGCTGCAGGTGCTGTAGAATTAAATGATGTAGTAGAGCTAAGCGAGCAGGAAATAAATACTATACAAGATGAAATACTCAGTTTGCCAGTAGAGCAAAATACAGCCTTGAAGCCAGTATATGACGCTTTGGGTGAAACCTATAATTACGGGATTCTTCGTTGTGTTCGGGCGGCGATGGAGATTTAGTAGTTAAGATTCTAGTACAGTTCGTAAAACCTAATAAAAAGTCATTCCTGTACGCTTTTAACAGGAATCTATTTATTAAAAATTACAGAATTCCTGAGTAGAGTAACGGAGAAACGAACAAAAATCCTGCGTCAAACTTCCGTATTTTTATTAAACCCTCACTCCTAAGGGCCGATATTTACAAAAGCTAAATTTCAGAATTTCTTGTAAAGCCTATGTTTATAATAAATCAAGAGTGCTAGAAATACCTTAAATTTCTTTTTCCATAACATAAGGGAGACGGAAATAAATAACCGTCCAATTTTTAAACGTTAATAAGCTAGATTCAATAATCTTTGTGGATAATTTCGACTACCTACTTAACAGGAAATATTGCGGTAGGGTGCGCATCGCATACCTTTCAGAGCTGCTATAGTTTCTCTGACTGCCCAGAATGTATGGAAATTATTTACCTGAAAGCCTATAGGTATGCGATGCATACCCTACACAAAGCTTGTTCTGCGTTGAATTAGTCGTCTAATTTTGGATGATTTAATTTTTCCATCGCT
>NZ_BDMN01000169.1 GCF_002189065.1 Bathymodiolus platifrons methanotrophic gill symbiont
GTAGGTGAACGAATTATGGCGACAGGAGTCCCGGAATTTCGTGAGGTAGCATGGTGCGGCTATCACCTTTTACAACTCATATACAAACTATAAACGAACGTTTATAGTTTGTATTGCTAAGTAAAACGCGTATTTGTATAGTGAAAAGAAAGTCGGGGAGTCCCTACTTTTGCGAAAGCTCATTTTGGGCGTCCAAGCCCAAGTTCGCGGCAAAAGCTTAACGGGACTGATTAAAATCTGCGATGCCCTGATTCGCCCTGCGTCCACTTATAAAAACCCTAGAGGGGTTTTTATTTAGTTACCTCAAATGGCTTGACGCGATGTCGGAATGCCTTGTATTTTCTCTACGCAAAAAGACGCTTCGAAAACACACCCGGCCCTATCGCTATCACGGACTAAAAATCTTCACTTCGCTTAAGCTCCGTTTCCAGGATTTTCAGCGTATGAAAAAAGCAATTATTTACTTACATGGATTTAATTCCGCATCATTAGATTTAGATGACAACTTGCTGACTAATAAGGAAAAACTGCTGGTTATGCAAGCATTCTGTTTGCAGAAAGATGTACTGTTTTATACGCCTAATGTTGATTACAGAGATTTTGAAGGCATGGTAGAGGATATGCTGTTTCAATGGAATCAATATCTGGATCAAGGCTATGATGTTGTTTTTATGGGGTCATCAATGGGCGGTTTTGCCAGTGAATATCTGGCAATGAAAACTGGCAGCAAGGCCATAATGATTAATCCGGCGATATCACCCACTGAATTGTTACCAGAGTTTATTGGGGTGGCAGCAAATTATGAAACAGGCTTGCCTTATAGTTGGAGTCAGGAAAATTGTGAGCAATATAATGAGTATGAAAAAGAACTTGCGAGTAGTCATCAGACTATAGATAGAACTATTTTTCTGGATATGGGAGATGAATTACTAGATTCTGAAAATACTCTTTCGAAATATAATGAAAAAGCGAATATTGTGACCTATAGCGGTGGATCACATAGCTTTGAGCATATCAGACAAGCTTTACCGATTATTGATCAGGTGCTATTTAACTGATGCTTTTCTGTGTATCTAATACATAAAATATCAACAAGAGCGGACTTTAGTCCGCATGTGCGATATATCTCTGTAGGATTGTGGATTAAAGTCCGCTCTTGCGCTTTAATAATAGCTTTTGCTATTTTAGTTGCTGAGTATCAAAAAAAATTAATACAAAAATAAAGCGTTTTAGGTGACCTTAATTTTGATCAACTACCTGCCATCCCTGACAGCAACATCTCTTTAGCATGAGCAAGGGTGGAATCAGTAATATTAACACCACCTAACATACGCGCTGTTTCTTCTATGCGTTGCTCGGTAGATAAGGTTCTGACCTGTGAGGTGGTCATTTCTGTATCATTGGTTTTAAAAACAAATAAATGCTGATGTGCCTGAGAGGCTACCTGCGGTAAATGCGTAACGCATAACACCTGTGCGTTATTGCCTAAAGCACGCAGCTTCTGGCCGACAATTTCTGCTATACCACCGCCTATGCCAGAATCAACTTCATCAAAAATCATGGTGGGTGCATCTTTATCATGGCTGGTGGTTACCTGTATCGCTAAACTGATTCTGGATAACTCGCCACCTGAGGCTACTTTGGCTAGTGGTCGTAATGGCAGGCCTTTATTCGCACTGACCAGAAACTCGATTTTATCGGTGCCATTCATTTTAGGTTGGTCGAGTTCCAGAGGGGATACTGCAATGCTGAACTCACCCTGGGGCATACCGAGTTCCTGAATCATATCCGAAATAAGGTCAGAAAGTTTTATTGCCGCCTGAATACGTTTATCGCTAAGGGTTTTTGCTAAAGCAAAATAATCTTTCTGGTTTTGCTCAACCAGCAAGTTAAGTTCCTCTATGCGCTCAGAACTGTGATTTAAGTTGTCTAATTGTGTCGCCAGATTTTGAGCAATCTCAGGTAACTCTTCCGGATCGACCTGATGTTTACGCGATAGGTTTTGAATAATGCTGATTTGCTTATCTAATTCTAGTAAGCCTTGTGGGTCAATTTCCTGGGCTTCAAGAAAATGTCTAAGCTGATGACTGGCTTCCTGAATCTGGATTTGTGCTTCTACCAGCAATTGAGTGGGTTCTTCTAATTCTTTGGTTAAGTTACTTAACTCGCTTAAAGCACTAATACTTTGATTGATTATTTGATTGGCTGATTGTTGTTCATTTTCAGCTAACGCATCTAGCTGAGTTTGGCCGGTGCTCAGAATCTGTTCCAGATTAGCCAGTTTGGTATGTTCAGCAGATAGAGCGGGATAATCATAATTTGACAAATCTAGTTGTTGCAGTTCATTGAGCTGGTAACTAAATAAATCCTGTTGATTGCTTTGATCGGTCGATGCCTGGATCAGTGTCTTTAGCTCATGAAAGTTATTGCGCCACTGAGCATAAGCCTGATTAGTTTTCACTATCAGGTCTGTGTTTTGCGCAAAATTATCCAGGAAGCCGCTTTGTTCTTCGCTCTCGAGCAGTGTCAGATGAGCATGTTGTCCGTGAATTTCTACTAATTGCGAGCTTAATTGCTTTAGCAATTGTAAAGTGGTTGGCCGACCATTGATATAGGCTTTAGATTTACCATCCGGGCGTATGGTGCGTCGCACTAGACATTGCTCGTCCATATCTAATTCATGTTCTTCCAGCCATGCCTGGGCGGCTGGGGCATCAGATAAATCAAAGCTTAGATTAATTTCTGCACGTTTACAGTCTGGGCGGACATAGCTGGCGTCAGCACGATCACCCAAAGCCAGACCTAAGGCCGTAAGTAAGATGGATTTTCCCGCCCCTGTTTCACCGGTTAAAACAGATAAACCTTTTTCCAGGTTTAAATCCAGAGATTCGACAATGGCGAGGTCAATTATATTAAGATTTTGTAGCATGATTAGAAATGATAGCCACTGCTCCAGTTAAGTTTATCACGTAAGGTGTGGAAAAAGTCGTGATTCTCTGGGTGCAAAATGGTGATTGGATTAGGGGCTTTTTTGATGAAAATTGTATCACTTATTAATACATCGGGAATGGCGATATGATCACACGTGACCTGAGCGTTGATTTCATTTGTTTCGACAAAACTAATTTCAATTTCAGCAGAAGCATTAATGACAATAGGTCGATTAGATAAAGTGTGTGGATTTAGCGGTACGAGTAATAAGGCATCTAAAGCCGGGTGAATAATTGGGCCACCGGCAGAGAGAGAATAGGCTGTTGATCCTGTAGGTGTGGAAATAATTAAGCCATCAGAGCGTTGTGTATTGAGATAAACGCCATCAATTGTCGTTTTTAATTCAATCATGCTGGGTGTAACCCAGCGATGCACAACTACTTCGTTGACTGCAGTTTCTTCGTGAATCACTTGTGCATTACGAATAATTTTTGTGCGCAATAAAAAACGCTGCTCTTTTCGATAATGTCCCTGCAACATATCATTTAGTTTTGTTTCTAGTTCAGCAGGAGAAATATCAACTAAAAAACCAAGGCGGCCTAGATTGATACCTATTAATGGGATATTACTGCCAGACGCTATTCGCGCGGCAGATAAAAAAGTGCCATCTCCACCCACGGCAATTAGAACATGACAGTGTTGAGCAAGACTTTTTATTGGCTGTATGTTTCCTGAAAAATCGGGAATAAGCTTAGCGCTGACTGAATCTATAGAAACCTGGTAACGAGTTTTTAGAAATTGATAGAGAGCTTTGAGCGTATCTGCTATTTCAGGAGCACTAGATTTTCCTAAAATTCCAATCGTTTTAAATTCTGTAGACATAGCTGGTATCTATACATCAAGGGAAGCAAAATTATACCTGAAACCAGGGCTTTAATATACTCTACAAAGTACAAGGGACCTGTATATATAGGATGTGTTGTGCGTAACTTTATTACAGTATGTATTAGTGAATGAAAAAAATGCTTTCTGATTTTGACCTATACTTATAATTCAGCTAGTAACGTAGCTTTCGACAAAAACTAGCTCGCTATAGGTTTTTCTTCTGTGACTGCGCGAAGTATAAATAACATTTAGGAATGCGGGTTTAATAAAATCCAAAAGTATCAAATCGGGATATAAATGTAGCCTGTATGAAGCCTGCGTAATACAGGATGAGCAGAAGCTCCTATTCCCCGTATTCCGCCAGCTTCATACGGGCTACTCTTTAGTTTCGGGTATTAATTAACTTTGACTCCTTATTTTGAGAATGAAAGAACAAAAATGCTAAATAAGATAATTTTACCTATTCTATTAATGATCTTAGCTTATAGCTTATGGCTAAGCCATGATTTTACTCAAATCGCTGCGGGGGGGGGGCGCTATTTTCTTATTTGGTGTTTTGTCATTAAAACATGGGTTTCAGAATTTTACCGGTGGGGCTCTGGAAAAAATACTCAGAATCTGTACTTATAGAATCTGGAAAAGTTTAAGTTTCGGTCTGGTTTCTACAACACTAATGCAATCTAGCTCGCTGGTTTCGGTGCTTGCGATTTCATTTCTGAGTGTCGGCTTACTTGATTTAGCATCGGGTATCGGCATTATTTTTGGTGCTAACCTGGGGACAACTGCAAGTGCCTGGTTGATTGCGGGCTTTGGCTTAAAGGTCAAAATAGCGAATTATGCTATGCCTATGCTGATATTTGGCGTTTTATTGCTATTCCAGAACTGAA
>NZ_BDMN01000170.1 GCF_002189065.1 Bathymodiolus platifrons methanotrophic gill symbiont
TCACGGCTTGTGTTGCCTTGTTAATGATGCAACAGTTTATTATGGCGGTAGATTATCTTGCCCGGATTGTACATATTGCAGAAGATGATTACACGCTTAAGCTGGCTATGTTTCATTCTTTATTTAATATCACCGGGATTCTTTTATTACTCCTTTTATTAACAAATTAGTGCAGTTTATAGAATATATATTAAAAGGAGAGGTTGTTAGTGTAGATAAACCCGAGTATTTAAATGCTGCTGCCATGGCATTTCCAGATACAGTTGTATTAGCGGTTCATCAAGAAACCTTACGTTTATACAGACATGCACGACATATTATTTTAAAAACATTAGGGTTGAATGATAGTTATGTTTCTTCTACTCAAGATTTGCAGCAGTTACTTCAGCAGTCGAAGATAAGCGATACATACGATATTGAGACCGCATATGAACGTAATATCAAAGGAATTTACAGCGCTATTATTGCCTTTATTAGTCAAGCTAGTTTTACCTGGGAAATGCAGCAATCCGGACGTTTATACTGGTTACGCGAGGCAAGCAGGCATATTGTAGAGGCGGTAAAAGATAGCAAGCATTTACAAAAGAACCTACTATTGATGAGTAACTCGGGTAACCCTTCTGTAAAACAAGAATATGACAAAATTCGCTATCAGATAGCTGAGCTATTCAAAGAGTTAGATGGCATACAAAATCAGGTGGAGCAGGGTAGTAGTGATATTAACCTATTATCATTTGATGTTTTTAAAGCAAAAATCAAAGAACAAGATCAGCAAATGAATGCCAGAATTGATTGTTTAATCCGTGAACATAAGATAACTCCTGAAGCAGGAACTTCGCTGATTAATGATAGTACTTATATGTATGAAATAAAAAAGCATTTAGTGATGATGGCAGAAACTTTATTTGTGCAGCAGGAAGAAAAAATATCCCAGGCTCAACGCGAGTTAATTCTGGATGATAATGAATTAGTTAATGTCATAGAAACACGAGACAAAGACTTAAAGGGTGTAGAAAAATGAGCAAAAAAAAGTTACTAGAAAAACTACAGGAATTCTTTGATGCTGATCAGCAAGAAAAAATTAAACATATAGAGGAAATCAAGAAAGTTCTGAAGAAATTAAAGCAAAAAGAAAGAAAAATCCAGAAAAACTTGAACTGAGTGAGAATGCTGAAAAAGTAGTAGAATTACAGCAGGAGTTAGATATTATTTATGCACAAAGAATGAAAGGTGTAAAAGTTGTTAAAGAAATAAAGTGATAGCTTACCCCAATGTTCGATTGCATTGAGGTAAGGCCTGTTTTTATTGGGATTATTTTATAAAACAACTACTCTCTGCATAGGCTTCAGCTTCTTTTAGGCGTGTGCGTAAATCCTTAGAATGAGCTGGGTCACGGAAGACAGCGCCATTTTCACCGGGTGTACTGCGTAACATAGTGAAGGTTGCGGCTGCTTCATATTCTGCAAAGGTTAATTTCTCAGCGATCTTATCGATTTTGCAGCCACAGGCATACTGGGTAACATAATCGAGTTTGCCGCCATGTTTCGCTATGCAGTTAAAGACATAATCAACACGGTCGCGAGTTGGGTAATTATTCATGACAACGGTTTCTGTATCAATAGGCTCAATTTCAGCTGGCTGTTTAGATAGGGTAGAGCAGCCTGTTACTAGAGCTGCGCTAATAGCTAGAGCACTAAGGGAAATAATTTTTTTATTCATAATATTAAAAACCGAAGGTTAATCAAGGTAAAATAGGCGTTCATTTTATCACTGTTTTTTATAATTGGATTATTAATGGATATTTTGCAGGCAATTGCTTTAGCTGTGTTACAAGGATTAACAGAATTTTTACCAATTTCCAGCTCGGCTCATTTGATTTTATTGCCAGTAATAGTCGGTTGGGAAGACCAGGGGTTGGCATTTGATGTGGCAGTGCATGTGGGAACATTAACGGCGGTGGTTTTTTATTATCGTAAAGATTTGGCAGTAATTATTACTGCTTGGTTTGGTTCTCTAGTAGGGAAAGGTTTTAATGATGAGGCTAAGTTAGCATGGTATGTTGGCCTGGGAACTATCTCAGTGGGCTTGGTCGGGATTAGTTTGTCGGATGCTATGCAAGAATCCTTACGGTCACCGTTGGTGATTGCGGCAGCAACCATCCTATTTGCTCTATTGTTATGGTGGGCAGAAAAACGCGCAAAAGAGCAGCGAGTGACAGTTACTTTTCTGGATGCAGTGATGGTCGGTTTGTTTCAGGCCATTGCTCTTATTCCAGGGGCCTCACGCTCTGGTATTACTATCACAGCCGGTTTATTATTAGGCTTAAAGCGCGAGTATGCGGCTAAATTTTCCTTCTTATTATCGATTCCGGTGATTGCTTTAGCTGGTTCCTTAAAGGTGTTGGAGTTGTATCAATCTGATGTAGCCGTTATCTGGAGCTTTATGTTTATCGGGGCAACAGTATCTGCTATCGTGGCTTATCTAACGATTGCCTGGTTCTTGAAATTACTTGATAAAGTCGGCATGATGCCATTTGTCTGGTATCGTTTGGTATTAGGTGTCGTCTTGATCGGCGTATTTTCCGGACAGGCGTAGTAACACAAAAACAGCACCTGCGCCGCCATCTTTTTGAGCTGTCGAGCAAAAAGCTTGAACTTCCTGGTGTTGTCTTAACCAGATATTTAGATCATTTTTTAATACGGGTAAATTATTTTCCGAACGATAGCCTTTGCCGTGAATAATACGTACACATCGGCAGCCATCTTGCTCGCAATAATGTAAAAATTTAACTAATTCTCGTTTGGCTTCAGCACTGGTCAAGCTATGTAAGTCCAGTTCAGCATCTAAACCATAATGACCACGACGCATTTTTTTCAGAACATTTTTTTGTAGGCCCGATGCGGTATAACTGAATGTGTCCTCTGCATATAAAGCATTTACCGGTTCGCTCTGTGCGAGAGTTAACTTATCTGCAAACTGCGTTGTTTTTTTCTTAGGGTAGGGTTTAGGTTTTTGTGTAGGTACGACACTACGTTTATCCGATTTAATGGGTGTAACTTTTCCTATAGCCTCAAGAAATAAATCGCTATCTTGTTTTTTTCTGATTTATCGGTCACGTTAGCTGAATTTTGCTGAATTAATTGATAATATTAACACTTTTATAGACAGTAATAAAAAAATGCATATTCTGCTGAGTAATGATGATGGATATTTAGCGCAAGGTCTTGTTGCGCTAGCTGATGGGCTGCGATTAGTTGCAGATATTTCAGTCGTTGCGCCTGATAAAAACCGCAGTGCGGCAAGTAATTCGCTAACGCTGGAAATGCCTTTACGTGCACAGCAAATGGATAATGGCTTTATCAAAGTTGATGGTACGCCAACTGATTGTGTACATTTAGCTATTACCGGATTGCTAGAAACAGAACCAGATATGGTCTTTGCTGGTATTAATCATGGAGCGAATCTGGGTGATGATGTACTGTATTCAGGTACTGTTGCTGCAGCAACGGAAGGGCGTTTTTTAGGCTTACCTGCTATTGCCATTTCCATGGTCAGTAGCGACCCGCAGTATTTTGATACAGCTGTTAAAGTGGCAGGCATAATTTTACAACGCTTGCTGGAACAGCCCTTGGCAAAAGATATTTTATTGAATATCAATGTGCCTGATTTACCCTGGTCTGAAATAAATGGCTTTCAATCAACTCGTCTGGGTCAGCGGCATAAAGCAGAGCCGGTTATTGAAACGCAAGACCCTAGAGGAAGAACAATCTACTGGGTAGGACCTCCAGGCGCAGAGCAAGATGCTGGGCCAGGTACGGATTTTTATGCAGTCAGTCAGGGCTATGTTTCAGTGACCCCCTTGCAACTGGATTTAACTCGTTATGATATGCTCGATAAAGTAAAGGAATGGTTACCTCGATGAACTCTATACAAGGGATAGGTATGACATCCCGCCGTACGCGTGAACGTATGATCAATCGTCTGATTGATCAGGGCATTAGCAATCATAAAATTCTGGATGCCATGCGCAATGTGCCCAGACACCTTTTTATGGATGATGCTTTAGCCAGTCGCTCTTATGAAGATACCGCGTTACCTATTGGTCATGGGCAAACAATTTCACAGCCTTATATAGTTGCCAAAATGACTGAGTTATTAGTTGATCAGCGACATTTAAAGAATGTACTGGAAATAGGCACTGGTTGTGGCTATCAGACAGCGATGTTAGCGCAATTAATTGAGCATGTTAATACTGTTGAGCGTATTTACCCTTTATATAAACAGGCAAAAGACCGGCTATGGGAGCTTAATATCCGTAATGTCAGCTATCTGCACAGTGATGGCGGCTGGGGATGGGAGCAAAAAGCACCATTTGACGGTATTCTGGTTGCTGCGGCTCCACCAGAAATTCCAGAGAAATTATTAGAGCAAATGGCTGTTGGTGGAATCATGCTAATTCCCATAGGTAAGGAGCGAGGAGTGCAGGAATTGCAACGAGTGATACGTACAGAATCAGGCTATGAAGTAGAGGCTTTGGAACTTGTGAGTTTTGTGCCGTTTTTATCGGGGAGGGGGTGACTAATTTGGTCTATATAAGCAATAACCCGCAATAGTTTGCGAATAATTGGTAAATTAATATCTAATCCGCATAAATGTACTTGTTAAATGTCGTTTATTTATGGGTTTATAGGTATAATCCGCTATAATGAGCGGGTAGTAAGAGAAATAGCTTATTGCCCGCACATTTATACGGATAATATAATGAAAAATATCTTTAAGATTATAGCGTCATCCACTCGGTTTATTCGGCTACAGCGCAACGTCGATCAAGAAAGTGCAGCGAATGAAGCAGGTGTTTCATTGCGTACCCTGCAAAATATTGAAGCTGGTAAAGCAGTAAACTCATCATCTTTATTTGCTTATCTGAGTTACCTTGGTTTGCTCGATAATATGCTCGCTACGCTACCAGACCCAGCTAAGCTAACTCCCATAGAATTATTAAAAAGCACACCTGAGCGGCGTGCGCGTGCCAGAGGAGTGATTAAAAAAAGGGCAGTGTCTACACCGATTAGAAATACTGAGAATAATTTAATAAAAGATAAGGCAGGATTTCAGTGGGGTGATGAAAAATAATGGCGACTAATATCGCAGAGCTTAGTCTCTGGGGAACTCAAATTGGTGCCGTAGTTTGGCACCCTGATTTACAGTATGGAGAGTTTCAATACTCAGCAGCATTGCAAGGCTCAGGGATAGAGCCTTGTCCCATTACTATGCCCGTTAGAAATGAACCGTATGAATTTCGTTCATTAAATAAAGCAACGTTCAAAGGCTTGCCTGGGATGCTGGCAGATATGCTTCCTGATAAGTTTGGTAATGCATTGATTGATCAATGGTTAGTTCGGCAAGGCCGGAATAAAAGTGATTTCAACCCAGTAGAACGCCTTTGCTATATTGGTAATCGTGGTATGGGGGCATTAGAATTTGCTCCATTACTTGGAGCAGACAAGCTTACTGATACCCCTATTAATATTCAGCAAATGGTTAAATTAGCCAGTGATATTTTAACGGCTAGAAAAATTAATATTCAATTGAATAATGAAAAAATTAATGCAGAAGCACTGGCACAAATTCTTGAAATTGGAACATCTGCAGGCGGAGCCAGAGCGAAAGCAGTTATCGCATGGAATGAAACAACTAAGGTAATCTGCTCTGGGAATATGCAGCCCAAGCCAGGTTTCTCGTACTGGCTGTTAAAATTTGATGGTGTTGATGAAAATAGTGACAAAGAACTCAATGACCCTAAAGGCTATGGCCGCATAGAATATGCCTATTATCTTTGTGCGCAAGAAGCAGGTATTGAAATGTCTGAGTGCAGATTACTGGAAGAGGGGGGGCGTGCTCATTTTATGACACAACGATTTGATCGGGATACTGAAGGCAGAAAGCGACATATGATTTCACTATGTGGTATGGCTCACTACGATTATCAAATGCCAGGAGCGACAAGTTATGAGCAGGCATTTCAAGTCTGTCAAAGACTCGATTTACCCATGGATGATAAATTACAGCTATTTCGAAGAATGGTGTTCAACGTTATTATGAGAAACCATGATGACCATACTAAAAACATCAGTTTTATAATGGATCGAACTGGTAAATGGCGGATATCTCCAGCCTATGATGTGACTTATAGTTATAACCCCATAGGGGATTGGACCTCAAAGCATCAAATGAGCATTAATGGAAAGCAGGATGATTTTTCTATAGATGATGTATTGGCGACCGCTAAAATTGCTGGACTGAACAGCTCTAAATGTAGAAAAATTATTAGTGATGTACAAGGTGTTGCGAATAAATGGGAAAATATTGCTCAGGAAGTGGATATAGAGGAACAACGAATTAACGCAATAAAACAGTCGCTTAGAGTTTTGTAATTGAGTGTTGAAAATCTAAGCCCATTTTTCGCTAGTTGCCTTGGTTCGGGTTGTTGTACATCGAATAGATAGACTGAAGTTTTTTCATAAAAGCTAGGGAAAAGCAATGCTCTTTAAAAATAGTATGGCCCTACGTTTTGATTAAAAATATAGGTGATTGTAATCATTAGGTTTTTATTTTTTTGATTCTATCAAAATTGGAAATCTAGTGGATCTTGAGCGAAAAACGCCTGAACATGACTTAGGAATTGATAAACAGTCTTGGCAGGCGTATAACTAAGGGACGCGCAGGGGATAAGTTAGATAACTAGCACAGGATTTATGTTCGTTCAGGACGCAGAGATAGATGCATAGCTGGCTACGCATCTATTTCTACAACACAAAACATGGGTATAAAGACAGGCATGTTGTCGAAGTTATTTCATGCACTTTCCTAAGGAAACTTAATACCTTATTAGATCAGGAGAGCATGATGAGTAATGTGATACGGTTAATAATCATAACGGCTATTTTTATTGGTTTTAGTGGTTGTGCAACGATGACTATTGAAGGCGATGTTCCCAAAACACCGAAGTCAAAGACAGGGACTGAAACAGTACACGGCTCATACTATAATTTTTCCTGGCAATCCCCCGTTGTTTTAAAATGTGATAGTCGTCGTGGGCTGGCGCGTGCTTGTTATCATACTAATGTGGTTTATGCCTTGGTATCAACGGTTTCTTTAGGGCTTTATGTACCGCAAACAGTTCAGTGGTGGTGTGATGGCTCACCCCAAGATGACGATAGTGAAGAAGTATATCATCCGGGTCAATAAATATGGTTTAAGGAGAGTGAAATGGCTAAGGTACGACGCTTAATTATTGGTTGTGACGGTACATGGAATGATACTGATGAAGCTGCTTTGACAAATGTGGCAAAAATATTAAATGCATGTGTATCAACGGATCAAGAGATACATTACGAAGAGGGCGTAGGGACGGCTCATTGGGAGGCATTACCTGGAGGCATATACGGAAAAGGATTAGACCGGCAAATTCTAGGAGCCTATCGGTTTTTTGCGGCGACGATTTGCTGATAAGGGATGGGAAAGGGAGGACAACCAGATATTTATTTTTGGGTTTAGCCGAGGTTCTTATGCAGCACGCCGGTTGGCGGGTTTGATTACTCAATGTGGTATACCTGTTAAAGCGGGGGATCTGGATATTGCCTGGCAGCTTTATTTAAAACAAGATATGCAAAGTACTCAAGCATTAAAAGATTCGGGTCGATTATTTGATGTTTCGATAGAAATGTTAGGTGTCTGGGATACCGTCAAAACAACAACGGATTCAGATTTTCATGATAATTTACTGCCTGAGTCTGTGATTAAAGGTTATCACGCTATGGCAATTGATGAAAAACGCCTGTTTTTTCCTGTTTTGCAATGGCAGGCTGATCCACGTATCATCCAGACCTGGTTTTCTGGAGTGCATTCTGATGTCGGTGGTGGCTATGATGCGTGTGGGCTTTCTGATTGTGCATTAGTGTGGATGATAGATCACGCCTATAAGCATGGAATGAGGGTAAAGGCTAGTGCGGTAAAAAAACTGAAAAAAGATGCTTGTGATACCTTACATGATTCATATGATGGTATCTGGAAAGCTTTTGGTATAAAAGTTCGTTCAATTGCTGATTCTGCCGTAATCGATGTTTCTACGCAAGAGCGGGTAGAAAAAGTGGCAGATTATAATCCGAATAATTTACCGACAGAGCCTAAGTATAAGACGTGAGGCTTTATAATATCTTAGTTTTTTCTGTTTCTCACCGTACTACGTTTTATTCATTCTTGTTTAGAGAGTAGCTTCTTAGAACCCATACCCCATTTAGAGAGGCAGTCAGCGACATCCTGGCTTTTTGCGTTAATTAATGACATTTGTTCTGCTTTAACTATATAAACATTACCAATAGTCAATACGGGTGATGAGGGCACAAAAACTGTCACTAAACCATCATCATGTTCTTCCATGATAAAGCCGAGTACAACAGCACCTGAGCCATATAAATCAACCGTTACAGAGGGGAAAGATTTAGTGTTACTAGAATTACTAAAACCTTTGGCGATAGTGGCAATAATTTCATAGCCCGGAATTTTATTTAAAACTTTCTCTTCAAAGGTATTGAAAGAGAGTGCTTTTTGCACCAGGAGCCCGATGAGAAAGCTGACTAATAACATCACCAGAACGGCAATAACAATCACTAAGGTTGCACCAATATAGGTGTCCAGGCCGAGTGGCTTAGCAACTTTTTCCAAAATTTCAGCTAGCTTAACAAATACAACCCCCACAATAACCAAAG
>NZ_BDMN01000171.1 GCF_002189065.1 Bathymodiolus platifrons methanotrophic gill symbiont
CCGAAATTTAGTTGTAAATGCTGTGGTGGTGCAATGATCGTAGGGCGTAGGCGAATACCGAGAGTGGAGATAATGTCTCAGCCTGTGCCGACTAAAATGCTGGAACCACGAACGGTTATGTAAATTCACACACCTTCACCCAAGCAAGCAGGATAAGACCCTGAGGGAGTTGCTTGGGCTAAAATCGGGGGTTTAGGCTAAAAAATTGCTCCGAGACTTGTTGTTGTAAGTTGTCTGCAATAGGCAACTTACAATGTTCAGTTAAGATTTAAAAATAGAGCTCTGATTAATCAATCGGGCTAATCAGCAAAAAGCTATTTTCATATAGCGTAGTAACAAAATCTCTACTATCCCCCCGGGCTTGTCCAACAAACGGTTCAGATTGTGGCTCGCTTCGCGATCACAATCTAACCTTGTTCGTTACATTTCGATATTCGATTACCGTCAATCAACGCTCAGCTGTTCGCTTCTCAACTTTTAAATGCCTTTTAATGTAGCAGGGCTTACTCAACAATGCCACTAATTTTTGGTGTAGTCCTGTGATGATCAGACTTTTTTTCAAACAACACTTAAATCTTCTACAGCCTACATACGCTAGCAAATACGATGAACTAGACAGGAGTACTTGCGAGATCTTTCCAAGTACGAGTGATCTTTGGTAGTCTTTAGCCCTGATACCACTTACCCAAATATATCAGTCCACTTCTGAGTGGTGAAAATGCTAAGAAAGGAATCGTAATAATTTTGAATTTTTATCCAAAATTTAAGCTGTGCCACCCACCATAATAGGATTTCTGAAATGTAACGCCTTGGTCACTTGACGTTGGCAGATATTAGATGAACTCAGATAACGCACTGAACCTTGATAAAAGATGACCTTTTAAAAGAACTGCGCTGCCAACGGTCAAGTGGACCAAATTGTTCGGCATTCGTTAATTCTACTTGGTTTTTTTTGACACTGCCGCTTTGACTTCATCGTAATGATGTTTAAACTTCGCGACCCATATATCATTTAGCAGTGCATTGAATAGTGCGAGTATACCGTCCGTTCTTACAAGATCGGGACTCGTTATATCAATAGATGCACCATACATCTTAGGTATGGGATTACCCTTCGCACTACTCCCCATCCAATTTTCGTAGAATGTAGCAGCCTCCCATCCATAGTTGATGATCGAAACAAGCTTTTCATTGTGTATTACCTGGATCATCGTTTTGCGGCAATCGCATTTAGGGTCAGCGCAATACGTGTCAATAAAGCTATACTCACCATCTGGTAACTGTGGACTTTGTTTAATTGATACCGTACGCACCTGATGTGCTTCTCCGATAATCTCGCCTGCGGGTATGAATTCCATAGTATTAAATTTTTTTCTCTTTAATTTATGCCGAACGCCCACATCACTTGACGTAAAAAGTGACGCTTTTTACGTCAAGTGATGTGATTGTTAGCCAATTAATTTCTAACATTAACAATCAACTCAAAGCTATAATATAGCTTTGATGAAAGTAGCCTCTTCTTGTAATTTTGACATATTAGTTACAGTTATTTCAGGTGGTTCAAAATCCCCTAGTTCTTTTGGTATTGCCAAAATATCGGGCAGCCTGACATTTGCTGACGGTCCGCGTTGAGCCACTCCGAGATTTCTAATATCATCTTGAAGAGCTGGAATTGCCTTGTCCTCTAACCAACGGAGCTTTAATATTTTTATGGAATCAAGGTCATTAACTACACTCTCTACACATGGCGACATATCAGTATATCCACGATTGGTCAAATGTATTAGTGCATTTTTCAGGATTGTGTCATTAGCTTCGAACTTTCTCAGGTCTATAAATGCCGCACGTTTAACTAATATACAACGAAGAGCTGTTCTATTTGATTCAGACACTCTCCTTGTTTTAGCTCGTGTATAACGCCAGTGCGATTCGATACTATCTGCTACAAGTCGGTCAAGAACTCGACTCTCTGATGTACTCTTACCCTCAAACACTTTCATCGATTCTTGTGCTCCAACCAGTTGTAATTTCAAAGAGGCTATTTGTGTTTCAAGCTCTTGAACTACTTCTTGGTCTTGAGAATCCCCTTTAAGCCGCTCTATTTCCGCCTTTGCCTCTACCAATTCAGTATTCAGTTGGTGCTGTCCCTTCAAGTGGTCAGTATTAGCGAAAAGCTCTGCGATATTACCTACGCCAGAAATCACGGATAAAATGATGCCAAACCCCATAAATGCCTTAATAGTTTTCAGCAATGATTGATTTGGCTTTTCTTTCTTACTTTGATTAATCAAAAGGCGATACGTCATAAGGACTATCACAGCGGCAAGGCCTGTCAAGCCATACTGTAGTACGTCTGGTAAATCTACAATTGACACAATAATCTCCTATAGCTGGTGGCTAACATTATTATTAGCAGGCAACCTTTCTCTGATACCTAAGATATTCACCACGTAAACAAGAATATTATACAGGATATCAATATCCTGTACTTTCTCCCTATTCTCCCACTGTATTGATCTTAAAGTCAGGCAGTTTTCCCTGCTATCAAAATTATCCTGTCAAATTGCCTCAATAATTGATAATATCCAGAAAAACAGGCGTATTAACAAGAAAACTTAATCTATTTATAGTTTGGTTTATTATCTATGTCAATTGAAAAACCTAATCGGGGAGTCGCTATTTTTGCGAAAGCTTGTTTTGGGCATCCCAGCCCAAGCAAGCGGCAAAAACTTAACGCGACCGCTAATGCCTTCGGCGCCCCGATTCGTCCTCGTCACCATGTCCCGACCCAACAAGGGGTCGGAACATAGGCTCCAAATGACTTGACGCCGTGTCGGATGGCCTTTTATTTTGTCTCCACCTTCGCTAACGCTCAGACTCCGACAAAATAACGGCCCTACGGCTATCGCGGACTAAAAATCATCACTTCGCTT
>NZ_BDMN01000172.1 GCF_002189065.1 Bathymodiolus platifrons methanotrophic gill symbiont
CTATCGCTCAGACTCCGACAAAACAACCGGCCCTACGGCTATCGCGGACTGAAAATCTTCACTTCGCTAAAGCTCCGTTTCCAGGATTTTCAGCGGAGGCCGTTTTGTTTGTATAATCAATGAGTTAACATCTTTTATTATACAGTAAAAACAGGTCTCATTCATCATTAACCTGTTGTTTTTTAAGTAAATTCAAGGGTTTTAGCAAACGGAATGCCAGTGTTATTAGGGAATGCTAACATTTATTAAAAATAAGCACTAACTAATATTCTTATGCTTTAAAAACTAGGAAACTTCAGTCACTTAATAAACTGAAGTTTCCCAATAATTATTTATGGTAAAATTGAAACTATGCTACAACTATATGAAAAAAATAGTCTTTTCATTCGTTTCAAATGCTATTGCCTAAGGGGAATTAAGTAGGGGGTTGCTATAAACATGGCAAAACCACCTAAAATAAACCTCGATACACCAGCATTGTGTATTTCAGCTACTCAATAATTGGAAAACTTCAGTTAATAAACAACTTTTTTAATTGTTTTTGCGTAATATTATTGACCAATAAATCTATCAATTGTTTTTTTGTCATTTTATTAAGACGTAGTATCTCATTATCGATGTTTTCATCTTCACCATTATCATTGGTACTAGGTTTTAACTCGGAAATTATTTCTTTAACATTGTTCAATGAGGGTTTATGAATTTCTGATACACGCTCATATACAATATCAGCAACATCCTCTAATTTAGGAGCAGACATAATATACCCGGCACTAATAGGTATATTACCTAAAGGTCTCTTATCATTAAAAAATCTTGATAAATTCATCAGGTGTGTTGCCATCTGTCCTGTAAGCCGTTCGTTAAACTTTAACGAACGCCATGCACCGAACTCATTATTACTTGAAAATCGTTTTCTAGCTTCCAGCAATATTAACCCTTTTAGTATGTGAGACTGTCTATCAACATCTACATACTGTTCAGCAAGATTATCTAAGGATAATCCTGATAAATTAATTTCATGATGTTGTTTATCTAGTTTTTTTTTCTCAGCTTTATCTGCAAACTCTTCTGTTTTTTTTTCAATTTCATTTTTTGTTAATGACTCTGTGTTTTTATTACGATGTTTAAATGTCACTATTCAACACCTCATTTATGACTGAATTTATTTCAATTTTTGCTTTTGTATTATCAAATTCAATTACTCCCATTCCTCGACCTGAAGAAATTGAATCCCTATATACTTTACGCTCTCGAATGATAGTAGATAATAAATATATATCTGGATACTCACTAAAAAATCTTTGGGCATCTTCTGATTCATTAATAATAGGATTAGTTGGCCCCATTGATAACACAGCAAAAAATTTTAACGTTGGATTTAATTCTTCTTTAACATCTGAAACCATATCTCGCATAGTTGGAATTGTATCCAGATCAAACTGAGAAGGTCTCACTGGCATAAGAAAAACATCAGCAGCGACTAATCCTGTTCTTAATTCTCTTGAGTCTCTACCAGCAGCATCAACAATAACATATTCATATCTGCTATTTAAATCTACCAAGGAAGCTCTTATGTTGTCATATTTTTGTATACAATTAACAATAGGTAATTTTGGATTTTCAGATCTATCTTCAGCCCAATTACTTGATGATGACTGACGATCAGTATCTACAAGAACAACATCTTTGCCTTGAGTAGCCAATGCAGCAGACAAATTAACTGATATGGTAGATTTACCAACTCCACCTTTTTGACTACCTATCAATATGATCATTTCATACTCCATGATTTGTAATGTTTAATTAACTACCACGCTTATAAAACGTGGTTTAAATTCGACCTAGAAGGCCGTTCTCAGCAAAACCCCTGTCGGGGCCTTGCTGAAATAAGATTCAAGTTGTTCCCAATATTTTAGTGGTTATTTATTTTCTTGGAATTTTACATACTTTCTTATCATTTCTGCATCCATACCTACGGTATCAACACAATAACCCGCCGACCAAAAATGATTCCCCCAATACTTCTTTGTTCGCAAGCTGGGAAACTTCTGGAAAGCTTGAATGGCAGTCTTACCTTTTACTCTTCCAACTAAATTTGATACTGAAACCTTTGGTGGTATTTTTACAAGTAAATGGACATGATCAGCCTGAACATTTAATTCGATGACTTCACATCCCGCTCTTTCGGTATGTGCATAAATGCTTTGATAAACATACCGTCCAAGATCTCCTTTTAAAATTTTATAACGATACTTTGGCACAAAGACAATATGGTACTGGCAAAACCAGACCACATGTGATAATTTTTGGAATCTGCTCATTTGTTTCTCCTAGTTAAATTGCGGGAACAACTTAACTAATTGATACTCTTGAGCAGACCTTTACGCAAAGCTTTTTTACCCCCGCCCACAGGGCGCGGTTATCTAAGTTGTAATATAGTGATTATATTGTCTACGTTGATGAAGCCGGCGATCATAACCTAAGCCATATTGACTCTAACTTCCCTGTTTTTGTTTTAGCATTTTGTATCTTTGAAAAAACACAATATATCAACCAAACAACTCCGAAACTTCAGCAATTTAAATTCACTTATTTCGGCCATGATATGACTATTTTGCATGAGCGAGAAATTCGTAAATCAATCGCTCCCTTTAATATTTTGCAAAATGCAAAAGTACGTCAAAGCTTTATCACTGAACTAAGCCAGATCATTGCTGAAGCGCCTTTTACTTTAGTGGCATCATGCAGATAAAAATAATTTTATTGATCGTAGAGGCTCAACTGATAACCCTTACCATGTTGCCATGCAATTTGGGCTTGAACGGATTTTTTACTTTCTAAAAGGTAAACAACAAACAGGCAAAAAAACACATATTGTCTTTGAGCGCAGAGGACGTAAAGAAGATGATGAATTAGAACTAGAATTTCGTCGTTTATTAGATAAAAGCCAAATAAAGGGAATGGCGAAAAGTTTAGATATTATATTTGCATTAGGGCTATTTGCCCTGTATTCCGACTTTTAGTCGCCAGTCTCTCTAATCCACCCGCTTTTAGCGGGTGGTTGTTTAGTGCCATTTTAAGTTGGCTGTCCCGTGATTTCGAGTTTTACTTTGGATGTCTTACTGTAGGTAGATGACTTCCAAAATATCCTATTGATACTTTATTGTTGTTAAAATCCGCTAGAATGTGCATTCTTTTAGCATCAGGGAAATTTTTGACGTGTTTTTCAAAGAGTTTTTTCCTAAAGTCGGATGTTTAAATTCTCTTTGCCTCGCATATTTTTCATTCTCCAATGTTGCACTGCTTTCACCAGAAATAGTTAGCTCAGAATTTAACTTTAAATCCTCTATATCATTAGAGATCAAGATTGCCTTGTTAAGTTTTTTTAATGCTTCGATAATTTTATGAAAATCATCTACGGTAACAGAAGGAGATTTAAAATTTTTTAATGCAGAATTGCAAAATATAAGATTTGGGAAATCCTTGTTATCTTGCAAAACAAGGTCTCCAAGGTAGTTTTTGTTTTGCGGTCTTTCATTCTCTAACTCAGCTATATAAGCTTTTAAGTGTTCTAAAGATGATATATTCGGCACATCAATTAATTGTTCTTTCCATTCCTCGTTTTCTTCCCATTGTCTTACAATCGATATTGGATTTGATGCCCAGTTATTATGTGATAGAAAGCTTATTGCGTGTGAGTCAATATTAGAAGCTACCCCCAAGCTTGTTACCTCTAGGTTTCTATCACTCGAAAGCATAAATAACATGCCGCTCAAGGCCTCACGTTTATCTTCTTCAAGCTCAATTATAGGGCAGTGAACTTTACTGATAACATTTTTTACAATTAAAGAGATGTTCTTATCAATATGATTAATCCATTCTCCGAATATAAAACCTTCGGCGTAATTTAAAGGGTTCTGTCGCAAGTATTGCGACAGAACCGATGATTTACAAAGAGAGTATATGCAAAAAAGCTATTATCTTGGAGGTGGTAAAACTGGAATGGCTCGCCGCTTATCCTTGGATGAACCCAGCCTTACTTTAACCTGTTCTCCAGCCCAAAAACAAACAGAAAGATGCCATCCTACGGAAACACGGCCGCTTACTGTGAGGGAATACGCAAGAATACAAACATTTCCAGATGATTGGGAGTTTCTAGGCTCAATGAGCCACCAATATAAACAAATAGGAAATGCCGTGCCTGTGAATTTGTCCCACGCTATAGGCCGTAGTTTAGTTGGGTTGTTAAATAATATTACCGAGCATGAAGCTAACAATCAAAAATTCACGAACCCTAGAAACGGAGCATAGCGAAGTGAAGCTTTTTAGACCGCGATAGGCAACGCTGTGGATAAAGAGGGAGGTTCAGAAAATGACAAAAGCTCATCAAAAAGGAGTTAGACTAAGGACTACGAACCAAATACAGTACTTTTAGAAACACTATAGGACAAAAAATGAAAACTAAACTAATGACAGCATCAACGGTGCTGCTTTTATTATTCAACACCGGGGGACAAGCGGAAGATATCTTACCCAACGCAGTTGTTGGAGGCTGGGGGAACTTTAACCCCCTTACAGCAGGTGGTGATGATGTAGTACTGGATATAACGGAGGAACGAAAGGAAGAAGAACGTAGAGCTCACGAAGCTAGGGCAGAAGCAGAAAGAGCCCGCTTAGCAGAACTTGCTAGAATAGAAGAAGAGAAGAAAGAGGCTCGTGCTAACGACATATATCCAGAAATTTATGTGACAAGGGCTAAAGTGTTCCGTTTATATAGAGATGAACTTGTGGATCTTCACCGTACGTTCTCGTATTACCCTGAATTCACGGGCTGGCATGTCTTCCAGACATATGGACCTTCAGATACGGTTATGGAGATATATCATAACGGAGAGTCAATTGTCAATGAAGGAAAGAGCGATGGGGATGATGGAGACAATTATAACGAGCTTCAACATAAGTATCTTGAAGCTGGGGAGAGATATGTAATCCAAGTCTATCTAGAATATAAATCTGATGTGGGGGATGCAATCTTGAATGTTAGGCTTCAAGAGCACTTAAACGATTTAGATACCCCCCTGACTCTAGGATTTGCCAAGAAATTTTGGCTATCTACAGACGACTATGACCAGACTCACTTCACAACTACGTTTACTCCTGAAACTACGGGTCGGTATAACATAGAGACTTACAGTGCTGATGAAGATACCGTGATGGAGATATATCACCCTGACGGATACTCTATGGTCGCCTCGGGTGAGAGTGACGGAGACAGGGGTGTCGATAATGAGGAATTACAAGTCAAGACGTTTGAGGCGGGTAAGACCTACACAATCCAAGTATACATGCAGGATTCTGACAACGACGGTTACGCATGGGTACATGTTTGGCGTAGTCCTTGGCATCCGCTTAACTGTAGTTTAAGCAAAAAATGTTATTGAAAAATTTGGCTTCCCATCCGCTGAAAATCCTGGAAACGGAGCATAACGAAGTGAAGCTTTTTAGACCGCGATAGGCAACGCTGTGGATGAAGAGGGAGGTTCAGAAAATGACAAGAGCTCATCAAAAAGGAGTTAGACTAAGGACTATGAACCAAATAAATACAGTACTTTTAGAAACACTATAGGACAAAAAATGAAAACTAAACTAATGACAGCAGCCGCGTTGATGATCTTATTCAACACCGCGGGGCAAGCGGAAGATATCTTACCCAACGCAGAGGAGGGAGGTTGGGGGAACTTTAACCCCCTTACAGCAGGTGGTGATGATGTAGTACTGGATATAACGGAGGAACGAAAGGAAGAAGAACGTAGAGCTCACGAAGCTAGGGCAGAAGCAGAAAGAGTCCGCTTAGCAGAAATTGCTAGAATAGAAGAAGAGAAGAGGGAAGCACGCGCTAACGACATATATCCAGAAATTTATGTGACAAGGGCTAAAGTGTTCTGTTTATATAGAGATGAACCTGTGGATCTTCACCGTACGTTCTCGTATTACCCTGAATTCACGGGCTGGCATGTCATCCAGACATACGGGCGCGGTGACACCGTTATGGAGATATATCATAACGGAGAGTCAATTGTCAATGAAGGAAAGAGCGATGGGGATGACGGGCAGGATAATAACGAGCTTCAACATAAGTATCTCGTAGAGGGGGAGAGATATGTAATCCAAGTCTATCTACAAAGTAAAACTAATCGGGGTAGCATCATCTTAAATGTTTGGGCTCAAGAACCTCTGGAAAAACTATATGACCCTTTAAAATTGGGACTTGCTAAGAAATTTTGGCTATCCACAGACGACTATGACCAGACTCACTTCACAACTACGTTTACTCCTGAAACTACGGGTCGGTATAACATAGAGACTTACAGTGCTGATGAGGATACCGTGATGGAGATATATCACCCTGACGGATACTCTATGGTCGCCTCGGGGGAGAGTGACGGAGACCGAGGTCTCGATAATGAGGAATTGCAAGTAAAGTACTTTGAGGCGGGTAAGACCTACACAATCCAAGTCTACATGGAGGATTTTGACAACGATGGTCACGCATGGGTACATGTCTGGTCTAGTTATTGGAGCCCACTTAACTGTAGTTTAAGCAAAAAATGTTATTGAAAAATTTGGCTTCCCATCCGCTGAGGTGGGACAATAAATTTTCCAGCTTAGAAGGGCTGGCGACGCATTTACGTGACAAGCTATTCCCCACTGAAGGCGGAGCGATAGCTCATATTTATTTCAAAGACTATTCTAAAGAAAATATAACTACCCCATTACCTGATGAACAAAAAAAATAGCTGATTGTCTATCCTTCCTTGACAACTTAATCACCGCCCAAGCTCAAAAAATAGAATCACTCAAAGATCATAAGAAAGGCCTGATGCAGCAGCTATTCCCTGCTGAAGGTGAAGCTGTTCCTAAATTGCGCTTTCCTGAGTTTCGGGGTGCTGGGGAGTGGAGTAGTGAAATCCTTGAAGATGTATATCATTTAAAAGGAACAAACTCTTAAAATCAGGGAAACGTAGCCTAAGCGAAGTGATGATTTTAAGCGAATGATCAAAAAAGGGCAAATGATCGGAGGAGATGGCTTGTCTCCTGCAGGACAGTTTTATTCATTAGCCGCATAAAGACCGGTTATGGCAGGTTTTTATGCCCACAATAAACTTTTGCGACAGAACCTGTGATCCACCTTTTATTGAAATTGAGAATTATGATAGCAGATAACGTCGGGAAGGGAGACTTATGCGACAGAACCATTTTCAATACTTAACGGTGACATAGCCTTAAATTTTATCCATTAACCTTATACGATTGTTTAACCAATGACATTAAGTAATCAATATCCTCTAAATTATCTAATACAAATTCACAGTCACCGTTCCCCCAAGTTCCAATGTTAGTTACATCTCTAACCATTTTTTTGTAATCGTCAATTTTTGAGTACTTCAAATTTATAAATGCCTTAATCTTTGATTTCAAAATGACGACATCAATAATGTTTTTCTTATTACCAACAAAAGCAATAGATTGTTTATTTGGTTTAACAACGACTTCGCCCAAACCCAAAGTTTCTAATTTTAGGTTCTCATAAATATCAATTATGTTTGTTGGCTTATTATCTAAATGATCTGATTCAGTATAGGTCTTAACTTCTTTTGAAACTGTTAATATAGTTGAATCGATAGTTGATATAGTGTTGATGCTTTCCGTTTGTTGGTTAGCCTTAATTGGCAAATACATTACAGTGTCGTTTTCAAATTTCTTTATTTCCCACAACTCAATTGGTAAGTCTTTGAAGTTTATAGACTCCTTTTGGTAAACGGTGTAGGTAGGTGAAATAAATATCACCTTTGATTGAGACCAATCCACATCATCCTTTTTGATACTCTTATCCATCAACTCATTGTACAAAAGAACAAATTCTGCTTTATTATTGAGTAGTAGTGACAAATATGAGTATCCCTGGTCAATTACAGAAAAGTTTTTGGTATTTTTATATTCAACTATTACAAATGAGTTAGTTAGTAAATCGAAACACAAACTATCGATTCTAAAGCTGTTCAATGAATATTCGCTTTTGACAAATTCTAATCCAAATACCTTATTCATATTGGACTCAGTAAGAAGTTGAATATCCTTCTCTAAGCCAAATTTTTGTTCATTGATTTGATTTAGAGAATTCTCCTTAAATGAAAAGTTTTTCACCTATAAATCTCTCTTTGTATCAGTGCCGTTTGTGTTAGCCCTGTTCTCACTTAATCACCCCTAATTATCATACCTGTAATGCCCGCAGGGCGCATTTTGCAAATTCTGAGACATACTTGTTCATGTGGACAATATATTGGCTCCCTACGGGACGTATTGATAAAGCATGGATAACGAAAAGATGTTATCCACCCCTTACCAACACTAACCAACACATTCTCCACAATCACTGTCAATTACAGCAATATGGTTTCTCTTAAACCGCGCTCCGCGCATCAATAATAATCAATTGTATCTTTTATAAGAATAAAGAGATAGATAGTACAGCCATTTACCCCCTAAGGAAGGCTCAACAATCCCTTTCACAGCTCCCCCTCCGAAAAACTGCTAAAAAAACCATCAGTGTTCCCCTATCAATTGAGGCCGTGAAACTAACCTCGCCACAAGAGAGCTCATAAAGCACTGTAAAGACATTCCTGTTATTATTGCGTTTTGAACTGCCCGAATGGTATACGAGCTGATACGAGATATTCTTGCCTGGAAAAATAATGGATTCACAAAACGATCTCGTTTTTGAGCCTGTTGCTGCCTTATCTCCAGAGCCTCGCTATATTTTTTATCCGATGGATGAATCAATTCTGGCTGTTGTGTTTTTGAAATCTCTTCAAACACGCGCATTAAATTATAGCTCATTGCAGTCAGGCGCATTTGATTTTCAAGTGAGCGGGTATTGGAAGACCAAGCTTTAGTTTCCTTGAAATTACTTTTAGTGTTATTGAATGTCTTTTCAATCGTCCATCGCTTGAAATACAGCATGGCAATGGTTCCAGGGTTAATAGTCATTGGCAAGGTTGTCACAAACCGGTGAAGTTTTCCGGTTTCTGGATCACGGTAATCCACCACGTTAAATTTGATGCCCTTGTTTTCGTACACACTGTATGCTTCAACCCCTGTATTGATCTCATGGCGGGCGTCAAAAGGGATAGACTCAACCAGAGTCGCAATTGAATTTTCTTTTAGCATTGAAATCATGTAATTAGCATGTCGTTTCTGCCGATCCCACCAGGCAAAGTCGGTGACGGCTTTATCGTAGACATAGAGATGTTTCTGAGAGCTGTTATTTCCCTTGTTTTGCTTTTCAATATGATCTCGTAACACAGGTATTTCTTGATGTCTCTGAGTTCCGTTTGTCACCAGACAAAGAAATCTGAGCAACCCACTTCTGAGATTCAACGCGTAAATCCCCCCGGCCGCATAAACTTTCCCCTTGCTGTTTTTTTCAGTATGGCAGGCATGATCAATAAAATGTCCATCCGCTGCTTCTATGGTGTATTCGTCAAGTTCCGGGAATGCTTTAAGATAATCAATGCCTTGCGATAGAAGTGTTTCAGCGTGAAGATGATAGCTCTGCTGTTCAAATGCCTCAAGCATACTTGTTCGTCTATGCGACTTCAGTGATTTAAAATACGTTGAGTGGGGAAGTAGCTGGCCATAAATCTGTTCATTGGTTTGGAGGAAATGGCGACCACTATCGACTACACTGATACAGCGTAATAACCCAAGGCGAATAAAGTCGATATCCTTCAACTCTGGGCATGAACGAGCCCACAAAGGATGACGCTCTGCTAACAGGGCACGTTCCATACTTTCATTGCAGTGTTGGTGAATATGTTCAAAGAGTGGTAGGTCTTTAAGCATGGGTGATATCCGTTTATGAGGTGATTAAAACGGAAATTTTTAGAAAAACTTTTTCGGCAATTGCAAGTTTTATTTGAAATTATTTGTTGTTTTTTTACGGTGCCTACAGAGTATCTATTTGCTGTTATAAGTGATTAAAATCAAAAAGATGGAAATATTCGAGTGGTGCTACCTTCAGGTAGGTTATAGGCTGCTTTGTTTAGGTACTTCTTCTTTCAATGGGAACACTGATGAAAAAAACAGAGAATATCAGCTTGAGTTTCTGTGTATCTTGGAATCGTGTTACTCGAGTTTTCAAGTCCCTTTCACAACCGTTACGCTCTGCGCGTTACCAGATATATAAAATATCCGCCCCTGCTCCAAACGCGCCACCTTTTGCACTATAAAATTCAAATCTCGCAATCAAAACGGCTATAAGCTTGCGACTTCTACTTTATACAAAAAATGCCTTATGGGTTACCTTAGCAAAGTCCTTGATCGGCAACGCTGTCCTGACCTATCCCAAAACATCTTGAGTCCAAAATAGGGGCTGAGCTTGTAAAGAAGAGAGAGAAAACTTGAAATGCTTAACAAATGAGAGACTAATTAAGATATAATTAGTATTCGTTTGATTGCAAGAGTGTGTCTCTTACTTTCAAGCTGTGCTGAGTGACTGTAATCACTCATACACAACCTTTAATAAAGGCAAAAAAACCTAAGCACTTAAAAATGCTTGGGTTTTTTTTTGCCTTTTAGCCCTAAACTTTAAAAGTTCGGGGGCTTGTTTCTAAACCTGAAAGAGGAAATATCAGATTTTATTACCAATAACTTTAGCTCATACAAGCAAGACATAGCAAGTTTAGCTGTAGTTTAGACTTCTAATAAGTCCTTTAGAGATTTGTTCTTGGCTCGTCATCCTCCTAAGTTCATGAAACATGGGGGCGTTCTGTCATCGCTGTTCATTTACTAAATAAAGGGCAGTGATGACCAAGTTTTAGTTCTATCGCAAAAAAAAGAATGAGACATTATTACCTCCCCTCTTGGGTATGCAGCTCACTCGCGCCATAAAACAAGACCTACTCTCCCCCGCTATCCGAGCATATCTCACTCTCGCTTTACATCCCAACAGGTGTTCTTGGTGGCTTTGTCGTACAGACTTAATTGTGCCGTAAGGTTCAGTTGTTAGTTTATTACAGAGCAAGGTCCTACACCCCACGTATTCATTGAAAAAGGGGACAGATAAGCTGTTTATACAACACAACCTATTTATCTGTCCCCTTTCCCGAAAACACGAGGGGGCTCCAGACTTCACTATATTTTTGAGTGGGTAGACTGGGTGAAGAGATCTAATCGTGGGATTATTAATTCAATACAACAGAACCGCAAAGCCGGCATGGGTTAGACCGGTGTCTGTTTTTTTTATAAGTGGGGCAGGGGGCTTGGTTTGGGGATAAGTGTAAAAATATCTTGAAAAAGACTTGCAATCCAAAATATAGTAGCTATTATACTATATAATAGCTGTGAGAAACAGCTAGACATATGGAATAAGTCCTGCTCCCCATCAAAATAAATTAATGGGGAGCAGGACTTATTTTTACTACGCGCTATAAAGAGGAAACCTTAGCCGGGAGATTCTTTATAGAGCTTTAATTGCTAGACAACTATGAGGATAACACAGAGCATCTAACAAGATTTTCTAAAATCTACAAATACATTATATCATGTATTTCAAGAAAGTCTAGTTGTTCTGCTAAAAGCATGAATAAACTACATAAAAACACACAAAACGACCCCATTCAAGATAACACCGATTGTGCCACAGGGGTATCTACATCAAAAACAAAACGTCGAGCGAACCCTGCACCTGATTGTGAAGGCATCGGCAACGTTTCATACATGCGCCGGGTAGGCAATCCTAACAATCACTCTAATCAATCACTTGATGATGTTATTGATCTGATTAGATCGCATAAATATAAGCCGGTTACTCAATCATTAAGGGATTTGCGAGAGAAAAGTGAGAAAGCTTATAAAAAACAAAAGGCGATTCATTGTGAGGCTGTTAGCTTCAACGGTACATTCAAGTTAGGTCAGCCCGTAAAAAATGGGACTTTCGAGAAGTCGAGCGGTTTATTGATTGTAGACCTAGACCATCTGGAAGATGTTCACTTAGCTAAGTCGGACTTGATAACAAAACCTAATATTGTTTTTTGCTTTATCAGTCCCTCGGGCGATGGTTTAAAGCTAGGCGTTCGGGTTGATGCTAGCCTAATTAATAACGATGCGGACTTTAAGCAGGCTTATTTTCAGATAGAGTCGCTATTTAAAACATGGGGATATGAAACGGATCCCGCTTGTAAAGATATTAGCCGCAAGTGCTTTTTGTGCCATGATGCGGATGTTTTTTATAATCCTGATGCAGATATTTACAAGCTTAACCCATTCCAAGAGATAGCCCCCAAAGCCCCTCCAATAAGCAAAGAATACACGCCCAACAGCAACGAAGGCGACTGCCTGGAAAGCTGTATTAACACCATCTTAAATGCAAAGCCAGGCGAACGCCACGCGGCAAGGCTCAACGCAGGGAATGCACTAGGGCATTATGTTGCTAGTGGGAAGTTGGACGTAAAAAATGAGGATGATTATATCAACGCCCTCATTACTGCCAGCGATCAGATTGCAGGTAATGATGATGACCGTACCCGCGAAAAAGAAAATAAAGCAATCAAGGGTGGTTATCAGTATGGACTATTACACCATTCCGAGCCGGAGGCTTGGGAATACAACAGCGATCTGACTTTACTAAAAAATATCGAGAGTATTCCGCTACCAGCCCCAGACAAGGCAGTTTATTCAATCATTGCGAAAGCCGTACAGGCTCACCCTATAATCTCATATAAAGACACTATAACCGCGCTAGAAGATAGGATGGGATGTAAGCTGTCAGGTAGATACAAAGCACGGCTTAAAAAGCTACTTAGGAAACAGGACAAGGCTACGCGCAAATATCACACGGTGACGACCGATAGCCTGCCTGAATTCGACATAAACAGCGATGACGCAGCAAGTCGGATGCTGTCTGAATGGTATAACGCTATTTTTGTTGACATGCGGCCGATGGGTTCAGGTAAAACTTTATTCACCGCGTTATTATGGGCATATCTCCAAATGAACAATAAAGCTTTTGGCTACGTTGCCCCCCGTGTATCAATTATTGCGGACATAGCAAATAGGCTAGATATTGAACATTATAACGAAGTTAGTCCGGGGGAGTTGTTCCAGTCATTGGCCGCCTGTGTGAATAGTGCAGTAGGAAGGGAGCATTTATTAAGCTTCTTTCGGCAGGTTGACTGTATTGTACTGGATGAATTTAAGCAGATAGTTGAACATATCGTGCGAGGTCCCTTTAATAATAGATCAGAGGGCTATGATTTGTTAATTGATATTATTAAGACTGTCCCGGTGGTTTATGTTGCTGATGCTGATATGAATGACCGTATGATTGAGATATTAAAAAGCACAGGTAAGCCAATGTTTAAGATAAAAGGGAGCGAGCGAAAACCAACTGCAACAATAAAGCACACCACCCCCAAAATTGCTAAAAGCGAATTTCTAAACCGTGTGAAAGCGGGTAAGACTGGCTTGTTCCAATGTGATTCTCTCAGTACTGCTAATATTGCCTATGAGGACGCTAAAGCGACAGCTCCCGCAGATTATAAAATATTGCTGGTACACGGAAAGAATAAAGATGAGTTTGAACAAGCGGCTTACTTAAAGAGTCCTAATGAAGTTGGCAAGCAATATGATTTAATAATTTTGACACCGGTTGTATCTAGCGGGTTTTCTATCGAGCTTGAATATGATTTTCATGTGGGTGTATTTAGTGGCCAGTTATCACCTACTGAAATAATCCAGACTTTGGGACGTAACAGAAAGGCTAAGGATATTATTCTTGGACTCTCACCAAAGCGAAAACAGAAGCCCTTGAGTGTCACCGAACAAATAGCAGGCATCGTATTGGCCGAAAAGCGTATGAAATCTACAGATGGCCAGCTAATACACGAGCCAAATGAGTTTGACAAAGTGGCCGCAGGCATCATGGAAGAGTATGAAAGGTCTTGCGAACGTTTTGCACATACCACCTTGTTAATATTGGAGCAGAAAGGTTATAAGGTTGAAGCGCTGGAAGAACCAGAGAGCCTGATTATTATCAAAGGAACGGCTAAAGCGGTAAAGGCTAAGCATGTCCAAGATGTGATTCAAGCGGATTCTATTTCCGATAGAGAACACAGTAATTTAAAAAAGTCATCGAAAGTTACAGAATCCGATCACAACGCAATAGAGAAGTTTGAATGTAGAGAGCAACTAGCACTCGGAGAAGAGGTTTCAGAGAAGGATATTCTATTGTGGAATGGTGGAACGCTAGAACCTGTCCTCAAGAGATTTGAGATAGTAAACGAGAGTCCAGACAATACGCAATTACTAGATGAATATGAGAACGCAACGAGGATAGCCCCTAAAGACCGGACTTATGCCACTAGCCAAATGATAATATTTTATTCAGTTATGAGTTTATTACAGGGCAAGGGGATACAGCCCCCGTGTTCATTGAAAAAGGGGACAGATAAACTATCTATAACAAACAACAATGTTTATCTGTCCCCTTCCCCAGAAAACACGGGGATATCACTACAGCGTTATGATGCGGAACGAATAAAAGCCGCTATTGACTATTTGCAAGCCAATTATCAGGAGGTACACGCCGCCGGGCTAGGCAATTTCAAGGCTGTTAATCGAAAGTTAGACACACGTACATTAGGACAATTTTTAAAGAGATTCGGGCTGAAACATAAGCGCGTAGGCAAAAACCTCGCGGGGAATTACCAGATAACTGAGGACTCATTAATTCAAATGCAGGATATTAATAAACGCCGTAAAGCAAAGAAAATCAGTGCCTTTAATCGGGCGTGGGGGTGGCATAACCAAAAAGAACAAACAAAGATGGCTGCCTAAAAAAGGCATCGAAAGTTTCAGAACTAATATGAAGGGACAATAAAGATAGCCCCTAAAGACCGGACTTATGCCACTAGCCAAATGATAATATTTTATTCAGTTATGAGTTTATTACAGGGCAAGGGGATACAGCCCTCGTATTCATTGAAAAAGGGGACAGATAAACTGTTTATACAACACAACCTATTTATCTGTCCCCTTCCCCCGCAAACACGGGGGTATCACTACCCTGCGTCCGCCACAGACTGTGAGCACAAAGCAGCTCAGTCATGGCTACCACAAATGGCTCTACGGCTATTCGGGATATTCAAAGCATGGAGTCAAAATTTAGGGCATGAACAGGTTTTAACAACTCTCCATAGCTATGGAGAGGTGCAACAATCTAGGCAAGGGGAGATTATCCAGCAATTAAGCACTCCGCGCGTTGAATCTGTTACTCAAAGTGCTGCTAAGATTATCCAAGCTGTTAAGGAACATATAAATGCACAACAGGGGGGTAACTATGAGTTAGTTTACAGTAAGATATAATGCCTGTTTGATAACGTCAGCATCAAGTCCTTGTCCACTCAAGGCGGTGCTGGCTAATGGTTTTTTTTATAAAGCGTGGTAGTTAATTCCCGATTCAGAATCAAAAGGGCGCGGTTAGGAAAAACAAACCTAGCGGCGTATACAGGCGTTTTTATCATAAAAACATACCCTATAACCCTTGAGGTGTGTATTGCCCCACAAGGCTCTTTACGTGGCTAGATAACAACGAATGGCAAAGAGTTTGCAGGTTACAGTTGATTTTTACACAAACATTTGTTCTTTTGCGACAGAATCACGGAGGAGCCCTGTAGGGTTTGAGTGTTGGTTTAAGAGGTGTTTTGGAATAAAGATTTTAAAGCGGGCTACAAGGGTTCTTGAGGGGAGATACTTAGTATGTAGGGGGATCTGTTTAAGGGGCTTAAAAGCGATATTAAGCCCCTTAAAAAAGAAACAGGAGCCATGTGCTACCGAAGAGATTAGAGTCTCAGTGGTCTAATGAAGAATCCTATTCAGAGTACTCGGATTCAAGTGTTGAAATATCAGACTCGCCCAAAATATGGGATTCCACATTTGACGGATATACGCGTGAAAAAGTTACTTTCTCTAAGGGCTAAGACTCTCCAAAAATTAAGGTCTAAAAGGGGTTCCCCTTAATTATCTTCTGGGAGACAAAACCCATTCAACCATTTTAGGAACGCGCAAATTCCTAAATTTAGTCCCCAGAAATGCTCGCAGGGCGCATTTCTGAAAATTCTGAGATATCCCGTTCATGTGGGGAATATATTGGCTCCCTACGGGACGTGTTGGTAAGGGGTGGATAACGTCTTTTTGTTATCCACCCCTTACCAACACTAGCCAACACATTCCCCACAATCACTATCAATCACAGCAATATGATTTCTCTTAAACCGCGCTCCGCGCATCAATAATAAATAGTATTATTGATGGTACAGCCATGTATAGCCCCTAAGGCAGGCCTACGAATCCCCTTTCACAGCTTCCCCCTCCCACGACTGCTTTAAAAAAACAGATAATATAGGCTTGAGTTTCTGTGTATCTTGGAATCGTGCTACTTGAGTTTTTAAGCCCCTTTCACAGTCGTTACGCCCTGCGCGTTACCAGATATAATAAATATATCCACCCTTGCTCCAAACGCGCCACCTTCTGCATTATAAAATTCAAATCCCGCAGTCAAAACGACAATAAGCTTGCGACTTTTACTTTATGCAAGAAGTGCCTTATGGGTTACCTTAGCAAATATCCTTGATTGGTAACACGGTCCCGACCTATTCCAAAACATCTTGAGTCCAAAATAGGGGCTGAGCTTGAAAAGAGAGAAGAAAAACCGAAATGCTTACAAATGAGAGGCTAATTAAGATATAATTAACATTCGTTTGAAAGAAAGAGTCGTTCTCTTACTTTCAAGCTGTGGTGAGTGTTAGAATCACTCATACACAACCTTTATTAAAGGCAAGAAACCCAAGTACTTAAAAATGCTTGGGTTTTTTTTTACCTTTAAGCCCTAAACTTTAAAAGTTCGGGGCTTGTTTCTAAATCTGAAATAGGAAATATCATATTCTATTGCCGATAACCTTAACTCATACAAGCAAGATATAGCAAGTTTAAGACTTCTAATAAGCCTTTTAGACATTCTCTCTTGGCACGTTCATCCCCCCAATTTCATGAAGCATTGGGACGTCCTGTTATAGCTGTTCATTAACCACATAAAGGGCAGTGATGACCAAGTTTTGGCTCTGTCGCAAAAAACAAATGTTTGCGTAAAAATCAACTGTAACCTTTTTTTATGCGACAGAACCAAGGTGTGGACTTTTCGACTGAATCACAAATTTTAGATTTACAACTGGATGCATTATTAGAGGCAGAGGTTTTATCTGAACATCTTTATTATCATGTATGGTGTTTGACAGAACCCATGAATAGTCAGTGGAATACTATTGAACAAGAACAATGCCTTCGCCACTTTTAATTTAAGCCAAAAATGACAATCTTACACCTATATACCCAAACTACTTGAAGCGGGGAGTCGCTATTTTTGCGAAAGCTTGTTTTGGGCATCCCAGCCCAAGCAAGCAGCAAAAACTTAACGCGACCACTTATGCCTCCGGCGGCCCCGATTCGTCCTCGTCACCTCGTCCCGACCCAACAAGGGGTCGGAACATAGGCTCCAAATGACTTGACGCCGTGTCGGATGGCCTTTTATTTTGTCTCCACCTTCGCTAACGCTCAGACTCCGACAAAACAACGGCCCTACGGCTATCGCGGACTAAAAATCATCACTTCGCTTAGGCACCGTTTCCAGGATTTTCAGCGATTGAAGAATGTTTTTCAGCTAGAGCACTCTAAGCATCGGTCTCTAACAAATTATATGATCAATATCCTTGCCTGTTTGGTGGCCTATTCATATCAAGAAAAAAAGCCAGCTCTTAAGTTAAGAAGAGAGGGTTTACTGCCTTTGTTATAATTCCTTATCCCGAACTCAGGTTAAAATAGCGTAAGAAACCATAAAATTATTGAGCAGGCACTATAAAAATGATAAAGAAAAATGAACGGACAATATTGTTTCTCGACCTGCATATTGATCTCAAAACGACTTCACCTAAAATTAAAGGGTTGCGTAATAATTTTACCCTAACTGAATTATTTAGAAAAATTGAAGCTATCCGAGAAGCAAATAACGTCAATATAATTAGTGGTTCAGAAGATAACAAAACAGAAGTTTATTTGGCGGATATTAAATATGATTCTGAAATTTGTTGTTGGATATTACTGGTCAATATTACTGATACGACATTAGCCGATGAAGTTCACAGGGAGATTGGTGGTAATGACGATACTCGAAAAGTTAATGCTAAAAAGAATGGTGTAGGTACTGATTTTTCATCACACATAATCATAAAACCTGATCCCGAAGCAAATGGAAGTTGGCTCGCATTATATGAACAATCGCCTGCTTTACCAGTAAGACTAGTTTCCAGTTATCTAAATAAGTTATTAAGAAGAATAGCAAAAGAAAATAAAGACGATTTTGAGACTGACCACCCTAAAAATACTGTAGATACAAAAGGGGGAGTAAAAAAAATTAATACCTACTGTCATTGTCATTTTTACGGCCATATCTCTAAGCAATTTGAAGTCACTGACCCTTATTACAAGTAACATAGATAGCGTTGTCGGTTATGACGCTCAAAATCACAAGAGTATAAAAGAGGTTCAGCTACCAATAAAAATAGATAAAGTTGAAATATTAAAAGCAGGAGGTAATTTCAAACTTATGGATCGTATCAGAAATAATGATGCAAAGGCCATGAATATGGAATCAATCAAAATTTCATTTAAAGACGATGGTGATATTTCCCATACTGCCGAAATAGACACCAATACAGGAAAATTAATCGGTTCTGAAAATTACGTTAAAAAGATTAAAATCACAGATTTTAAAGATTTTTCAGCAACGTCTGTAGACCAGATATATAAACCAATCATCACTAAGATGTTAGAGCATATTTAGATATGAAAAGATATAAAGTGATTGTTTATCAGTTAACAAGACCAATCTCATATTTATTCCTAAAACACCCCGCGGGAAAGGTCTACAACTGGATAATACCACTTATCCTAACTGTAATCAGTTTAGCCATTTTAGTGTTCTTAACTGAAATAAGCGATGTTGTTGGTGAAAATGGTTTGGTTGAAAATTTAACTGATTTTGTAATTAGTCTTCCAGGTTTTTTAATTACCGCCCTAGCTGCAATAGCTACTTTTAACCGACCAATTATTGATCAAGAAATGATTGATGCTCCAACTATTAACATCAAGGCTGGTAATACAGAGTTAGAAGATCAAGCACTAACACGTAGAGACTTTCTTTTACGCTTATTTTCGTTTTTAACGGTAGATAGTATATTTCTAATTATTTATGCAAAAGTTGGATCAATCGCATCTGTTCCCAGCTTTTTAGAAACTCAATACCATATCGCTGAATGGGTTTTCGCAGGTATATTTATAACAATATTTTGGCAATTGCTTACTCTTTTGCTTTTTGGAATGTATTACCTCTGTGAACGGTTAAATTTAAATATATAAAATCGGTTATAAGACACAATACCTTCGCCACTTTTAATTTAAGCCAAAAATGACAATCTTACACCTATATAAATCAACCGCTTATAGGCTGTAAAATTCATAAAAATGAGTGTATTTTCATTTTGGCGAAGGTATTGAAGACAAACCAATGATTAGTTTTAAAGAAGATTGACCTACTTTGCAAATGCCGTAACCAGAAAACCAAGAACAAAAACACCGCATAAAAAGGCGGCAGAATAGGGCAGGTAGTAAAACCATCAATATTTTCTACCTAACTAAATTACAAAACCCATAAAAACAAAAATGGACATCATCCAAACGATACTCAAAGACAGTAATTACCATCTTGCACTGTTCACAAAAAAGGAAATAGAAGACTTACAAGAAACTATCTTTACCAAAATAACCAGAGGCAAAGAAACCCCCTATATAAATTGTATCGTTCGTAAAAAGGATATTCAGCTAAAACCAGAAGAAATTGTCCGCCAACTTTATGCGGCAAGACTTATCAATCAATATGGCTACACTAAAAAACGCATAAAGTTTGAATATTCTGTTACTTTTGGTAGAGAAAAGAAAAGTGCTGATATTGTCATTCTTGATAAAGATCGCCCTGATGCTGCCTATATCATTATTGAGCTAAAAAAGCCCAAGCTCAAAGACGGAAAAAACCAGCTTCGTTCATATTGTAATGCTACGGGCGCATCTATCGGGGTATGGACAAATGGTGAGCAAATATCCCATTACCACCGTAAAGACCCTAATTACTTTGAAGACATCACTGATATTCCCAAGGAAAGGCAAAGTCTTAAGGATATATTGAGCGAACGCTTTACCTTAAAAGACCTCATCATCAAGGACAAAATCGCCAATGAAAGAAAATCCTTGAAAGACATCATTCTTGAAATGGAAGACGAGGTTTTAGCTAATGCTGGTGTGGATGTTTTTGAGGAAGTTTTTAAACTGATCTTCACAAAACTTTATGATGAATATGGAAGTAAAAAAGACAAGGCGAATATTGAATTTTATCTTGACCAAAATATTGATGATGAAGAAAGAGTGGATTACGACAAGCTCAAAGAATCTCTTATCGGGCTAAATGATAAAAAATTCCGTGTCATGGAGTTTAGAAATACAGGGCAAACAGACACTGAACTAAAAAACAAAATTCAAGAACTGTTTGATGAAGCAAAAAACCAGTGGACAGGGGTTTTCCCTGATAGCTCAAATTTTGAGCTATCAGGGAGTCATTTATCGGTTTGCATATCCAGTTTTCAAGATGTGAAATTGTTTAATTCTAATCTTTTGGTCGTAGATGAAGCCTTTGAATATTTAGTCAACAAATCCGCTAAAGGTGAAAAGGGGCAATTTTTCACCCCTCGTCATGTCATTGATATGTGCGTGCAAATGCTCAACCCTAAACGGGGTGAGTATATGATTGATACAGCTTCGGGAAGTTGTGGTTTTCCAGTCCATACTATTTTTAAACTCACCGGACATCTTTTTACGAATGCGGAAATCCCAGAAGAAGAAAAGCAGCATGTTCTTAACATATTTGGTATCGACTTTGACGAAAAAACGGTCAGGGTTGCACGAACATTAAACCTTATTGCGGGAGACGGTGAAACCAACGTATTGCATCTAAACACGTTAGATTTTGACCGTTGGAATGACAAAACAGAAAAAGATAAAAAATGGATTAACACCTATGGAAAAGGCTTTAATCGGCTCGAAAAACTTCGCTCTGAAAAAGACGAAGATAAGCACTTTAATTTTGATATTTTAATGGCGAACCCTCCCTTTGCAGGAGACATCAAAGAAAGCCGTATCCTGCACCAATATGAACTTGGCTTTAAGGAAAACGGAAAGGCACAAAGCAAAGTCGGGCGGGATATTCTCTTTATTGAAAGAAATCTGGACTTTTTAAAGCCGGGGGGACGCATGGCAATTGTTTTGCCACAAGGTCGATTTAATAACACATCTGATAAACATATCCGTGAATTTATAGCACAGCATGGGCGTATTCTGGCGGTGATAGGTTTACACGGTAACAGTTTCAAACCCCACACAGGCACAAAAACTAGCGTTTTATTTGTTCAAAAATGGGATGATGAGCTATGCCCTAAAGTCGATGACTACCCGATATTTTTTGCCGTAAGTGAAAAGGGCGGAAAGGATAATTCAGGCGATTATATCTATGTGAACAACGGTAACGGACAATACAAGTTAGATAAAAACGGACATTTGATTGTTGACCATGACTTACATAATCATGATGGAGAATTGCAAGATGGTATCGCAGAAGCTTTTATTGAGTGGGCGAAAAATGAAGAATTATCGTTTTTTGGTGGGGGAGAATAAAGGTGAAGATTTCTATTCTTAATAAGAATGAATTAGAAAATGAATTTACAATTGGCGCAGAATTTTATCAGCCTTACTATGTCCAAAAAGTAGATAAAATAAAAAGTAAAAACAACGTTTATTTACTTGGTAATTTATGTTTCTTAATTACAGATGGAGATCATAGCGCAACTCAATACACCGATGATGGGATCTTATATCTTCTAAGCGAATCTGTAAAAGAAGGTTATATTGATACCAATATAAAAAGATATATTTCTAGTGACTTGCACAACTCACTTAAAAGATCAAAATTAAAACCTAGGAATATCTTACTCACAAAAACAGGGGTCTATTTCGGAAAAAGTGCTGTAATACCAGATGATTTCCCCGAAGCAAATACAAGTGCCCATGTAGGAAAGTTTGTAGTAAAAGAAGAAATTATTAACCCCTATTATCTTTCTACTTTTTTTAACTGTGAATACGGTTACTCCCAGCTTAGAAGACGTGGAATAAAGGCATCACGCCCCGAAATAAAATTGATAGAATTCTTTGATATAAAAGTATATGTTGCAGCTAAATATTTCCAAAATATAATAGAAAAAACAATAAAAAAATCAATTGCTATTTTAGACGAATCCAAAGAGAAAATTGATTTTTCTAAAAATCTACTTCTATCTGAACTTGGAATAACTAACTGGCAACCGAAACACAAATTATTTTTTATTAAAAACTATTCTGATACTGAACAATCAAAGCGCATCGACGCGGAATATTTCCAGCCAAAATATGATGAGATCATCAATGCTATCAAAGCCTATAAGGGCGGTTGGGATGCGCTCGGAAACCTTGTTGATGTTAAAAAAAGTATTGAAGTTGGACGCGGGGAATATCTCGATGAAGGCATACCATTTGTGAGGGTAAGCAACATTAGTCTCTTTGAACTATCAGAGGGAAAATATATCTCGGAACAGCTCTACGCAGAACTAACGCAAGATGAACAGGACATACCATTTGAAAAATCCAAAACCCATCAACCACAACAAGGCGAGATATTATTCAGTAAGGATGGTTCTCCAGGAATTGCCTATTATCTAAAAGATAAGCCTCAGAAAATGGTTGTTTCTGGAGGCATATTGCGTCTCCAGAGTAAGGCAGACACGATAAATAATGAATATCTTACCTTGGTACTGAACTCTGTTTTAACACAAGAGCAGGTAAAGCGTGATGTCGGTGGTTCTATTATATTGCATTGGCGACCTGAGCAAGTGAAAGAAACAATCATTCCTATTCTACCACAAGCTCAGCAACTACAAATACAGCAAAAAATTACTGAATCTTTCGAACTACGCAAACAATCAAAGCAACTTCTCGAAAATGCTAAACGAGCCGTTGAAATAGCTATCGAACAAGATGAAAGCAAAGCTATTCAGTGGTTAGATGCTCAATTAGTCTGAACCTCATTAACAAAGCTTTTTGTCAAGCACCATATATAATCATAAATCAGACTAATGAGGGTAACATGAGTAATACGCGTAGAAAGATCGACCTTAGTAGCCTTAAATTTTGAGAGGTAACACATGAATACGTTGGTGAACCAAAGTGTGTAGTAGCGCATTAGCTAATTTCTTTATAGATAAAGCAAAAGAAGAATGCATTATTATGTCTAACCTAAAGTTGCAAAAGCTTATGTTTATTGGTTACGGATGGACTCTAGCACTTATTGATAAAGATTTAACGGAAACCGAGGGCTTGGCAGCATGGCCCTGTTCTTCCGTCAATTTATCACCAAATGAAATGTTATGGTGACACTCCCATAACAAAACCGGCAATGGATTATGATAGTGATGAAAATAAAGTTTACATCCCCATCATTCAAGATAAGTGTGTAAAAGAAATACTTGAAAAAGTATGGGGGATTTACAAGTCATTTTCAGCATGGTCATTAAGAAATTTAACGCATAAAACAGGTTCTCCGTGGGACTCATCCTTTGAAAGAAAGTCAATGTTTATTGATATTCCAGAAGAAGAAGAAGAAGTAAAGGAATACTACACAAAATATATTACTGCCTTGCTGGATGAGGATGATTAATGAATACTGATTCAACCCTTTTACAAAGGCTAAAAAACACAAAGACAAAAGAACTGACAAAAACAGAAAAACATCGCTGTGCAAAGGTTGAAGATGCCTATGACCATGAACTTATAAAGCAATCTAAAAACAGAGCTATGCTTGGTAAATTTTTAGTCTTTTTTGTAATGGGCATTTTCTTAACGCTTGGTTTACTGTTTATCTTCATGATTTTTCTTTATGGTCGTGGGCTTGTTGGTGATTGCTTTAAGCTAGAAGGGCATTACATTATTGGTGGCAACACCGACCCAGAAGAACTTAGTGACCAGGAAGTTGTGAACGTTTACAAGGAGCAATACCAGGTCGAAAGGGGATTTCGTTTTCTCAAAGACCCCCTGTTTTTTGTCTCGTCATTATTTGTTAAAACACCCCAGCGTATCATGGCATTATTAATGGTCATGCTGTTATCGTTGCTGGTATATGGCATTGCCGAAAGACGTATGCGGGCTTGCCTGGCCTCACAAAAGGAAACGTTGCCCAATCAAATTCAGCAGGCAACAGAAGCGCCGACTTTACGCTGGGTATTCCAGTTATTATTGGGCATTCATTGCCTTAAAATATCGACGGAAAATCAGTCACATCAGATGATTGAAGGACTTACGCCTTTGCGAGAGAAGATTTCATTACTCTTTGGCCCGACTGTGGCTGAAATATATCAACTTTCTTATGGGTAGCACCCGCTCAATGTGAGGAATGACGAGGTGCCGAGTCGGTTGTTTTAAAATGGCTGAAGCTCCATGGGTAATCAGGTATGTTTTAGAAGCTTCATTTTGGCTAAGGTATTGTTATAATGGGGTCAAAAGTGCCCCTCCCCCGGAACTTTGGTAAATTAAATAAGAGGTCATATGAAAGCTATAGTTATAGGGATTTTGTTAGCCCAATCCATCTCGTTTGCATTTGCGGGATTTGATCCGGATGTAGAAAGAAACTCAAGTAATTCTAAAATAAATGAGCATTATATAGCTATAAATGCCACGGATATTAGTAATCTAGCCGCGCATATTTCGGATAATAAACGTGACATTGGGCATATCTTCCCGCCTATCCCGAAGAATCGCACCAAACATCTTATGCTGAAGCATTGTACTGGTACTCATGTTTTACACTGGGGGGATTGTCCAACCTACTCTCTCGGGGATTCAGGTCCCGCAGGAGGTATGGTGTTTCAGGTTTCAAAGGATAAAGAACACGGCTTAGAACTTCAAGTTATTGATGGAGATTATCAGTGGGGTTGTGATGGGACATATCTTCCCAACGCGGCACACAATAACATTGGAGCTGGGATGATAAATACTGCGGTAATCTTAGATTCAGAGTGTAAAAGTACCGATGGCTCTACGACAGCAGCTGAGGTGGTTTCTAATTATTCGCACGGTGGATTTAGTGACTGGTACTTGCCCTCAAGAGGTGAGTTATTTCTAGCATATGAGGTTTTATACCCTAAAGCCCCTAAGCCTGACAGGGATGAGCATATATATTGGTCCTCTTCTGATTATGGAAATGATAAAGCTTGGACTGTAGATGGGATAGCGGGGGAAAAGACTCAAGACTACAAAGTTACCCCCAACTTCCTCGTTGCTATTCGTTCATTCTAACTAACTAAGAGCTGCTAATGAAAATTCCAACATTAAATAATAACACTTTGATGAGCGGTGTCTTTTTTGTCACCGCGTTATTCAGTCATTTTGCTATAGCTGATACTACAGATGATACGACTGCGAGGGTCATAAAGAATTCTGACAATATTGCTAAAAATAAAGGTGAGCTAGAGAAGGCCAAGAGTGCCGTTGAAATTATGGCTGATAGGGTTCAGAGGTTAGCGCCTCTTCCTCACAATGAAAGACCACAAGAACAGTTTATGTGGCTTTGTAAAGACAGTGATTATCCTCAGTGGGGGGGGTGTGAAGACATCTACAAGGTGGGGGACACGGGACCCGCAGGCGGAATTGTCTATTATATTACCGATGATGGACAGCATGGCTTAGAAGTGGGCTTAGAGGACTTGGGTCCCGCAGACTGGGGCTGTGATGGAACCGCTATTCTTAAGGCTCAAGGGAACGATGCGTTAGCAGTCGGGAGGGGTAAAGAAAATACAGATGCAATTTTAGCAGGCTGCTCTTCACAAAGTTCAGCAGCATACTTGGCATCTAATTACTCGAGTAACGGTATCGCGGGTTGGCACTTGCCTTCTTTAGATTCCTTGAATTTAATATTCGAAGAGATCTATCAAAATGGATTGGGAGAATTTAACGGGAATCATCAGTTTTGGTCATCTTCAGAGTACGACGTACATATTGGCATGCTGAAAGACTTTGATGGTGGTTCTGGGCATGAATCTAAGTCGTCATCGGACGGGATTTCAGTTAGACCTGTTCGTCCTTTCTAACCCACGTATAAATACAGACAGCCCAAGTATGGTTATTAAATGAAAGAGGATAATTTATGAGTTTTTTTAAACTGGCATTCCTATTGATCTTATCAGGGGTGGCCGTCTCAGCAGTGGCATCTCAGATTGAAAATAATACTGCTGAGATTGCAAAAAACACCAGTGCAATAGCAAAATATAAGGAAGATATTAAAAAAACCGAAACATCTTCAGCCGATAATAAGAGGGGTATCAAAAATAGTAATATCCCACCTTTTCCGGAAGATAAAATCAACTCATTGGCTCTAAGGCTTTGTCCAGGTAGTGATGAACCTCAATGGGAGGAATGTGAGTCTAATCCAGGCGAAGATGGGGATGATACCACCTCTAATAACTTACCTGCGCATTGTAAAGATATGTCTAAAGTGAGATCTGATGATAGAACACCAGAAACCGCCAAAACCTTATCAAAACTCCAAAATACTGATTGTGCTCTTGAGTATAAAGTAGGTGATATTGGACCTGTAGGGGGGGTTGTAATTCATGTTACATATGATGGTAAGCATGGTATCGAAGCATCTACTGACCGAATAGAATCAGCGGCTTGGGGCTGCTCTAAGACTTATGTATTGGGTGCTGATGCAGTAACTATTGGAAGTGGCCTTGGTAATTTTAACAGGATGATACGGTTTGAATGTGATGGAACTTTTTCAATGACAGGTCATGAAACATATAATATTGCTTATAATGTGACTATATTTATGAAGAATAATTTTGAGGACTGGTATTTGCCAAGTGTCGATGAGATGATTATTCTTGTTGATACTTTTAATAAAAAAGGTATTCAAATTCCTAGAAAACATTACTGGACCTCTTCACAAAATGATACCGAGAACGCATCAGCTATTTATGTTGATAATGCCAGTGAAATAGTGCGCCGAAAAACTCGTAAAAAAACACATCATTTTCCTGCTATACCTGTAAGGAATTTTTGATAATGGCCAGGAGGATTCTGTCGCAAAAAACAAATGATTTTGTGAAATCAATTGTACTCTATTTCTTTTGCGACCGCTGTCAGCCCCCCGAAGTATGATAGTCTCCAGAACAGGCGCGCCTGATTACGATAATATAGTGCTAATGCGGGGAAGAGATAGAGTCTTAATCAAATTTCTAAACATAGGATATAATTAATGAACATTCTAAAATCAAAAAAACTAATCTTGGTTATATCGCTAATAACGAGCCTCATAATAACCAACTCAGTATCTGCTAATACTCTTCAGGGAGCATTGGATGAGACTAATCAGTCTATTTCAGAAGTTTTTTGCCCTGAATTACTAGCCAATGGTCAGTGTAAGTATGATATTGGTGATCCTGATGTAGATAATATTTTCAAAGAGTATTATAGCAAGTTGCTTGAGGATGATACTCTCGCGGAGTCTTATAGGCATTTAAAAGATTACTATAACTATTCAAAGGGGATTCCTCAGAATATTCTAGCTATCTCTTGCCCTAAATTACTAGCCAATGGTCAGTGCGCATATGACATTGGGGATAAAGGGCCTGCGGGAGGTGTGGTCTTCTATGTAACTGATGATGGCGAACATGGGTTCGAAATGGCTCCAGAGAATCAATTCACTTATACACCTTGGGTGATAGATAAGTCAAAACTTTGGGGTTGTGATGGTGTTATGGTTCCCGGTACAGGGGACTTGGGTGTTGGGAAAGGCAGATCGCACACACAAGCTATCCTAGATAATTGTGAAGCCCCCGAGGGTGCCATACTCCTTGCCCAGATGGCTCATGATTACACTCTTAATGGATATAGCGACTGGTTTATCCCCTCGCTAGGTGAGCTACTCTTAATGCGCACAAACTTATATGTGGACAGAGATTACGACTTTGAGTCACGTCTACTAGTGAGTTCAAGTGAGGACAGATTCTATCATGCGGAGAACATGAAGAGTTCACTGGCTGGAGAGGGTTCCGCCGATGATTTCATAGACCCAATAGAACCCTTTAGAGGTGTGTGGAGGGTAAAATTCTATTTTAAAGACCGTAGTGATATTAGAAAAATAACTAGAGCGGCGTCTAAAGAGTGGGGTCTATCAATGCGAGTTATTCGAGAATTCTAACGCTGCCAGCCAAGGAGAGCGTTAGCGAGGGCTGGGTAGCCCCCCAGGGGGTTCTGTCGCAAACGATAAGTATTTGTGTTAAACCGGCTATAAACCTGTTTTTATGCCTCTCATGAAAAAAGCATCATGCAGGAGAATATACTATTACCGGTTATGTCGCAAAAAATAGATATTTGTGTAAAAATTAACTGTAACCTGTTTTTATGCAACCAATGGATAAGACACCATCCAGGAGAAAAACTTTCTCATCCCATCCGATAAACTAGTGGGAAAGTCAGGTGCCATATGACATTCGTGAGAATAATCACTTGAAAAGTCTCCCACTTTTTAGTTGAACATGCGAACCTTCTTTGGCTGAAATTTAATCTTATGATCGTAGGTAATAGGGTGACTTTGTTTTTTTGCGACAGAACCACCCATTCTTTGCAGGCATTATGATGATGGGTATACATAGAGCTGTCGATGCGCCTGTCAGTTATAAAATGACATTTTCTTATTTCAGTTTTACCTTACGCATTATTCTTGCAGTCATTTGCATGTCAGTTTTAATTGTCTTGGGATTTGTATTACTTGTTATTCCTGGAATATACCTATCAATTGCTTATAGGTTTATGGTACACCTTATTATCGATAAAAAAATGGGGGTTTGGGACGCTATGGAAACATCACGCAAAGCAGTTACCCAACATTGGTTCAAACTATTTTTTACGGGTGTATTGATAATATCAATACACGTAATAAGTGCAATTCCTCTTGGTATTGGTTTGATCTGGACTATACCGATGCATGTAGCGATACAAGGCATCCTTTATCGTAGAATTTTTGGGGTTGAGTCTGTTTAGCATATACAGGTCGTTATGGATAAAAGTGGCGCTAACTATGCAGGATTAGCCAATATTAACCTCTTGTTAATCCTAGCAGGGTTTACCACCATGATCGACATATTACAGGTTAAATATTTGAATAACATCATCGAACAGGATCACCGCTTTATCAAAAAAATAACAAAACCGATGATGGGCTTCAAAGCGTTTCACTCCGCTCAAGCAACTATTGCTGGAATTGAAACAGCACATATGATCCGAAAGGGACAATTGTCTGAGGAAAATATGCCTGCTTATAAGCAGTTTATGGCTTTAGCAGGATAGTTACGCCTGAAGACCAGGAGGTCTGCGCTTTTGATAATTATTGCGACAGAACCTTCATTAGCCGCATAAAGACCGGTTATGGCAGGTTTTTATGCGCACAATAAACTTTTGCGACAGAACCGTTAAACTCCAGACCTAGAAAGTGTTTGGGATTTAAAACGCCTTATGAGGTGTTTTTTGAGAATACTGCCGTTGATGTCAGTAAATTAGGGGTGGTGCACTTATGAGTCGAATCCACCAGATTATTTTTAAGGGGCGTGAGGAATGAATTCTGTCAATGTTATAAACACCTCCATGGAAGATGAGGCATCCGAAACACAGGTTCTTGCGGATATAGTCACTTGGTCAAGGAGCTGTACTACATGGCAACGGGACGCCTTACGCCGGTTGTGCAGCAAGGAAAAGTTGGATCAGGATGACCTGGAAAGCCTGATGGCAATCTGCAAGGAGGAGCAGGAAGGCGACCCAATAACATCCGATCATATCCGTGATCCGGATGCTTCCAGTGCCGAGGTGTCGCTTACCAAGCTGCACAACCTCAAGCATGTTAACGCCCTTCAACCCGGTGAAACCCTGACTTTTAAGAAATCAGGGTTGACGGTGATCTATGGGGATAATGGAGCCGGAAAATCCGGCTATGCCCGCGTCTTAAAGCAGGCGTGTCGAGCGAGACTGCCAAAGGACGATATTGTTCTGCCAAATATCTATTCAGCGCAACGCGACACACCGCAGGCTGAAGTTGGTTTTCTTTTTAGCGGGCAAAACCAGTCCGTTGTGTGGAAGCAGGGAGCCGCAGCGGATTCAAGATTGACGGCAATCAGTGTCTTTGACAGCCGTACAGCGGCGGTTCATGTTGATGCTACCAATGATCTAGCCTATACTCCCCTGCCCTTACGAATCATGGCCGCTTTGGCCGACACCTGCAAAACGATCAATGACAAGTTGGATGATGAAATCAGGGTGATCAAAAACCAAACCCCTGCCATTCTGAGAAACCCTGAATATGCACCGGATACAGAAGTAGGAAAACTACTGTCTGGCCTTTCCGCCAAGACCCCTGACACAAATGTAGAGAAATTGGCTGGGTTATCTGAAGCTGAGGAATCTTGGCTAAAAACACGTGCAGCTGATCTTGCAAACGATCCCGCACGGGTAGCCCGCCAGCTTCAAGCTCAAAAGACCAAGATAGATAAAGCAGAGGAACGTCTCAATGCCTTAGCAAAGGCCGTCAGTGACGAAAACATTGCTAGTCTTCATCGGCTCTGCATGATGCCTATACTACAGCCCGTACAGCGGCAACCCTTGTGTCAGCAGACCTGTTTTCAGATGAGCCGTTACCCGAAGTTGGATCAGATGTTTGGCGATCCCTTTGGGAAGCCGCCCGCACCTATTCCAATAAGCTGGCATATCCCGAACGTGAATTTCCAGCCACTGGTGATGATGCGCGGTGCATTCTATGCCATCAGACATTAAGCCCCGAAGCATCGGGGCGATTGAGTCGTTTTGAATCCTTCGTATTAGATGAGAGCAAGAAACGCGAGGATAAGGCTCGCAAATCATACGAGTCTGCCCGTTCGTCTATGCTGGAAGCCCGCATATCCAAGCAGGATGTGCAGGAGATAGTTTCCGTGATCCGGGACGGGTTGGATGATGCGGAGCTGGCGAAAACCATCAAGCGGTGTGCTATCACAAATAAGTGGCGACTCCGCTCGATCCTCAAAATGGTTGAAATGAAAGATATTATCATTCCGACACCGATTGCAATAGTGCCAGATGAAGCCATGGCGACACATACGCAAGAATTGGAAAAACGGGAAAACAGCCTACTGTCTGAGAATGGTTCGCCAGAACGAAAAGCTCTGATAGCCAAGCATCAAAAACTGGCTGCACGCAAATGGTTAGGCAGAGTGAAAACCGATGTACTAGATCAGATCGAGCGACTGAAAACCATTGAAACACTTGAAACGCTACAAAAAACAACAGTCACCAGAAAAATTACCACCCTTAGCACTGCCCTTGCCAAACGTCTTGTGACGGATAGGCTTAGCGATCGGTTTGCCCAGGAGGCTGAAAAGCTTGGAATCGCAGAGCAACACGACATAGAGCTGAAACATGCTAGGCGCGCCATGCTACCTCACGAAATTCCGGGACTCCTGTCGCCGTAATTCGTTCACCTACGCAGCGAATAGGAGATGCTCCAGCCGCCCTGCGTCCGCCACAGACTGAGCACAAAGCAGCTCAGTCATGGCTGCCTCAAATGGCTCTACGGCTATTCGGGATAAAATTTTAGCCTCCCTCGCGCGCTATTGCGCACTTCGGATTGGCAAATTTCCCTGCGCCTTCTGGAGACTATCATCCCGTCCGGGGCTGACAGCGGCGGACTACTGCTGGAATTCCTCTGTTCCATGTTCGCATGATTAGCAAGCCGGATGAGCCAGTAGGTAAGATATTGAGCGAAGGTGAGCACCGCTGCGTGGCACTGGCCGCTTTTCTTGCGGAACTGTCCACCCTTGAAACATCATCCGGGATCGTCTTTGATGACCCCGTTTCATCGCTTGATCACATTCACCGGGACAGAGTTGCCGAGCGGCTGGCAACAGAGAGCTTGAAGCGTCAGGTAGTGATTTTTACGCATGACATAGCCTTTCTGGTGTTGCTGGAAGAGACCTGCCGGGAGACAAGAGATCGTGCAGCCATTCCGATTGCATACCGGGTTGTTAGCCGTGGCGCAGATGCCGCCGGGTTCTGCAATACCGAGCCGCCTGCTAATGTTCTGCCCGTCGATAAAGTGGTTAAGCAGATGCGGAAGCACTTGGCGAATGTGAAGATCCATCACGAACGCGGCGATCAAGCCAACTGGCGTCGCGAAGTTGGTTCTTTTGAGAAGGAACTGCGTGAGGCATGGGAACGGGCTGTCGAAGATGCGGTATCGCCTGTCATCAAACGCATGGCAAAGAAGGTGCAGACTGACGGACTGATCCGCCTCACCGTTTTTCAGGAGCAGGATTGCTTGGTTATGCGCGAAGCCTATGGACGTTGTTCGCAACTATTGCACAGCCAGCCCGGAGAGTTGAATCCGCGGCTTCAGACACCGACCGAGGTCGAAACTGAGATAACAGTCCTTGAAACATGGGTTCAGAACATAAAAGACCGGCAGTCCAACGCGGATGCGATTAAAAGTACGGTGAATTTCTCAAAATATTAAGAAGCTTTGGCCAAATTTCTCCAATATTCATCCCATTGATCATTTCCTCTGACCACTCTTAAAGCAAGCATGGGTTCAACGTTTTCAGATTTCCACCACGCCCCTGATAGTTTTAATCGTTCCTGAATAACATAACGGTGTGCGCTTTCTATTTCGCCTGAACCAATAGGCAAGTTTTTTTCTATCGCTCCTTTATAGTCGAGTTGCTCAGTACGGTTACTTAAATAGCGGTGACAAGATCGTACAGGGGCTTTAGAATTTTCAATCTCATCACCTTCTAAAAACGGGTTTAAATCATGAATAACAAGTGAGTGTTCATTGTTCTTTAAGCGTTTTTCCTGAACATCCATCCAGTTTTTTTCATCATTGGCTGCGCATATTTTCGATGCTCCCCCTAAGTATTCGCAAACGTGATAAAAATCAACTAGGTAACTTGCCTGTGATCCAAACCTTTTTTTCATTTGATCTGCAATCCATGTTGCACCATCGCCAACACCATGTATTTGTGTATTGATACCCAGTCCTGCAGTGACCGCACAATTTAATAATGAATGCCCTGCATCATCTACACTCCCTCCAAAAGTAGCATCAAATTTAGGTGTGATATTTCCTTCCTCATGAGCTAATGCTAAACGAGCCTCTTTCCAATGCAGTATTT
>NZ_BDMN01000173.1 GCF_002189065.1 Bathymodiolus platifrons methanotrophic gill symbiont
AGTGTGATGATGATTTCGTTAGTATTCTTATCAATAAATCAGATAAAGAAATATCAGACCCCGTCTTTACTACTCCCGAAAACAACAAACGGCGAACGGCTAAAAAAGAAGAAAATGAAGGACAAGATTTCTCTGTTCACATGGTAATTAAATTGCCAAATGAGGATATTGACACCGCACTCGTACTTATAGAATACTGCCAAGGATTAACTATTTCAATGATTAAGGAGGTTTTAAAAAAAATCCTTAGTGATGCAAAAGAAATATCACCCGAGTACTTTAAACAACTGCACCCCGATGGATCTAGAGATGATGACGGCAATCAAAAAAAGTACAATGTGACTTTTACATGTGACTTTAGTGGGCATCCCTCAAACGAATTCATAGATGATTTAAATAACGGGAAAGTTCAGTTTATTGAGTTAATAACAGAGGAAGATCGGTGTACACCCTTTGATGAAGAAGCGTATTTTCAAAAAAAGCATAAAACAGTTGTACTAACTACCAAAGATAAGAAAATTCCAAATATATATTCTAAAATTAAGAATTTAATAAGCAAAAAAACAGATTATCAGAAAGCAAAAGTGAAATTTATGACAAAAGATAATATGAATAAAACTCTGGAAATATTTACAGATGAGGGCACAATGGCTTATCTAAAAAAGGTAAAATTGGATGATTTCGGAATTGATTTGAAATCATCTTACGAGAAAATTAATAAGCCTATCCTCGGCAAAATGAAAGAATTGCTACTATCTGAAACATCATGATTAGGCATCTTTTGCGTCCATTCTCTTATCTTTCTATTGAGCATGAACTCAAAAAGAAAGTAGATTGGAATTACCCTTGCTCACTCTCAATAATCTCCACTGGTCTTGCATTTTGGCTGCAACAATTTGCTCATATATCTTTGTATGCTGATAGTGGCATGATTTCTAAGATCCTTAATTTTGTACAAGTTTTACCAGGATTTTATATTGCAGCTTTAGCAGCAATAGCAACCTTTAATAGGATAGATATAGATAAGATAATGCCTTCTCCGGCCCCAAAAATAGGTATGTTTATTCAAGGAAATAATGTAGTTATTGAGCTAACTAGTGCCTGCACGAAAAGCCATTTTTTTAAAAATGCCCTACTTAATTTAATGAATTATTTTTTAAATTTTGATTCAGCTTCGCTAAAAACTCATCAACTCTTACGAGTTTTATTAGTACAGTGCCGTTTTTCCACTTTTTAGACACACCAAACCCTCAGTAAGATCACTTTCTTAAAAAAAACTTAAGCGGCTTGCTTTTTTTCTTCGGCCAATCGTTGTCGTTCCATGTCCCGTTTGATTGCGCCCACTTTTTGTATATTTCTTGATAATATGGCTAATGCGGTATATCGCTCAAAACCTTCAATTCCATGGTCACGACATTTACTCAATCCATGAACCTGTCGTGCGTTTATGGCCGATTCGACGGCCGAGTGTTTCTTTTTGGCTTGTTTGAATTCTTCGGCATATTCACGCGGCTGATCCTTGATTGATAATTTTCCTTTCTTCGGTAACGTCACTTCATCTAATATCTCTTTTAATCCACTTTGATTACTTTTGCTATGAAAGCCTTTATCAAAGCTGCATGCGTTGAATTCCGAAAATTTTGCTTGAGTCAACTTGACCATTTCAATGGCTACTTTGTCATCGGTTTCTTTTTGCATGACTTTATGATGTAGTATGAATCCATGATAGTCTTCCATAATACAAACGCGTATGCCCAACTCAACCGGCACACCGGCTTTGCCTTTACTGATCCATTCGGTATGCGGTTGAAATAATGAAAATACTTTTTCATCGTGCGGGATGGTTTCTCCCTCAATGACACGTCGTCTAATCTGGTCGACTTGCCGATCACCATGCTG
>NZ_BDMN01000174.1 GCF_002189065.1 Bathymodiolus platifrons methanotrophic gill symbiont
TAACGTCGGAAAGTGAAGTTTATGCGAAAGAACCAGCCACGCTACCCTACATCATTAAGACCAGGAGGTCTGCGCTTTTGATAATTATTGCGACAGAACCTTTTTATAACAGTACAATTTAATTATTTTGTAGTATGGCTAACAAGTCTTAAGCGTAAGGATTTAACATGGCAATTTATGCAGTATGGAATAACAAAGGCGGAGTAGGTAAGAGCTATTTAACATTTCAAATAGCTTCCGAATACGCAAGACAAAATCAAACAAAGAAAGTATTGGTTGTGGATCTGTGTCCGCAAGCTAACTCATCATCCATGCTGCTTGGTGGCATTGAAGAAGGGGAGAAAACATTAACCGATATACATACAGCGAGTCCAAGAAGAACAATTTCTGGTTATATTGATAATCGAATAATGAGCCCTTATGTCTCACCTGAATCAGGAGCTAGTTATATTACAAATGTTTCAAAATATAATTCTAATGTACCAAGTAATGTTTTCTTGGTCGTTGGTGATGAGCAGTTAGAAATTCAATCATCAAAAGTTACAGGTGCTACTTTTAGCGGTCCTCAAGATGCATGGCGTATCGTTCATCTTTGGGCTCGAGATTTAATAACTGATATACAATCTTCATGGAACAATGATGATTGTTGTGTGTTTATTGATTGTAATCCTAGTTTTTCTATATATACCGAATTAGCATTAACAGCAGCGGAAAGATTGATTATTCCTTTCTCTGCTGATGGCTCATCTAAACGATCTGTGAAAGCTGTTTTATCTCTGGCTTATGGCTTAAGAAGGTATGGTGGTGATTCTCAGTCAGATTTTTATTTGAATTCACTTCGGTATTCAATGTCATTACCACAAATATATATGTATATAGGAAACCGTTTAACTCAAATGAATTGCTCTTCTGCTGGAGCTTTTAAAACAGTAGTTAATGAAATTGCAGAGGATATTTGGAATGTATGGGAGAAAACATCTCATTTATTTTGTATTCACCCTAATGGTTCATCTACCCCTAATAACCGCCGAGCATTTAAGAATATGTTCCAGTATGAGGTAAATGATGCGAATACTGCTTCAGTTGTTTCAGGAGCTTTAGGTATACCAATCTCTAGTTTAACTGCAGGGAACAAGACAATTGCAGGTAAAAATGTGTCAGTGAATCAATCTCAATTAGATAAACAAGTTCCTAATATTCGTGATCTTGTATTAAACATTGACTGATTCTTAGGGCCTGTCAGCGGGTACAATCAGTCGATAGAACCATATGGTTAATATGGTTCTGGTTGATGAAGTCTCTCACCTAGATAGTATAACCCCCAGAAAGTGGTGATAATCATTTGCCAAAATAGAAATAGAAAAAGAAAAATCATTATAAATATACCAGATGCCGAACAGTGCCATGAATCATCAATAACTTTCTTGAGTGGTTCATAGAAAGATGTGGAAAAAATTGCAAGAACAATCAGAATTAAACTCTCTGCTGTGAGAAAAGAAAACATTGAACATAAAAACCTTCTTCTAGTTAGTGCTTGCACGAAATAAATAATACCCTTTTAAAACAACATATTATGGTATGATAACGCCAAATATCACTACTGAAGATTCTGAGTGCCCCATTTTGGTATTTATCGTAAAAAATGGTTATACCATTGTTATTGAACAAGTATTTATTCTTACAAATCGAACTGGCAAATACTGAGTCCTCAATAACAGTTCCATTCCAGCAAAACTTCGCATCAGATCCATGAGAAATATCATATCGTCACAACTGGAAATTGGGCAAGTAGATATTGCCAGCATTGTCATTGATGTCTCATCGCGTGATGGTATTCCACTCATCCTGCTGGGCTTGCAACACATCTATACAAGCAAACTTTTGAAAGAAACTGTTTTTAAAATCCTTCAAGAAGTTATTCCACGTAAGAATAA
>NZ_BDMN01000175.1 GCF_002189065.1 Bathymodiolus platifrons methanotrophic gill symbiont
TAAGAAATATTGATAAGGTAGGGTTACAGGATCGAATTTATGTCCTAAAGACACGTGGTGTGCATCAAACTAATTTATTTTGTGGCAGGTGTCAGCCACTAGATAGGAAATATCAGATAAGTAAAGAATTATTAACAGGCATTAAACAAAATAGAACAATAGGGGGTCTATTGTATAGATAAATATATCTGTGAAATACTCGGAAAATTCTCAGCTGAGAAATTATTCAAGATTTTCTGAATGCTAGTTAAATATTATTCCAGCCAGTATTTCGGAGCTATTTTGAGGGAATAATAGCTCCTAAGCTTTTAATTCAATACAACAGCATGTTGTATTGATAGACAAGTGGGTGCTGAGACAAGGCCCATTACAAATTTAAAAAAGTATCTTCTTTTTTGTTATTGTCTAGTGAAATGCTAGAGTTAAAAGTGTTATTGAGTGATTGTACCAGGCCTTTGGCGCGTGTTTTTATCATGTCTAATGTTTCCATGACTTCTGTAGTCCAGCCTACAGGTTGTTCGTAAGGCAATAGAATACGCCAAAGTGTTAAACTTTTTTCAAATAGTGCGGGCAGGTTTTCGATCAAGCCTAATTCAGTCTGGCGTTCTAATAGTTTTTTACTGATAAATTTAGCATGTACTTTACTGCTATAAATATGGAATGGGATAAGAAATACGATCAGTAAAAACAGACCGATGGAAGCGACAAATGGATCTAGAAGAAGTGCTACTAATCCAAATGAAATTTCACCTGCTACCAGGGACAGTGCAATTAAACTAAGTATTAATATTACGGTGAAATGTGTGCGGTCTTTCCATAGTCTTATGGCTTTTTTTACTTCACTTATGACAACAGAGTCGAATTCATCTATATGGCGCTCTAGAGTATGCAGGATGCGATAGGCGCTCTCTACATCGATATTAGTAAGCTTTTGTTCTATAGCTTGCTGGTTATTTGACTCTGTACTCTGTTTTAATACAAAAAATTGACCTGCCTGCAGACCTAAGTTACTTAACTGTTGTTTCCAGCTAGCGAGGTCTACGGTATTCGCAGTACCCGGGGGCTGGTTAATCACATAGATAAATTTCCCTGGATTATGACTTTGTGTCGTCATATTCAGGAAAGGAGCAAGCGCGGGACGGTAATCTTCCAGATTAGGCTCGCTGGCATCAAAAAACACAAAAACAAGATCAGAAAGAGTTGCCGCATGCTCACGGAGTAGAGCAACACCTTCAGGCTTTAAGTTTGCTGAAAAACCAGGAGTGAGAATAATGGTTTTGTCTTTTAATTTGGGACTATTATTGGTTTTTAGCTCGAGGTAGGTGTTTATATTACGACTTTCACCTTTTTCTATCTGCTCCAGACGGTCGCTGATATGGTAAAAGGGAAAACGTGGATCACCGTCTACAGCTGTACCTGGCAAGGACATCGGGGTTTCGTCTGCACGGTGAATAAGTACTGTAAATTGCGCATGGTTACCATAGGAATCCATTGCTGGTATTGCAGTATCTAAATAACGATTAATAAAATCATCACGTCCTGATGATGGGTCACCGATCACTGTGATGATGGGGGACCAGGATGTTTTATTAGCTAATGAGTCATCCATACCTATAAGTCCAAGATCAAAAGCAACTTGATCCAGTTCATGATAAAGCCTGAACGCCTGTAATAATGCTGGATTTTTATCCGCGAGTTGTTGTTCTATATGGTGCAGCGAGGAGCTTACAGATTTTTCAGTTGTACTCATTAGATTAGAACCGTTTGGTCAATGATTTAGTTTCGGGGAGTCGCTATTCAGGCGATTTTTAAGCGCTATAGGTACGTTGAATATATTTTTCAACAATCTCTTGAAACTCTTCAGCAATTTTATCACCTTTTAAGGTGACGGTTTTTTCGCCATCTTCATAGACTGGTGCAACAGGAGATTCGCCAGTGCCAGGTAGACTAATACCTATATTGGCATTTTTACTTTCACCAGGTCCATTAACAACACAGCCCATAACAGCGACTTCCATTTCTTCTACACCTTTGTATTGATCACGCCAGGTTGGCATTTGTTCGCGCAAGTAATTCTGGATATCCATCGCTAATTTTTGAAAATAATCACTGGTTGTACGACCGCAGCCAGGACAGGCAATAACCATCGGTGTAAACGAGCGAAAACCCATAGTTTGCAGAATTTCCTGACCAACAATCACTTCCTTAGTTCGTGCCGCACCAGGTTCTGGTGTTAAGGAGATACGAATGGTATCACCTATGCCTTGTTGCATTAATACTGAAAGTGCTGCTGAAGAAGCGACGATACCTTTAGAGCCAATACCTGCCTCAGTTAGACCTAAGTGTAATGTATATTCGCAACGCTTAGAAAGATCCTGATAGATACTGATAAGTTCCTGTACATTACTGATTTTACAGGAAAGGATGATTTTGTTTTTTGAAAGGCCATAAGACTCAGCGGCAGCGGCACTTTCTAATGCAGAAACAATAATAGCTTCACGGGTGATTGCAGGTAATTCTTCAGGTTCAGCTTTTTGTCTGTTTTCATCAAGAAGTCGAGTTAGTACAGACTGATCTAAACTCCCTCCATTAACACCTATACGTACAGGTTTGTCGTATTTAACTGCACATTCAATCATTTGCTGAAATTGAGCGTCTCGTTTAGAGCCTTTGCCTACATTACCAGGATTGATTCTGAATTTCCCCAATGCTTTTGCGCATTCAGGATATTTATCTAAGAGTTTATGTCCATTAAAATGAAAATCACCCACCAGAGGAACTGAAAACCCATTAGCATCCAGTTGTTTGCGTATTTCAGGAACTGCCTGAGCCGCTTCTTCATTATTGACCGTAATGCGTACCAATTCTGGGCCCGCATTGGCAAGTTCCATAACCTGTTTTACCGTAGCTTCTATATTGGCAGTATCGGTATTAGTCATGGACTGAACAACGATTGGCGCAGCGCCGCCAATTTTT
>NZ_BDMN01000176.1 GCF_002189065.1 Bathymodiolus platifrons methanotrophic gill symbiont
CTCTGCGATTTTCTGTAATTGCTGATCCATGCTAATAACGGGCTGCCATCCTAGTAAATCTCTCGCTTTAAAGCTATCGACTAGCAGTGAACTAAATAATCGATTAGCCACATCTTGTTTACCAATTAACAGAGCGGCAAACCGCATCCAGCTAATCGGGACGGGTATTAATCGAGCTTTCTTTTGTAGTGCCCGTGCAATCTTTTGTAATAACTGTGTTGTGGAAACATCTTCCCCATCAGAAATCAGGAATACCTCATTTGCTGCTTTAGGATGATTGACACAGAGAATAATAAAATTGACCAAATTATCTAAAGCTACTAGGGAACGCTTGTTGTGGATACTGCCTAAAGGCAGTGGAATGCCTTTAAGTAGCCATTGGATCATGATTGCAAAGTTTGCTTTAACTCCAGGTCCGTAGACGAGAGGAGGGCGAATAATGACCACTTCAAGTCCTGAGCTTTTTGCCAAGGACATTAAACCGTGTTCTGCTTCGTATTTAGAAAGTGCATAGGGATCAGTAGGCGCTCCAGTGATTTCAGTTTGAAAGGGAGTTTCTTTTGTGGTCATCTCGCCATTGACTTTAATGGAGCTGATAAAGATAAACCTTTTGACACCTGCTTCTGCTGCTTGTATCGCAAGATTTAATGTGCCTACAGTATTTGTTTTGCGAAACTCTGCAAGTGGATCAGATGCCGTGTCCTGCATAATATGTGCACGAGCAGCCAGGTGAATAACGACATCAATATTTTGTAATGTTGCGCTATGGTCTGTGGCAGACGATAAGTCACCGAGTTCTATTTGTGGGGCTGATAATGTCGGACTTAGATGGCGTACCCCGGCAATAACACTGAATTTCTGTGTTAGTAATTCTTGCACGAGTGCTCTGCCTACAAAGCCAGTTGCGCCGGTCACTAAAATTCTTTTCATTGTTAATATAAGCCACAAAAAGCAATAAAAAACAGTATGCATCTATCCCGAAAACGTCGCCTGAGCTGACTGATATTTTTTAGAATAGACCATCTAGAATGCACATCCATATGATGTTCATTTATTAAGCTTGAAACCCTGACAACTTGTTGTTTACACCAGCCATTGTGTAATAGGCCAAGTCTTTTTATACTTGCTTGCCAGCCTTTATGGATACCCACCTGGTTATCAGGGTGTTGACGATAAAGTAATTTATAGTCTGGGTCGATAAACCAGGATAAGTCGCTAGCCCTAAAAAAGGCATAAATAAACCAGTCATGCAGGATGACTTGCTGGGCCTGTGGCCATTTTTCCTGTAATAAGTCCTTAAATAACATCATGGGCTCAGTGCGCAGTACATAGGTGCAGCCTGGTCCGGCAGCCTCAAATAAATAGTCGTATTTTCGTTGTGGTAAGGCCTTGTTAATTAACAATTCACGTCCATCAGGCCAGAATGCCAGAACATTCCCTGAATAGGCATGATAATTACCTTGTTCTAGCTTTGTACAGGCAGTCAATAGTTTGTCATCCAGCCAGATATCATCCTGATCAGCCAGGGCAACATAGTCAAAATCAGAAAAATCAACATCTTTGATTAAGCGATAAAAATTAGCTGCAGCACCGCCAAACTTTTGCCCATAAGCTAACATGATTATCTGAGGATGTTTTTTAGCAAAATCACAACAGCGTTGATAGCAATCGTCAGAAGATAGGTCAACGCTGATATAAATTGTTAGCCTAACACTCTGTTGGCGCAAAATACTTTGTAATTGTTCTTCAATAAATGCTGAGCCGTTATAGGCGGCAAGTAATACTGCTACATTTGGCAAGATTTGTCCCATAGGTTAAGTGGGTTGCAGAAATATGGGTGTTTACAGTGGTAGAAAAACAAGCTTGTTGAGTTTAAACAAAGGAATAAGTACACGTTGTCGTTTTGTATCAAAGCCCAGGTCTGCAGGAGCATCAAGCGAATCCGCCAAAATACTGTAAGTATTATCATTATTCAAAACGTAAAGGGCTGATGCACCCCAGCTGGAAATCAACAGCCGACCATCATCTAACTTAAGTAGTCCGTCCAGCCCGCCTTTTGGTGGTGTAGGCATTGCGTGCCTCTTGTTGTTGGCGTCGATGCGGTAGACTTCTCCAGAACCAAAGCTAACAACGGTAAGCTCCTTTCCTGAGGCAATTATGCCATTAGGTCGGCCCATATTTTTGTCCTGGATAATTAATTCATATTTACCATTTGGCCAGACCTTATATATGGCATCAGAGCCCGAGGAAGCATAAGATCCTTTCCCGGCAGTTAAGCCACTATCTGTTACGTAGACAAAATTACCATTCCCGGAAGTGATGCCCTTGATATTGATAGAGGCCTTTTGTTTGCCACTGGGGAGTGCAAAGATTTGTATCTGGTTAATATCAGTGACATATAGGTTTCCATGATGAATTTCTATACCCTTTGGGGCGTTCAAATGCACATTATTTTGCGTGCCGTCAATCCACTTGAGTTTGACGACGCTGCCATCAGGTCTGATTTTTGAGATAAATCCATTTCCTTCCGCGGCTAAAGCATTGCCATTGATATTACTGACCAGATAAACATCTTCTGCTGCATAATATTCAATTGATTCAGGTTCATTAAGCCTACGTTATCAATAATTATGCGCTTAGCAACCATCTTAACAGTTTTAGCGTCAGCAGCTAATGAGATTGCAGGATACAAAAATGTTGAGAGTGTCGCGCTGATAAGGAATCTTTTAATTTGTAAGTTCATGATTATCTCTATTATGTATGGCTGTCTCAGGTTCTCCAAGGATGCTCTGGAAGGTCAGATACCCCGGCAATCTGAGCTCCTGCCAGTGCAACAATATGATCATTCTCTACTGAACTACCACTTACACCAATTGCTCCAATAAGAATTCCATCACTGTCTACAATGGGCAATCCACCCGGAAACGTAATTAAGCCATCATTGGAATGTTCTATGCCGAATAATGGACCTTCTGGTTGCGAGAGTTGACCAATCTGGCCAGTAGGCATGCCAAATAAACAGGCGGTTTTTGCCTTTTTAATGGCAATATCGATACTTCCTACCCAGGATTATTCATCCGGGCAAAAGCTTTTAAACTGGCACCTGAGTCCACTACAGCAATACACATTTGAGTATCAGTCTCTTGAGATTTCTTAAGGGCGGCATCGATAATTTTTTGAGCTTGTTCAAATGAAACATGCATAGTATTCTCAAATGTTAAGGTAAATCTATTGATGCTTCACATAATCCTTACCCTGCAAAGCATACCCTGAATATTCTTCTTTATTTCCTTCACTCATGGTGTTTGCACTATTAGCGCATGAGGCGGATGGTTATAGACTAGAGCATTAAGCCATCAGGAAGATGAAATAGCTGTTATCTCTAGTGTAAGTGATTTCAGCTTTAACTACTAATTTTGGGTAATGCATTTAATAATGTGTATAGCTCTGGCATTATTATGAATAATTAGTTTTCTAATCAAACAGGGCAGTGCTTTTGCTCTTATTATTTTTTAGGCCTCGTATACTATCCTGACCTTGAATTTTATGAAAATTCGCTCCTGTGAGTGTGGCATTGGTAAAGTTTGATTCGGCTAACTTGGCAGAGGTGAAATCAACATGGCTAACATTAGCGTCAGTGAAATTGGCCGCGCCTAATTCTGCTGAAATCAGGATTGCATTTTCTAAATTAGCACCAGTCAAATTAGCGAAACGCATGGTTGTGCGGCCTAAGTCTGCATTTTTCATATTGGCATTGCTTAAATTGACTTTATTCAGGCTAACGCGCATTAAGCCCATAGGCTGATTTTTCATATCAGCTCCCCAGCGTACATTGGATAGGTTCGCGTTACTCATATTGGAATTATCCAGATTGGCAATCACGCGGCTATCGCTAAAGTTAACATTACTTAGGTCAGAACGCATCATGCTGACACCAAAGATACTGACTCTGGATAGGTTTGCACCAGATAAATTGATACCTGTCATCACGGTCAAATCCAAAACCAGGCCAGAAAGATTGCTCTGACTTAAATTTGCACCGCGCAGATCGGCACCCCACAAATCGGCGTTGCGGAAGTCTAGTTTAGATAAATTCACACCTTTTAAGTCTTTACGTCTAAGATCCGCTGGCTTGGTTTTAGTCGCTTTTTTTAACAGTTGTTGAACTTCACTACGGTTTAAATCGGCAGCATTGACAGTCATGCTGGATAAAATCAGTGATAGTGCAAGTATTATGTGTTTTTGGTGAATCATAGGTAGACTCCTGATTATTAGATAGCATGTACGGTACCCGTTTTGAGTACGGCGTGGCTTTAGATACTGTGAAAGTACCCAATAAAATCCCCCTCCTTAGTTAGGAGGGGTTAGGGGAGGTTTGATATATTAAAACTAATCACGCTATATCAATGATATATGTTTTCCTGGTTACGTACAACTCTCAGCCAAAGTAAAATTAAGCTTTAAACATCAGTATGTTAAAAAACACGTCATTCCCGAAGTCTACCCAGTCAAGCGTGGGCACAAGCTTTATCGGGAATCTATGCTTAACTAACGAGATTCCTGCTAAAAGCATACAGGAATGACGAGCTATGGCTGAGAGTCATGGGTAATCAGGTATGTTTTTATATGATCCCCCGTCAATCTCCCCTTCTCAAGGGGGGGAGGCTAAAAACAGATACTTTCACAGCCTCTAAAGCCCGCAATATTTATGCAGCGTTATTGGCGGGCTATAGCCACGGCCTACGTTGAGTATTAGTTGTTTGGTTTAAAAAAGCCCTAATTGTACCTGTGCAACTTCAGACATCATATCGCGGGACCAGGGCGGATCTAATACAATTTCAACTTGTACTGACTCTACGCCAGGTAAGGCACGGACAGCTTTTTCAACGTCACCTTGAATCACTGGCCCCATACCGCATCCTGGCGCGGTCAGTGTCATCATTATGCGTACACTATTGAGTGCTTTACCTACGCTTTCAACATTGCAGTTATAAACTAAACCTAGATCAACAATGTTTACCGGAATTTCAGGGTCATACACGGTCTTCATGACTTCCCAGCAGTTTTTCTCTACTGCAATAGCATCTGTTTCAGAAACTAAAGTATGTAACTCATGTGATTCCTTGCCTAAGGCGTCAGCATCGGCACTAGAAATCCGAACCATATGACCATGATCAGTAATAACTGTGTAGTTATTACCCAAATCCTGGTGAATAGTGACTTCTTTGCCTTTGCTCAGGGTGCCGTGATTCCCATCGGGGATAAGTACAACGTTTACATCACGTGTCAGGGTAATTGTTTCTCGTTCAGACATGATTGTATCTACTATAATTTGAAAGTTCGTGCATCTACAGTTTGGCCAGTCGTGCCTATGCTGTGAGCGCTAAATAAGTAAAGATAAGCCGGGGTTATTTCTTGCATTTCCGGTAATTTATTTTTATCTTCGGCAGGAAAAGCCTTTTTTCTAAGAGGGGAATTTATCGGGCCAGGGACTAAAATATTGACCCGTATTTTTCCTGCATCACTCAGTTCTTCAGCAAGAATCTTGGCGTAACTTTCTAAGGCAATTTTAGACACGCCGTAGGCACCTGAATAGGCACGGGGTTCACGAACAAAAGAATCACTGGTAAAGACAATCGATGCATGTTCGGATTTTTTTAACAAAGGCAATAAAACCTGGGTTAATAAAAAAGGTGCATTTAAGTTAACATTGAGTGTGTGCCCCCATGCCATTGTGCTGTGTATGGACATAGGCGTAAAGGCATCGAACTCTGTAGCTGAATGCAATAGACCATTTAAGTGTCCATATTTATCTTCGATAGCCTGAGCAAGTTCATGGTATTGAACTTCTGATGCACCGGCTAAATCAAAGGGATAAATGACAGGGGTGGGAGCATTGGCATCAATAATGGCATCATAAGCTTTTTCCAGTTTAGGTATGCTTTTATCCAGTAAAATAATCCTTGCGCCTTGTTTTGCAAGTGCTAGTGCCGCAGTGCTGCCTAAGCCTCCGCCAGCGCCAGTGATTAGAATAGAATGATTAGTTAAGGGCATGGGTTTGATTTGTTATCCAGTCTATAATTTCATTTGGGTGGTTTATTAATGCATCAGCCCCCCAGTCTTGCGGGTTATCATCGGGTTTTAAATAACCCCAGGTCGCTGCAAGAGTTTTCATATTAGCTGCCTTTCCCGCTGTTATGTCATGTCTGGCATCGCCAATATATAAACATTCTTCAGGGCTGACGTCTATCTGGCGACATGCAGTAAGCATAGGCTCCGGGTGAGGTTTGCTATATGCAGTCGTATCTCCACAGATAATGCAGGCGGAACGTCTGGTTAGATCCAGTGCATGCATTAAAGGGTGGGTCATACGTTCGCGTTTGTTGGTAATGACACCCCAGGGAATACCTTTGGCCTCAAGAATAATAAGGAGTTCGGACATTCCTGCATAAAGCTGAGTGAAGTCAGCAATATGGTTCTCATAATAATTAAGTAACCACTCTAGAATTTCTGCTTTTAAAGCATCGCTAACATCTTGTTCTAGTGCTGTCTCGATCATAACTGCCGCACCATAAGAAATATAAGGTGTGATAAAGTCGACCGCTACTTCCGGGTAGTGAAAATGTACCAGTGCTTTATTCAGTGCAGTGGTTAAATCAGGGGCTGTATTCAGCAGTGTACCGTCTAAATCAAACAGTACACAGGATAAGCCAAACTCATTATTCATGGTTTTTATTCAGGGCGCTTAAATGCTGCTATGTAATTGATGTCTATATCATCATTTAAACTGAAATTTTTAGTCAGGGGATTATATTGAATGCCAATCATACCCTGTAATTCAAGCCCTGCATTACGTGCCGACTGGCTAAGCTCAGAAGGTTTGATAAAGGTTTTGTAATCATGTGTGCCAGCAGGCAGCATTTTTAAAATATGCTCGGCAGCAACAATAGCTAATAAATAGGCTTTAGGTTTGCGGTTTAATGTAGAAAAGAATACATAACCACCGGGTTTAACCATTTTGGCACAGGCAGCGATAACTGAACCTGGTTCTGGGACATGTTCTAGCATTTCCATACACACAATATGGTCAAAGCTTTCTGGTTCAGCCTCAGCTAGTGATTCAGCACTGATTTTCTTGTAGTTTGCTGTGACACCAGATTCCAGGCCATGTAAATCAGCAATATCAATTAAGTCTTCGCTTAAATCAATGCCCAGCATATTGGCACCTTTTTTGGCTAAACCTTCAGTTAGAATACCGCCTCCACAGCCAACATCGACAATTCTCTTATCTTGAAGGCTAATAAATTTCTGGATAAAGTTTATGCGTAACGGGTTAACATCATGTAGGGTTTTAAACTCACCATTTCTGTCCCACCAGCGTTCTGCCTGGGAACCAAATTTATGAATTTCGTGTGCGTGTACGTTTTCTGTTGCTGTCATGATTGAGGGACCGTATTGATTTTGGCTATAGTATACTATAATACTAGGTTATTAGGATATGCTATTAATAAAAATTGTTAAATCAGTTATTTAAGGTGTTTGTATTTAACAAAATACCCCGTTCTTGTGTCAGTGTTATGGGGCTCAGAATATTATTCCTATATGAATTCCTTGGTAAAGCTTAGGTGATATTTTATTAACGGTATAATGTTTGGTTTCTTATTTTACAGGTTTTAACTTTAATTGTGGGACGAATAGCAATATTTACAGATGATCCTGGTTGGCATGGTAAGCAACTACGCCAGGCTTTTGCAGCGCGTGGCTATAGTGCGGAATATGTTTCTTTGACGGAGTGCCGTATACAGCTAGAAGATGGACTTTTGCCACTTTATATTCCAGGTTTCACAGGAACATTGCCTGATGCGGTCTTTGTGCGTGGTGTGCCGGGGGGGTCTTTAGAAGAAGTCGTGTTGTACCTGGATATATTGCATGCGCTGAAGATAATGGGTATACCTGTCTATAATAATGGGCATGCAATAGAGCGTAGTGTCGACAAGGGCATGACTAGCTTTTTATTGCAGCAACACTCTGTGCCGACACCACAAACCTGGGTACTTAGGGACCGGCATCAGGCTTTAGCAATTGCTGAAGAGCAATTGAGGGCAGGGCATCAATTAATTAGTAAGCCGATCTTTGGTTCGCAAGGTGAGGGAATACGTCGTATAGAAAAGATGAGCGATTTATTTTGGCTGAGCCATAGTCACGGTGTGTATTATTTACAGCGGTTTGTTCAGTGTGCCGGTGAAGGCTTTTCTGATTGGCGTGTGTTTGTTGTACAGGGTAAAGTCATAGCGACTATGCGCCGGCGTGGCATACATTGGTTAAATAATGTTGCCAGAGGCGCGAAATGTGAAGCGATGCAAGTTAATCAAGAGATGGCTGAAATAGCGATTCAAGCAGTTAAGGCGTTAAGTATGAATTATGCAGGTGTAGATATTATTTGCACTCAAGAAGGTGATTATAAAGTGATAGAGGTAAATAGTATTCCCGCATGGAAGGGTCTGGAAAGTGTCTGTAATATACGGGTAGCTGAATTATTGGTGGATGATTTGTTAAATTATTGTGCTCAGCCCGAGAAGGTTAGCGTCGTATGTTAAATCAGCAACAATTAATTCAAGCCTATGAATATGCCTGTGAAATAGAACTACGCGCTTTTAAACCTGGTAATGTTAGTGTTTACGCTGATGGTCATGATATGACCGTTGAGGATTTTCGCACTAGTGCCAGAAAAAGTTCTGAGCCGATAACGAGTGTTGATTTTTGTTTAGGGGAGCGAATTTATTATGCTGTTAAGGCTACCCGGGAAGCGGTAGGCTGTAATACTAATTTAGGCATTATTTTATTATGTGCGCCCTTATTGCTGGCTGCTGAAAAAGCAAAATCTACAACACAGCTAAGGGAGTTGTTAGCAGAGGTGTTGGCAACAACTAGTGTTGAAGATGCTGAATGGGTTTTTCGTGCAATTGCATTGGCTGCACCTGGGGGGCTAGGTAAGTCAGATGCGCAGGATGTGTCTGAAAAGCCAGATGTGACGCTAACTCAAGCGATGGAAATAGCGAGTAAGAAAGACAGAATCGCGTTACAGTTCATAACAAATTACAAAGATGTTTTCGATTTTTTGGTTTTAAGGTATAATGCGAGCTTCAATCGATGGGGTGATGCGGAATGGTCGGCTGTCGCAGTTTATGCGGCGATGTTGGCTAAGTGTCCAGATAGTCATATCGAACGAAAATACGGCGTCCTCCACACCAAGATGGTGATGGATAAGATGTCTTTGGTTGACGATAAGTTATCTGAGTCTGATAGACCTGAGCAGTTAATGGGCTATCTACATAAAATAGATAACGAATTCAAGTCTGCTGGAATTAATCCAGGAACAACGGCCGATTTTACGGTAGTCACTATTTTAGCGGTACAGTTAGAACAGTTATTATCGAATAAATAGATTTGTTGAGATAATGAATTATTGTTTTCCATAAACAATTGTAGTATTCGAGGATATTGGCTCAAGTCAAATCCAGATATAGTTTTTTCTTTTTTTTCTAAAGGTATTTGTAGCATGGCTAAAATTAACAACTTACGCGTTGGTGAATCTTTAAACGGTGACGGAAACGAAGTTGCTCACATTGACTTAATGATTGGACCTCGTGGTTCAGCTGCAGAGTCTGCTTTCGCAAACTGCTTAACAAACAACAAAGACGGTTTCTCAAGCTTATTAGCTGTTGTTGCTCCTAACCTTATGGTTAAGCCTGCAACTGTTATGTTCAACAAAGTAACAATCAAAGGTTCTAAGCAAGCAGTTCAAATGTTTGGCCCAGCACAACGTGGTGTTGCAATGGCTGTTGCTGATTGTGTTGAAGATGGAACTATCCCAGCTGATGAAGCTGATGATTTATTTATCTCTGTTGGTGTATTCATTCACTGGTTAGCAGAAGATGATACAGCTATTGAGAAAAATAACTACGATGCTGTTAAAGCATCTATCAAACATGCTGTAGCTGGTACACCTACTGCAGCTGAAGTTGTTGCTCAAAAAGCAACTTCTGAGCATCCATTTGCTGCAAACAAAGTTTAATCTTAACGATTAAAACAAGTTTGAAAAAAGCCTCGGTTTATCCGGGGCTTTTTTTTGCCTGCTGTTTATAGGATGCGAATTTAATAATATTCGGTAGAGCGGACTAAAGTCCACTCTACGTGCCTATCAACATTACCAAGACATTTTCTAAAAAGGTTAAATCAATTTTGCCGAGATACTTATATCAGCTTTTTCTCTTTAATATTCAGGAAAGGCCGTAGATTAAAAAGCCCATATCTGAGGAATGAGCCATAGCGTAATACAGGCAACTATCAGGCTGAGTGGTAGACCTAATTTTATGTAATCAGTAAATCGATAACCACCAGGACCAAATACCATCAAGTTTGTTTGATAACCAATCGGTGTCACAAAGCTAGCTGAGGCAGAAATCATGACAGCAACCGCAAATGGAGCAATACTTACATCCAGGCTTTGTGCTCCACTCATGGCGATGGGAAACATGACGATGGCCGCTGCATTATTAGTAATGGTTTCTGTTAATAGTGCTGTAGCAATATAAACCAGGGCCAACATCACTAAAGGGTTACCATTCGCAATTAATAGGGCTTGACCAGCAATCATATCGGCAAGACCGACTTTTTGTACTGCTGTTCCTAGACCATAAGCACAGGCAATAACCAGTAAGACCTTATCGTCAATACTAGCGCGTGCATCTTCCATATTTAAACAGCCACTTAGTAGCATGGCACCAGCAGCGAGGACAGCGGCTGATAAAATATTCATCGTGCCGGTAATAATAAGCATAACCATCAATACCATAATAGCTATCGCCCGTGGGGCTCGATTATGGCGTACATTGCTAGAGTTTTCTAGACGGCTGATCAAGCCGCTGACTTCAAAGAAATAATGCCGATTGTATTTGATACACATTTACCAAAATGGAATTACCGTGCAATTCCTCAAGAATAATTAATATCGGGAAGTTGTTTCGTGCTTATTCCTAAGCATAACCATCAATACCATAATAGCTATCGCCCGTGGGGCTCGATTATGGCGTACATTGCTAGAGTTTTCTAGACGGCTGATCAGTAAGAAATCACGACTATTACGGAATTTAAATAGAAAGCCTTTTTGTGCTTCCAATAGTAAAGTATCCCCTGCCTGAAGCATAATATCTCCAATTTTTCCTGTTAAGCGCTGCCCATTGCGGGCAATAGATAAAATAACGGCACTATAGCGATGCCTAAAACGTGATTCCCGTATATTAAGTCCGGTAACTGGGCTTTCAGCAGAAATGACCGCTTCAAATAAACGGCGCTCGTGGGTACGCCCCTCAAGTTTAAATACCTGGTCTGATGCAACAGCAAGCCCACGGATACGCCGTAATTCAACAACAGAATCTACAGCACCAGCAAATACCAGTCGATCACCTGATTGAATAACCGTCTGTGGAGAAACCACAGGAATAATATCTCCATTACGTACAGTTTCTATTAAAAATAGCCCAGGTAAGTGACGTAATCCCGCATCCTGTATAGTCTGGCCAGATAATTCACAGTTAGCTTGTACTAACATTTCAACTAAGTGCTCGCGTACATCACTAAATTTTTCGATTGCGCCTGTTCTATTTGAGAGCAGGTGGGGGCCTATAAAATAAGATACACACAGCCAACGAAAGTAATTGGCAAACCTACGGCTGCAATTTCAAATAGATCAAATCCAGGGAAGCCAGATTGACGGATTAGACCATCAACAATCAGGTTAGTACTAGTACCAATAAGAGAGCAGGTTCCCCCCATAATGGATGCATAACTTAAGGGTAATAGAAATTTTGATGCATTAAATCCGCTACGTTTACACCAGTCTTGTACTGCGCTAGTAAACATAGCAACAACAGGGCTGTTATTAATGAAGATACTGATAGTCGCTGCTGGCAATAACAGACGTATAAGAGCAAGGCTCATAGTGTGTGGTCGGTCGTCCCAAAAGAAAGCGACCAAGCCATGCGATAGCACCAGTTTCACGTAAGCCAGCAACAGTGACATAAAGTACAGCAATAGTTGCCATTCCCGGGCTTGCAAATCCACCTAGAGCTTGGGTAGGTGTCAATATGCCAGAAATAAGTAATAAGCCTAAAGCCCCTAATAATATAGTATCGGGAGAAAAACGGTTGCTGGCAAGTAGTAATACGGAGCAGGGCAAAATAATTGCCACAGCAAAAAGGTCTAATGGGATCAAAACAAAGTTATCCGTATAAGAAACAAAAATAGGGGTTATAGAATTTAGCAAATAATTCTAACATGTCTTTTTTATAGCAGGGCTACAAACTATTGTATCGCTGAAATAAGAAAAAAAGGCAGGAGAAAAAACAAAAATAAAACTTGTTCTTTATTTGTTCTCCTGCTATTGTTTTTACGAAACAAATGGAGAGCGAATTGAAAGAGCTAACCCGGAAACAGCAGGATATTTTTGAGTATCTAATTAATAATTATGCGAATTTTTCTTATCCGCCTACTTTAGATGAAGTATGTGTTGAGCTAGGATTAAATTCACGGGGTTCATTGCATAAGCATATCAAAGCATTAATAGAAGCGGGCCTGATTGAAGCTTTAGATCGTAAACAAACAGGAATCAGGTTAACTGAAAAAGCAAAACAATATATGCAATCAGATGATGAATCTATGGGGACTCCTTTTGTTGGGTTTATTGCTGCCGGGAAACCGATAGAAGCAATAGAGCAAGTCAGTTATATCAATATTCCAGACCAGATTAAAACCGAAAAATCATGTTATATCCTGCAAATTAAAGGAGAGTCAATGATAGAGGAGGGTATTTTTGATGGTGACTGGGTCATTATTGAGCAAAGAAGTAGCGCACGTAATGGTGAGATAGTTGTTGCTCTGATAGATAAATCTGAGGCAACTTTAAAGTTTATAGAGCAGTATCCGCATGAAACATTATTAATTCCAGCAAATTCCAACATGTCTGCCATGAAATACAAACCTGAGCAAGTGGAAATACAGGGTGTATTAGTCGGTCAGATGCGTAGTTATATAAATCATTAGGAGAACGAAAATGCAACAAAAAATTCATATGCAAGATCAAGTTACCAACCGTATTGATATGATTATGCAAGACCAGCAACATTGGTTGATACATGCCGTAGAAGATTTGGCGACCTTATGCTTTGTCGTTTCAATTGTCGCGGTTGGAATTATTTGGTAATAAAATTAATTATTACTTTATTTGCTATAACAATCTGGTATCTTTAATGACTTGTGTTTATATGAGTAAAGATAATGCATCGCAAGGTATTGCTTGAGTGGTTTGCCACTTCTAAAGGTCAGATTTTACAACAGCAAGAGGCTGCTTTCTTGCAGCGATCTATCACTGTTAGCTGCAAACAGATTGTTGTGCAAATAGGTGCTCTAGGTTGGGAAAATGATTTTATTGACTGTAGTTTATATCAACAATTCTATGTTATGGATGACGAGCAGGATCCCTGGTATAAAAGTAAAGTACTCAGAGGAACAACGGTAGCTCTACCGTTTAAGTCTGAATCAGTGGATATGGTTATATTGCCACACTCACTTGAATTTGACCGCCATAAACACCAGGTATTACGTGAAGTAGAGCGCATATTAAAACCAGAGGGAAAATTGACTATCCTTAGTTTTAATCCCTGGAATATTTACATCAACCTGCAATATATGAAGCGTAGAGAAAAACACACCCCCTGGATTCCTGGCTTAGTTAGTCGTACCCGGCTCGAAGACTGGTTACGTTTATTAAACTTTGAAGTAGAGTTAGCTGCAGGATTTAATTTTGATGCGACGCGCATTAACTCTGGACATGCTGAAGGAAGAGGGCAAGAATTAAGAGTTGCTGCCTATGGAATTAAAGCGATTAAAAGATGTTATCATCTTATCCCTTTGACACCAATAAGAGAATATCAACAAAAATTTGCGATGGCAAAGTTAATAAATATTCCATTAGAACAAAGACAATATGATAAAGATAGTTGAAATATATACCGATGGTGCTTGTCGAGGAAATCCTGGGCCTGGCGGCTGGGGCGTATGGTTAAAAAGAGGTGATGCCGAAAAAGAATTATTCGGTGGAGAGCAGGAAACGACTAATAACCGCATGGAACTAATGGCAGCTATCCAGGCATTGGAAATATTAAATCAGCCCTGCGCAGTTAAACTATACAGTGATTCCAAATACGTTTTACAAGGAATCACAGAATGGATGGTTAACTGGAAAAAAAGAGGCTGGAAAACTGCAGCAAAAAAGCCGGTAAAAAATGAGGATTTGTGGCGTCGTTTAGATAGTGCAATGCAAAAACACGAAATAGACTGGACCTGGGTAAAAGGACACTCAGGAAATCCTGGGAATGAAAGGGCAGATCAATTAGCCAATCAGGGAATTGATTCTTTAAAATAACAGTAGAAGGGATCACTTGAATTAAAAACTGGAGATTCAGGCAATAAAGCCGCTTCAGTACTTGAACTTTGAAAGTTAAGGTGATTGCCGGAAAAGAATATACCAGATTGTGCAGGATTTTTGTTCACAACGCCTAAGAAGGGCAAAAAGACAAGTAAGCTGGTATATTCTTTGACAGAAATCACCTAATTGCAATGGATAATTCTTAAAGTTCTTTAGATATAAAAAAAATGCTTCGATGACTCAATCGAGCTGGCCAACAAAAAGCGTGTTCATAGTATCTAATTAACTTAATCTGACATGTTTCACATTTAGTCACAATCAAATTGTACAATTTCAGAATAGCTGGTTGCAGACATTGCAACAAACAATTGTCAATCGAGGCTGACTCTTTTGGTTTCATTGACCCCTTTATTTCAATTCCACGGGTTATGTAACTTTGTTTCAAATAATTTAAAATCATCAGTATTACGAGTAATTAATATAAGACCACCGTGCATTGTTGATGCTGCAATTAATGTGTCCATAATAGGGCGCGTTAATCTTTTTTTACTAAAAAACCCTAATAATTCTCCCCATTAGCGTGCTAATTGGGTGTCAACAGGAATGATCTTGACTTCAAACCACGGTAACAGAATATCGTTTAGTCATCGCGTCAAGTTTTGTTGATAGTCAGGGCGTTAAGTTGACTGATTCCTTTTTGAATTTCGCAAATACTTACGCTACTGATGTATAAAGATTGCTCATCAATATGACTCAACCAGTCAATAACACACTAGTGATGAAAACGTATAATCCAATCACAATAAGCACGTTCAGTATGAATCGAGTAATGTAAACGCTGAAAAATGCTCTGTGTTTCCTCTAGTAAATTCTTGGCTCTATGTGAAATACAGTGGGTAGTCGAATTTTAACTTACCACAAAGAAAGTAAATCATATTGATAAAATTATTAATATTGCGATAACCTCTTGCTCGTCGTTTGGCCAGTTGGACCTTGCTATTAATTCCCTCAAGAATTCCATTTGTAATCTTCGTTTCAACGAAATGAATAATGCCAGACCAATGGCTCCTAACGGTCTTTACAAACTTCATAAATGCTGAGATTTTAGATTTTTCTACTTCTTCACACCACTGCTTTAGAAAGGCTTCAGCCGATACTTTATCGGGCATTGACCATAAGTCATTAAAAAGCTCTTTCAATCGATATGCCTGCCCTAACGTAGGATATAGGTCAATCATTTCAGCTAATGAAACTTCTTGTTTATTGGTTAAGTTTTCTCGGTTCC
>NZ_BDMN01000177.1 GCF_002189065.1 Bathymodiolus platifrons methanotrophic gill symbiont
ATTTTTTAGGTTGGTTTTGAATGTGTGGTTTAATTGACGCTTACCTTTATTTCAATTCCACGGGTTATGTAACTTTGTTTCAAATAATTTAAAATCATCAGTATTACGAGTAATTAATATAAGACCACCGTGCATTGTTGATGCTGCAATTAATGTATCCATAATAGGGCGCGTTAATCTTTTTTTACTAAAAAACCCTAATAATTCTCCCCATTAGCGTGCTAATTGGGTATCAACAGGAATGATCTTGACTTCAAACCACGGTAACAGAGTATCGTTTAGTCATCGCGTCAAGTTTTGTTGATAGTCAGGGCGTTAAGTTGACTGATTCCTTTTTGAATTTCGCAAATACTTACGCTACTGATGTATAAAGATTGCTCATCAATATGACTCAACCAGTCAATAACACACTAGTGATGAAAACGTATAATCCAATCACAATAAGCACGTTCAGTATGAATCGAGTAATGTAAACGCTGAAAAATGCTCTGTGTTTCCTCTAGTAAATTCTTTTTAGGTTTTTCAATTGACATAGGTAATAAACCAAACTATAAATAGATTAAGTTTTCTTGTTAATGCGCCTGTTTTTCTGGATATTATCAATTATAGAGGCAATTTGACAGGATAATTTTGATAGCAGGGAAAACTGCCTGATTTTAAGATCAATACAGTGGGAGAATAGGGAGAAAGTACAGGATATTGATATCCTGTATAATATTCTTGTTTACGTGGTGAATATCTTAGGTATCAGAGAAAGGTTGCCTGCTAATAATAATGTTATGTTTTAAACGGTCTTCGCTATTGTATATGTATACGAATAATATTAGTGATGGGCATGGAAAGTTTTCCTGATATTCTAGAGGTCGTCAAAGGCCCTGTTACACTTGCAGCCTTGGTTGTCCTATGTGGATCTTTGTTGCTAAAGATAGTTCTAACCAAAGTGGGACAAATTCAAGGAATGAATGCCGCAAAAGTAATTGGGCAAATAATTGGTTTTGTCACGATTATATCGGTAATAGCCCTTGTGGGTTCAATGGGGTATAAATTTTATGAATTGTATCTACAGGGTGATAAGAAAATTATTTTAGATAGGTTAATTGCAGAAAGCAGCCTTCAAGCCCAGCGTGGAAATATCGAAAGATGCGTTGCAAAAAGTAACCTGAAAAAAATTGTTGTACATGGATTTTGAATTTTCCCAACACGACAAAGGGCTAAATATTGATATCCGACCGAGTCGTGACTCTTGTATGGATGGGTATTTTGAACTCTCTCATTATCGGGTTCCATATTTTCAAAATGGTAGCGATCGGTTGGGGTATAAATTAAGTGAAACCAATCCGGACCTTAACGGGTGTATAGTTGGATCAGTCTCAGACTCATTTGCGAAATATAAATTGGAAAAAGGAAATGCTCTTAGGCATACGCTTGCCTTAGATAAATGGGTAGAGATTAAAAAGGTACGAGATACTGTTCACAGCATCAAAGACAACCTTAGATATGAGGAGCATTATCCTGGCGGAAATTCTCGATTAAAACCACTTGGGCATAAAATATGGACTATCTGCAATGAAAAGTAGTTCTTATTGAATCAAAGGGATCAGAGTTATTGTTGTTTTGTTGGGGTAAACTTAGTTTAAAATCATTGATAAGGCTATATTATGGTTTGATTAGCACGCTTAAATCGACTTGGAATTCCTCAGACATACAAGGGACAGGGTAGAAAGTCTGAAAATATAAAAAAATCAATTACACTGACCCCTTTGATTGGGCTAGCATTGCTCAGGCGCAACAGACAGCGGCAAGGTTGCCGCGTTCTTTTTCTTAGCAATTCCACCCGTCATCACTTTATCGGAAAGGGTTGAGTGGGAGGTAGCAGGGCAAAAGAATATCAAAGCCTTTTTATGCTTGGAAAGTCTTCGCTAGTACTCCTGTCTAGCTTATCGTGATTGGAAAAGTTATGGCCTGGGTAAGGATCTTATTGCTATTTAGCCATCCACTGTTTTTACAGGACTACATTAAAAGTAAATCGCGCTGTTTAACAAGCCCTGCTACACTAAAAGCATTTTAAGACTGTCAACCGAAACGAATGTGCTTCGGTTGTAGATGGTCGAATACCGAACTGTAACCAAGCGCTCCAGCTGACTGTAGGAAGCGCAGCACGTTTTCAACCATCCTTTTTTATCAAAGTTCAGTGCGTTGGTTAGAATTTATCGTCTACCTTCCTACGTCATCTGAGCTTAGTGTTATAAATCAAAATCAATTCAGTACCACTTAAATTTCTTTGCTATAATTAAGTTATCATCAGATGATAACTTAATTATAGGCGTTTTAAATGGAGAGTGACATAGGGCTAGAAGTTTTACTTCAGCTTAATAATGAGATTTTTCCAATGGAAAATGGCTATTGGACAAAAATTGAAGCAAAATCTGTTCCCTCTAATCAACATATACCACATGGTATTAAATACTCTTTAACATTGCACAGCCCTAATAATGCTAGGATTCTCGGTTATGATAATGCCCATGCTATAAAACCAAAGAAGAAAAAATATAGTGCTAAAAGGTTAACTTGGGATCATAAGCATAAAAGAAAAATAGTTGAACCGTATGAATTTGAAAGTGCAAGCCAGTTACTCGAAGATTTTTGGATGGATGTAGATAAAATACTTCTTGAGAAATAAAGGTCAATAAAATGAAAATTATGAATGTAGGAATTATGTCACAGGAAGACTATAAAAAAAGAACTCTATCTATAGTTAGAGGAGAATATAAGCCAAAGAAGAATGAACCTAAAATTTGGTTTGAATCTATAAAATCACTTTCACAGGTTTTAAGTAATGAAAATCAAGAGCTTTTAAAACTTATTATTAAATGTAAGCCCCAATCACTTACTGAACTTGAGATATTGAGCCATAGAAAAAAATCCAATTTATCTCGGACACTTAAAACCCTAGAAAACTATGGAATAGTTTCTTTAAATAAAGAAAAAGGAAAAATAGTTCCTTCTGTTACAGCAACAGATTTTAAACTTGAGTTTGGGTTGAACTCATTTGCTTGCAATTAAAAATTTATAACGAACAAGGTTAGATTGTGATCGCGAAGCGAGTCACAATCTGAACCGTTTGTTGGACAAGCCCGGGGGGATAGTAGATATTCTGTTACTACGCTATATGAAGGTAGCTTTTTGCTGATTAGCCCGATTGAGTAATCAGACTTCGTTTTTTAAAACCTAATCGAACCTTGCGCGGTGCGCAGTGCAGGCAACTTCCAAAGTTTAAGTATCAGGGCATTTTTTATCCCGTAACCCCCGATTTTAGCCCAAGTAACTACCTCAGCGATTTATTCGCTGCTTACCTGGGTGAATGCGTTTGAATTCACATAACCGTCAGTGTTTTCAGAGCTTAAGTCGGCAGGGGCTGAAATGTCACTTCCACTCTTGGGATTCGTCTGCGCCCTACGATCATTGCACCACCACAGCATTTACAACTTTGTGCGGGCGTGGTTTCAGTGTGCGTAATATCTTCGCCGGATCAAACTTTAGCTGGATGTGAATCAGTTTAATCACGCCCTTGCTATTGGGGTGTAAAAAGCCAACAATCGTGCACGACGAAAGCCTTTAGGCAAAACATGTTGTAATACCAGCCATAAAAAAATCAGCTCCCGACACTGTTTTGGTTTGATAGCGTTTGGTTTTACTGTCTTGATAGCGGTATGTCACTTTGCCATCATGACAGGATAAAATATCCTTTTCACGAATCACGCCACGATACATATATCGCCCCAGATAAATCAGAGCCTTATCACCCGCTCCGACGAATTGACAATCGACTACCCAGACCTTAGGAATCAACGCAGGGAATGATAATTTTTCTTCGCGCATATGCGTCAGCATTTTAGCGCGAAATACTTTCGCTAGTGCTTTATGATTAAACAGGTATTTACTCTCTTTACTTATGGGTCTTGTCCACTGCAGCCGCCGGCATGATCACATGAATATGCGGGTGATCATTCAATTCGCGTTAGTGGGTATGCAAGACGGTAATTGCCCCTGGATCACCTCGCAACTGTTTATCATTTTTACTGAAACTCTGTAAGGTCGCCCAGGCACAGTCAAACATCATGCTGTAAACTAAACGCGGGTTCTGTTTTGCCAAGGGCCTTAACTGAGCAGGCAAGGTAAAGGTATTCATAAAATAATCAGCAGGTACCTGTCTTTGCACCTGTCGTTCAATCCATTGCTGACAATCATGATGCTGACAATGCGGACAGTTACGATGTCCACAAGAATGTGGCACAAAGGTTTGATAATCACAGTCTGCACAGTTCACCTGCATTACAGGACTCATCTGTGTCCGGCAGCGTTTTATTGCATGTAGCGCACTGATTTGATTGGGGCGTAAACGGTTTTGATACTCGCTTAAAAAGTCGTCCTGGAATTGGTCAATCACTGAAGCAAGGGTAATCATAAGATCTTTCCCCAGCGAATAGAAAGCCCGCTGACTAACTGATTAATGTGTTGTTCCGCATTCTCATTGGTTATATCGGTCAAATGCGTATAGCGAGCCGTGGTCACCAGGCTGGTATGACCTAAGATCTTCTGTAGCTCTACTAAATCAACCCCAGCTTCTAACAGATGAGTGGCGTAGCTATGGCGTAAGGAGTGACAAGAAATGTTTTTTTAGCCCCATTTCCTCAGTAACCAGTTTAATCGTCTTCTGAACGCCACCACGATCAAGGGGTGACTCAGCAAGATGTGCTCCTTTTAGACCCCGGGCACGGTTGGGGAATATCAACACTGGATTTTTATGCACAACCCAAAACTTTCGCAACACCTGCAAAGTACTCAAGGGTAAAGGCACAAGACGATCCTTATTACCCTTGGCATTACGAATATGTACACGCATACGTGTCGCATCAATATCCCCCACTTGTAAGTTCAAGCCCTCGCCCAGACGCAAGCCCATAGTGTAAATTGTAAAGTAGAATACCCGGTAACTCAGTACGCGTGTCGACATAAACAACTGCGGTGCTTCCGCCACCGTCACAATATCGGGAATACGCGTACAGCGAGGTGGTTTAACCATCGGCACATCAACCCATGATTTATGGAGTACATGCGTATAGAAAAACTTTAGCCCATAGAGATCTAATTTCACCGCACTCCAGGAAAGACGGTTTAAAAGATCATAAAAATAATCCACCAGTTGCTCTTGCGATAAGTTATCCAGATGTCCCTGAAAATGCTCGCCGATACGACGAATAGCAAAGTATAATCCCATTGAACATCGTTTTTTTCCTCATGTGACTCGTGCTTGTGAAGGTGTTGTATTTGACTCGGTTGAAACAGTTAAAACATTGATTTCTAGAACATCAACGTCAAAAGGACTAACAACAATTGTTCACATACTCGACAAAATATACGAGACAGGACGAAAATATGCCGCTGACTTCAAAGAAATAATGCCGATTGTATTTGATACACATTTACCAAAATGGAATTACCGTGCAATTCCTCAAGAATAATTAATATCGGGAAGTTGTTTCGTGCTTATTCCTAAGTATAAAGCCAAGAAAAGTGATAATGCCCCCCCCTGTCAAAACATTAAATATGAAACTAATGAAATAAAATAATAGAAACAGAAGAGTACCCGGGGCTCTATGTGAATCCTAGTGGGTAGTGCGATAATAATACCATGAATAGTGAATCTTTATTTAGTATGGCTTTAGGCTTACAATCGCCTTGGAAAGTAGAATAAATTATCTTTTCAAACGACAATATTTTAGAACAGAATGAATTTCATTTGCAGATAGGTTTTGAACCAGGCGCCCGTTTTGCTGATGAATCGTGGGTTCTCTGCCCAGTGCATGATACAGTCGATCGGCAATGGCAACATTTGAGCTTCTTTGAGCATTCTTGCTATCTACATTGCTCTGTTCCTCGCATCACAACAACGGACGGGAAAGTTCGTACTGTAGAAGTCCATTGGGATCTCCCCGGCAGTGGCTTCACTCTGCTATTTGAAGCCATGGCATTGGCACTGATTGAAAGAGAAATGCCCGTCAATCGGGTTGCTGAAATATTAAAGGTGAATCCACATCGAATCTGGACGATCTTTAATCACTGGATCGGCAAAGCTAAAATAGCGGATGATTTATCAAAAAAATAACAAAACCCTTAAGATTATGGTAATACCACTTCCTCCACCTGTACTTTCACTTGTTATTCCTGTTTTCAATGAAGGCTCGGACATAAGCAAAAACCTGCAAACCATAATATCAGCAGCCTTTTGTGGTGAAGACAAACCAATGGAAGTTATCGCTGTTGACGATGGCTCTTCCGATAACAGCGTAGCAACAATACTCTCCATCACACAAACAGACCACCGCATTCGGCTTATAGAGCTGACCCGCAACTTTGGAAAAGAGGCAGCGATACATGCTGGTCTTGCTGCTGCAAGAGGTAACGCCGTTATTATACTTGATGCAGACCTGCAACACCCGCCAGAATTAATTCCGCAAATGGTTGAGCTATGGACGAGAGGCGTTTTAGTTGTTGAAGCGATCAAAGTTAACCGTGGTAGAGAGTCCTTACTCAGCAAGTTTCTATCACATCTCTTTTATTCCTTATTCTATTTTTTTACGCATTTAAACATTCGTGGGCTATGTGACTTTAAATTACTTGACAGGCATGTCGTTGATACCTATCTCGCGTTCCCTGAAAACCAGCGTTTTTTTCGTGGCCTCATTGGCTGGTCGGGTTACCCGTCAGCACGCATCCCTTTTAAAGTCGGTACCAGGCAAGGCTCCGGCGGAAGCCGCTGGAGTCGTTTTAGGCTACTAGGCTATGCAATTGATAATATAACGGCACTTTCCAGCCTACCCTTACAAATTGTCAGCTGGACCGGCGCTTTCAGCCTCCTGCTCGGTATTATTATTGGTTTAATAAGCCTTTGGCAAAAGTGTCAGGGAATTGCCCTTGATGGATTTACGACTATCAACTTATTAATTGTCATTATTGGGGGAACAATCCTTATGGGGCTGGGTATAATCAGCCATTACCTGAGGCGAATTTATGAAGAGGTTAAAGGCCGTCCAGGCTACTTGATTAAACCTAGATCTAACAGAAAACACAAACAATGATTTGGCTCCTCACTATAGCGGCTGTAGTATGCAAAATCCCAGCCATCGACTGATCCACGAACCTCATTCGCAATTTTCCAAATTTGGCTTTGTAGTTCGCTACGTTGTTGCGTACTTGTCATTGTGATATTCCTATTAAAATATGGCTAAGAAAGATAAGTATTATAAAGTCGGGGAGTCGCTTAGGCTACGTTTCCCTGATTTTCAGCGGGCGTAGATGCGCTAGAAGGCCGAGTA
>NZ_BDMN01000178.1 GCF_002189065.1 Bathymodiolus platifrons methanotrophic gill symbiont
GGAATGTGTACGAAATAACTTCCTGAAATAAGTTAAGCTTGAATAATAAAATATCTCCCCTAAATCAAGATTATCTTAATTTATAACTTAGTCCTTGTCTTATGTCATTTCCTTATAAAACAAGTATCGAAAAATCAATGAAAAAATTTTATGGCTCACTGAGTGAAAAAGACAAACGACGCTATGCCGCCATTGAGAGTGAAAAATTATCTCATGGTGGCGTTAACTATATTTCAGATTTATTAGGGTGTGATCCAAAAACCATCCGCCGTGGACAAAAAGAACTCAGCGAATTAGAGCAGGATACGGCGGGAATCAGACAACCTGGAGGCGGTCGAAAAAAAAGTTATCTAAGCCCGAATATAAAGGAATAGATCAAGACTTTTTAGCTATTCTTCAGCAGCATACAGCAGGTGATCCAATGAACTCATCTATTAGGTGGACTTATCTAAAGCCGCGTGAAATCGTCAGTGAATTATTAAAAAAGGGTTATTCTGTCAGTCGTAATATCGTTCGATATTTATTAAAAAAACATGAATATGTTAAGCGCAAAGCCCAGAAAAACATTACGATGGGTGGTCATCCTGACCGCAATGCTCAATTTGAAAATATTACCCAATTGAAGCAGGACTACCTGGATGCGGGAAACCCTGTTATTAGTATGGATACCAAAAAGAAAGAGTTATTGGGTACTTTTTATCGTAATGGATCGCTCTATACACAAGCAGCCATTCAAACGAATGACCATGATTTTCCCAGTTCTGCAACAGGTAGTGTCATTCCTCATGGATTTTATGACCTCAAACTAAATACAGGATATATCACACTTGGAACGAGTCATGATACCAGTGAGTTTGCTTGTGATAGCTTATCTCAATGGTGGATAAACGAAGGTATTATCCATTACCCTAAAGCAAAATCACTATTGATCCTTTGTGATGGTGGAGGAAGCAACAGCTCTCGGCACTATATTTTTAAAGAAGATTTACAAAAGACAGCTAATGCACTTGGAGTGGAAATTAGGATTGTCCATTATCCACCTTATACCTCAAAGTATAATCCGATAGAGAATCGGTTTTTTCCTCATGTGACTCGCGCTTGTGAAGGAGTTGTATTTGATTCAATTGAAACGGTTAAAACATTGATTGCCAGAACATCAACTTCGACTGGACTCACAACCGTTGTTAACATACTTGATAAAATATATGAGACAGGGAGAAAATACGCTACTGACTTTAAGGAGAAAATGCCCATTGTATTTGATGAGCATTTACCAAAATGGAATTATCGTGCGATTCCTCAAAAATAATTTATATCGGTAAGTTGTTTCGTACACGTTCCTAAAGATGGATTATCATTATGGCAATCATACAGTCTACAATATTGCATATCATTTTGTTTGGGTAACAAAATACAGATACCAAGTTTTAAAAGGTGATATCAGCTTGGGTGTAAGAGAGTTGGTAAGGCAAATGACTGAGGAAATGATAAAGAATTATCTTGATCACCATTTTGACGCCAACCCGAATGACAATTTTAAAACAGAGTATGGGCGGGGAGTCGCTATTTTTGCGAAAGCTTGTTTTGGGCATCCCAGCCCAAGCAAGCGGCAAAAACTTAACGCGACCGCTAATGCCTTCGGCGCCCCAGACGTCCTGCGTACGTGCCACTTCGCCACTACCATCGTAAACTCGGTGCTGGCTTCGTAACACTCCCTCAAATGACTGGACGGCGTTTCGGAATGCCTTTTATTTTGTCTCCACCTACGCTAGCGCTACGATTCCGACAAAACAACGGCCCTACGCCTTCTGGGGACTACCAGCCCTCGCGTTCGCTCTCCATGGCTGGCAGCGAGAGCTGAAATAACAGGGCTATTTGCCCTGTATCCCGACTTTCAGTCGCCAGTCTCTCTAACCCACGCACTTTTATAGCGGGTGGTTGTTTAGTTCATGCGTCAGGGCTCTGTTATATGGCGTGTGTTGTAGCGTATGAGCTATTTATTTGTCTATATCTTTAAGTATAGTGTAAATAGTTTGTCTCGTAACACCAAAATGTTTTGCTATATCAGATTTCAATGCACCGCCGTTGAACATCGTTATTGCCATTTCCTTTTGTTGTTCATCAAGAGCTGAGGGCCTTCCTCCAATTCTTCCTTTTTTTCTAGCCGCCTCTAAGCCGGCTTTTACTCTATCTTTAATTAATGAGCGTTCGAATTCTGCAAGTGAGCCAAATATATTAAAAACAAGTTTGCCTGTGCTTGTAGTCGTGTCTATTGATTCAGTTAATGAAGTGAAACCGATTCCTTTATTTTCAAGATCATTTATAACTTCAAGTAAGTGTTGTAATGATCTTCCTAAGACGGGATGATAGTCTCCAGAAGGCGCAGGGAAATTTGCCAATCCGAAGTGCGCGATAGCGCGCGAGGGAGGCTAAAATTTTATCCCGAATAGCCGTAGAGCCATTTGAGGTAGCCATGACTGAGCTGCTTTGTGCTCAGTCTGTGGCGGACGCAGGGCGGCTGGAGCATCTCCTATTCGCTGCGTAGGTGAACGAATTACGGCGACAGGAGTCCCGGAATTTCGTGAGGTAGCATGGCGCGCCTATTTTATATCCCTTTCTTGTTTGAATAGCAATAAGAGGATTGTATCCTTTGTTTGCCATTGTCTGCAGATAACTTGAAATACGGCAATAACTAAAAATCAAAAATATATTGCATGAATACCGTGTATCCGTTATTCTTGTGTGATGATTATTTCATTTGCAGATAAAGCCACAGAAGATTTATATCATGGAGTATCTAGTGCTCGTGTCAGGCGATTACCACAACAAATTTTAGAGTCAGCATTATATAAACTGGATATTTTGAATGCAGCACAAACATTAGATGATTTACGTTGGCCTCCAGGAAATAGATTAGAGTCTCTAAAAGGTAACTTTTCAGAGTTACATATTATTCGTATTAACTCACAGTGGCGTATAGTATTTCGATGGGAGGCATCAAATGCTTATGAAGTTAAAATTTTAGATTATCATTAACTTGAGGTATTAAAATGATTCCAACAAATAGAAAAGCAACACATCCAGGAGTTATTTTGCTTAAAGAGTTTCTTGAACCTATGGGAGTAACTCAAAAAGCTTTAGCTACTCATATTGGAATACCAGTACAAAGAATTAATGAAGTAGTAAGAGGTAAAAGAGGTGTTTCACCTAACACGGCGTGGCTTTTATCAGAAGCTTTAAGTACAACCCCTGAGTTTTGGTTGAACCTACAAAACACGTTTGATTTGTCAGCACATAAACCAGAAGTACATATTGAGCCATTAATCGCAACGAACAAGGTTAGATTGTGATCGCGAAGCGAGCCACAATCTGAACCGTTTGTTGGACAAGCTCGGTAATGATAGATGGGTTAGTCGAATCTTTACGTTTGGTTTGTGTGAAACAATATCAGCCTTGCTTTGAATGATGCTTAATTAAACCGAAGTTTGACCTATTTTTTCACCTAATTGGACTTTTTTGCCTGCTACAAGTCTATCTTCCCAGTTCATAACATCATTACCGTAAAGAACAATAATTGTTGAGCCCATATTAAAACGTCCCATTTCTTCGCCGCGTTTTAAATGCGGTGCATTGTCGGTATATTGCCAGGTTTGTACTTCTTTGGCGGTAGGTGGGGTGACTTCGCCATGCCATACAGTTTCTATGCTGGCAACAAAGATAGCCCCAACAAGTACTAATGCCATAGGGCCTATTTCAGTATCAAAAATAGCGACGACTCTCTCGTTTCTAGCAAATAGACGAGGTACTGAATTTGCAGTTGCAGCATTCACGCTGAATAACCGTCCTGGTACATGAATCATTTCTTTAAGCGTGCCATCTAATGGCATGTGCAGGCGGTGATAATCTTTAGGCGATAAGTATATTGTGGTGAATTTACCATTTTTAAAAGGCGCTGCACGTTGTTCATCACCGCCTAATAAGTCAACTGCAGTATAACTTTTACCTTTTGCCTGGATAATGTTGCCTTCAGTAATATCGCCGGCTTGACTAACAGCCCCGTCGGCTGGACAGGCAATATCTCCTTTATTATTGGCCGTGGTACGCACGTCTGCTTTTAATTCCCGGGTAAAAAACTGGTTAAAGCTGGCATAGCTATTTACAGATGAATCTTTTGCTTCATCCATATTAACTCCATAATGACTGACAATCTGTTTGATAAATAGATTCTTCCAGGCTTTGTTTTTACTATGGGTTAGTTGGCGCATTAATCTTGATAAGGGATGATGCGGTAATATATATTGGGGCAGGGTAGTTAGGCTTTCTTTAAATGTCATGATGATTGATTAAAATGTTTGGTTTGTAGCTTGCTTTAATACATCGAGCAATCCATGCATTGTATGTAATAACCTGTTTGTAGGGTGTGGCTTCAGCCCGCAAAAGGTCAATGCAGTGTTTATGGCGGGCTGAAGCCACGCCCTACGTTTGGTTTTGAAGTGTTGCCATGATTCTAGGGCAACTGTACTAACTCAGGTGCGTGCCAATCAGGGTTGCGATGCTCCACAATCACTGAAGTGTAGACACCACCACGAACATTAAAGTCAGCTCGTACGCGCATAAAGTTGGGCTGCGTTACCTTAACAATATCATCGAGAATTTCATTGGTGACGGCTTCATGAAAAGCGCCGCGATCACGGAAAGTCCATAGGTAAAGTTTTAGGGCTTTTAATTCTATGCACAGTTTATCAGGTACGTATTCAAGCGTGATTTCGGCAAAGTCAGGCTGGCCTGTTAGGGGGCAAAGACAGGTAAATTCAGGCGTATCAATGCGGATGGTAAAATCACGGCCAGGTTGGGGATTATCAAATGCTTGTAAGTCTTTGCTTGGTTTTGTTGCCATAACGATTTGTGCTGTTAAGTGTGATTTAGCCTGTTACATTATGTTGCATAAAGTATAATGGCCGTTTATTTTAAAAACACGGTATTTTACCAGTAATGAAGCTGGAAAAAATTAAACTTTCAGGTTTTAAATCATTTGTCGATGCTACGACGATTCCTATTAAAGGAAATCTAATTAGTATTGTGGGGCCAAATGGTTGTGGCAAATCCAATATTATCGATGCTGTGCGATGGGTGATGGGCGAAAGCTCAGCTAAGCACTTGCGTGGCGGTAGTATGGCGGATGTTATTTTTAATGGCTCTTCTGGACGAAAACCTGTTAGCACAGCCTCGGTTGAACTAATTTTTGACAATAGTGAAGGTCGTGCAGGCGGTGAGTTTGCAAAATATAACACGATTGCTATTAAACGCCAGGTAAGTAGAGATGGTCAGTCTATTTATATGTTTAATGGTACTAAATGCCGGCGTAAAGATATTACTGATTTATTTTTAGGGACGGGTTTAGGAGCACGTAGTTACGCGATTATTGAACAGGGAACCATTTCCCGTGTAGTTGAAGCGAAACCAGATGAGCTTCGTGTTCATATAGAAGAAGCGGCAGGTGTTACTAAATATAAAGAACGGCGTAATGAAACTGAAATGCGCATACGTCATTCGCGTGAAAATCTGGAACGCCTGGATGATGTCCGCGATGAAGTAGAAAAACAGCTTAATCATTTAAAAAAACAATCTGAAAAAGCAGAAAAATACACTACTCTAAAAACTCAGGAACGACAATTAAAGCTCGAATTATTAGCTATGCGCTGGCGTGCGCATCATCAAATGGCTGAGCAACTGGAAGTTAAACTGCAGGATGCAGCAACAGCACATAACCAGTTGTTTATGGAGCGTAAAGAACTAGAACAGGCGCTAGAGCAAAAAAGGGTTACACATAAAACGCAACAACAAGCCGTAGATAAACAACAGGGTGAGTATTATCATGTCGTTGCCGAAGTAAGTCGTCTGGATCAAATTATTAAGCATAATGAGCAGTCACATGAAGAAACTGAATTAGAGCTTGCCCGCTTGCGTGAGCAGGCTGATCAACTAAAGGGAAATTTAGATGAAGACCTGCTGCAATTAGAAGAGATAAAAGAATCTTTACTGGAAGCGGAGGAGTCTTTATTCGTTGCTCAGGAAAGAGAAGAGGAGTTACTGGAAATTCAGAGTGCTGCTCAGGAAAAGCGTCTTGCCTGGCAGCAGGAGTGGGAAGCTTATAAAAATCAATATGCTAATTACCGGGAACAAGCTGAAGTAAAACGTATGCAGATCGCGCAATTAGAAAATCAGACTTTTCAAGTACAAAGTCGATTGCAGCGATTACAAGGCGAGCATGATGAGTTAAATGAAAAAGGCCTGCAAGAAGAAATTGAGACTCTTGATCAATCAATTAATCTAATTGAGGAGCAACGGGATCAGTTGCAGATTGAGCTGGATGCTGTACATCTGTCTATTACCGAATTAAGGCAGCAAATCAAACAATACCATGATGTGTTGCACAGAGACCGTTCTGAGCTGCAAACGATTAAAGGAAAAGTTACATCCTTGGAATTACTACAGCAGCATGCGATGGGTAAGGATAATCAGAAGTTAACCCATTGGCTGGATCGGATGGCATTAACAGATAACCAGCGTCTGGCAGAGTTTATTGATGTAGAGCCTGGCTGGGATGGTGCTGTGGAAACAGTGTTAGGCACTTATTTAGAGGCTGTGTGTATTGAGAATGCAGACCAGTTAATTGATGAACTCTCGTCGCTAAGTGATGAGTCTTTAACTTTATTTGAAACACAAAACCCATTACTGGATGAACCAGCAAAAGACCTGACTCGGCTAATAGATAAAATTAAAACACTCTGGAATTTACACGGATTATTATCGGGTATTTATTGTGCGGATAATTCAGAGCAAGCTAGGCAACTAGTGGGCCAGTTAAAGCCCTATGAATCAGTTATAACCACGCAGGGCACCTGGATGGGATATGGCTGGGTCAAAGTGATTCACGATCATGATGCAAAATCAGGCGTTTTACAAAGAGAAAAAGAATTACGCTTGCTTAAAGAAGAGCAGATTGAATTACAAGCACGTGTTGTTGTGACTGAAGAGCAATTGGAAGCAGCAGAAGAATTTTTAAAAGAAGCTGAAAAGCAGCGTGAAGATTTTCAGCAAAAATACAAACAGGTGAGTAATGAACTGGCACAGAAAACTGCTGAATTTAGTGCACACTCTGCGCGGGTAGAGCAGCAGCAACAGCGTCTGGCGCAAGTCATGAATGAAATGGCTGATATTAATAGGGAATTACTTGATAATACAGAAACACGTGAAGAAGCCGCTATGATTAAGGAGCAGGCTGAAGAGGCGATGGAAGCTCTTGAGGAAACCAGGTTTCATTTAGAGCAAAGTAGCGATAGTCTGCAGACAGAAAATGAACAAAGTAATAAACAAGTCAATGAAAGTCGTCAGCAAGTACATGCTTTGCAAGCCAGTATTGCTAGTTTAAAATCCTCTGATACCTTAACTACAAAACAAATAGAGCGTTTACAGCTGCAATATCAGCATGCTCAGGAACGCATAGTTGAATTAGAAAAAAAACTGCATTCAACACTAGAGCCAATGGATGATGAACGTTATCAACTGGAAACTTTACAGCAGGATAAAGATAAATTTGAACAGGATTTAAAACAACTGAGAGAGCAACAAGAGGCTTTAGAGACAGAAATAACAGAAGTTGCAGAGCAGTTCTCCTCAGTACAGCAACACTTAGAGAAGAAAAAAGAATTACTGGATAGTATCCGCTTTGAACAACAGGAAAGCCAGGTTCGTCAGCAAACGGTCACTGAGCAATTAGATGAACTAGAAGCGGATGCGGAGAAAATTATACAAACTATTGCTGCGCATGCTGATGAATCTTCGTGGAAAGTGCAAGTAGATGATTTAAGTCGACAGATAGAACGATTAGGCACGATTAATTTAACGGCAATAGAGGAATATAAGGCGCAATCAGAGCGCATGAACTTTCTAAATGAACAAAATGCTGATTTATTAGAAGCATTAGAAATTCTGGAACAGGCGATTGCAAAAATTGATGAAGAAAGTCGGCAGAGATTTAAGCAAACATTTGATAAAATAAATATGGGTTTACAAGAGAAGTTTCCTAAACTTTTTGGTGGTGGCAAAGCGTATTTATCCTTAACAGATGATGATTTACTGGAAAGTGGGGTCAATATTATTGCTCAGCCACCAGGCAAACGTAATAGTTCCATTCATTTGTTATCAGGTGGAGAAAAAGCGTTAACAGCAGTCGCTTTGGTTTTTTCTATTTTTGATCTTAATCCAGCACCTTTTTGTTTGCTGGATGAAGTTGATGCACCTTTAGATGAGGCGAATGTAAGGCGTTTTTCAGCAATGGTTGAAGAAATGTCCGCAAGCGTACAATTTTTATATATTTCACATAATAAAGTGACCATGGAAATTGCACAGCAATTAGCAGGTGTTACTATGAAGGAACCCGGTGTTTCTCGTATGGTAGCGGTAGATATTCAAGAAGCAGTAGCAATGGCAGAGAGTTAAAAAATGGATAAAGATTTATTAAGATTAGTCATTATTGCGGTGGGTGCCGTAGTTATTTTAGCAATGATTTTATGGGCAATGTTTAGTGGTGGATCAAAACGTAAAAAAATCAATTTTTATGATAATCATGATCCTCTGGAGAATATAGATCCAAGCCTGGTAGTGAGTACTGAGGAGGATGATTTTGATATTGTGCCCATAAATACTGGTGAAAATAATGATTCACAAGTTAAAACGCGTTTAAATACGAAGTATATGCAGGAAGCACAGCAAAGTGGCGTTGATGCTAATGAACTTGCACCAGTGGATGAAGTAGAGCAGGAAAGCCAACAGTCACTATCTGAAGATAATTCATTACCGGCGTTAATACAATTGAGTCTTGTGCCTAAGACAGATGATGGTTTTTCGGGTATTCAGTTATTAGAAGCGTTTGAAAATACGGGTTTGATTTATGGTAGCGTTAAGGTATTTGAAAAGCTGGATGATTTAAATCAGGTTGATTATGCGGTTGCCAGTATGGAAGAGCCTGGTATTTTTCCTGGTGATGACTGGGAAACCCACCTTTGTCCTGGGCTTAATTTTTTTATGCAGCCAAGAGAATTGGAAAATGCTGCGCAAGTATTTGATGAGATGATTGAAACAATTGGGCAATTATCGCTTGCCCTTAAAGGTGATGTTTTAGATCAAAATAACCAGCGCCTGACAGAAGAATCCCTGCAGCAGATTAAGGCAAGTCTGGTTTAAACAGGAAGGCCCTATAAATCGTCAACGCCCCTTGCTCTTGATAACATTGAGTTTATACCATAGTAGCAATTTAACAGGCGCGCCATGCTACCTCACGAAATTCTGGGACTCCTGTCACCAACATTCATTCGCCTACGC
>NZ_BDMN01000179.1 GCF_002189065.1 Bathymodiolus platifrons methanotrophic gill symbiont
GATTATGATCCCACGCTGTCAGCCCCGGACGGGCTGATAGTCTCCAGAAGGCGCAGGGAAATTTGCCAATCCGAAGTGCGTGATAGCGCGCGAGGGAGGCTAAAATTTTATCCCGAATAGCCGTAGAGCCATTTGTGGTAGCCATGACTGAGCTGCTTTGTGCTCAGTCTGTGGCGGACGCAGGGCGGCTGGAGCATCTCCTATTCGCTGCGTAGGTGAACGAATTACGGCGACAGGAGTCCCGGAATTTCGTGAGGTAGCATGGCGCGCCTGTATCTTTATCTTGGTGATGATAAGCAATTTGAGACATGCTATCTGGACATAGAAAATGAGTTTCCTAAAGAAGCCATGTCTGCGCTGGAGTTACTTTTTTTCTCTCCTTTTGATCAAGCCTGGTTTGAATCAATAAATAACAATATTAAAGAATTTGTTTTATCTAGTTATGCTGAATACGGTTTTTTTAAGTCTACAGGATATTAGTTTTCCATTGCAGGTATTGCAAGATCATATTAAATCTGATGATGCTACTAATGCCACTATTCTTTCTTTTGCCGAATACAAAATCATACTGGGTCATACTCAGGATATAGAAAACCTGATTAAACAGGATTATTCAATTCGCGGTTTAACGTTAAGGGGCAGTTTATGCTTTTTAGAAAATCGCAATGATGAAGCATTGAAATTTTACTCTGCAACTGTGCAACAAATTAAGCAGAAAACTCGTAAGCGTAATGTCTTTTTACCTAGCATTCATGGCTTTTTTTATAATTTAGCCTTACTAAAAAACAGAGCCCCTGAAAACTTAAACTACTTAAAGAAGCAATTATCGCTAAATCCAAAGAAGAAGATTACTTTCTAAGTATTCAAATACAATTGCAGCATGGATTTAATGTTATTCAAGGCCAGCAAAAAAATATTGCACATAAACCTTTATTACACCATTTAGTTGATCCTTACGAAGTATTATTTTATAGCTTAATTTGGCTCTATGTGAAATACAGTGGGTAGTCGAATTTTAACTTACC
>NZ_BDMN01000180.1 GCF_002189065.1 Bathymodiolus platifrons methanotrophic gill symbiont
AATGAAAAGACTATTTTTTTCATATAGTTGTAGCATAGTTTCAATTTTACTATAAATAATTATTGGGAAACTTCAGTTAAAAATCACCTCATTCCCGAAGTCTACCCAGTCAAGCGTGGGCACAAGCTTTATCGGGAATCTATGCTTAACCTATGAGATTCCTGCTAACAGCATGCAGGAATGACGACGTATAGCTGAGAGTTATGGGTAAGTAAGTATTCGGCTTACCCATTGCCTTAAAATAAAAAAAGTACGGGACACACCGCTGATAATTTGATATAAAGTAAACCATGGAAGGTTCTTCAATACATTGTTCATTACCAAACCACTTGCCGATTGCTGATTCAGGCGGAACAACACCCTTTTCGCAAGAATTTGTTCAAATCAGTAAACAGCAACAGATTTGCTATACATCAGAGATCGCCTACTGGAAATCCATGCATGCGCGTGAGGTTGAGCGTGGAAAGGAAAAAGACCTGAAGCTGGAAGCAGCCAATGCCAGAATCAGGGACCTTGTTCATCGTCTGTTTGGCCGGAAGAGTGAAAAGAAGAAGACGCATAGTGAAAGTCAATTCTGTAATTCAGAGACTTCTCGTCCCAGAGGACAACAGAAAGGGAGCAAAGGACACGGGCGCAAAGCACAGCAGGCTCTTCCCGTTATCGAAACAGAGCTTGATTTGCCGGAAGGCGAAAATACGTGCTCTCAATGTCATAAACCCTTTCAATTATTTCCAGGAACCGAAGATTCAGACTTTATTGAAATCGAAGTAAAGGCACATATCCGGCGTTATCATCGCAAACGCTATATACCGACCTGTCATTGCGAAAATCTGCCAGGTATGATTACCGCACCGATGCCGCCACGATTGTTCAACAGAAATACATTGGGGGTAAGTGTCTGGGTGGAGACACTATTAGATAAATATCTCTATGCCCGGGCAACCCATCGACTCCTCCAGCTTTTCAGTACCTTGAATCTTGATATAGCCGAAGGAACAATGACCGACGGCTTCAAACGCATGCAGCCCTTATTTCAGCCATTGCTTGAGGCTCACCATAGACAGCAAATGACAGAGTCATTGTTTATGGGTGACGAAACCCGCTGGCAGGTATTTGAAACCATAGAGGGCAAGGTGGGACATCGCTGGTATCTGTGGTTTTTTACCTCACAGTCTGTCATTTATTACATCGTCGCCCCAGGCCGTGATGCCGGTGTTCCCATAGAGCATTTTGCTAAAGCGGATGAAACAAATGATTCTGCCGTTCTGGTGTGTGATCGCTATTCGGCCTATAAAAAATGGCCAGAGAACTAGACTCCTTTGTACTGGCCTTTTGCTGGGTTCATGTGCGCCGCGATTTTTTAGAGGCCGCCCGGAGTTACCCGGAACATGAGAAATGGATGCTAGCCTGGGTTGAAAAGATAGGGGAACTCTACCATATCAACAATCAACGAGTCGCACTATGGGATGACAACATAGCACTTCACTTACAATCGGCAGAATTTAGTCAGCAACAACAACGACTGGAGTTTTGTTTATCCAGCATGGCGCAACAACGAGATGACTGCCTACGCGATGGAGAAAATCTAGACACAGTACAAAAGAAGGTACTCACCAGTCTGAAAGGTCACTGGCCAGGGCTCATTCTATTTGCAGATAATCCGCAAATCCCTATGGATAATAACGAAAGTGAGCGCAATATTCGTAAAGGCGTGATTGCCCGAAACAACTACTTTGGTTCCGGAAGTCAGTGGAGCGCACAACTTCTGGCGACTATGCTGACACTGATGCAAACCTTCCTACGCTGGAAAATCAATCCTCGTCACTGGCTATTTGCTTATCTCAACTGTTGTGCTGAAAATAAGGGGCAAGCTCCTGACGATTTGTCCCCGTTTCTGCCCTGGGAAATGGATGAGGAACGGAGGCTGTTTTTAAGTCAGGCACAGCCTCCGGATACATGATGAGGCGTTATAGCGGTCGTGATTTCACACCCCAGGAAATTGCACTGATACGAGAGCTCATTGCCAAAAACCCGGAGTACACACGCGCTGAACTCTCACGCCAAGTGTGCGAACTATTACACTGGTACAAAATTGATGGGGGTAGCAAGGCAATGTCTTGTCGGGTTGCCATGTTGCGCATGCAGGATGACGACCTGATTCAGCTGCCTGCTCCGACACGAAAACGACCGGAAGCACGTATTCGTTTTACGGCGGCAACTGACCCCGAACAAGTCCTTACAGCCGCTGTGCATGAACTACCACAACTGCAATTTCACAACGTGAGAAAAGGTAAGCAATCAAGCCTGTGGAACGAGTACATCCATCGTTACCATTACCTGGTCTACAAGACATTGCCCGGCGCGCAAATGCGTTACTTTGTCACAGCAGGTGACCAGCTGGTTGCCTTGCTTGGCTTTGGTGCAAGTGCCTGGCAATGTGCTCCCCGTGACAACTATATCGGCTGGAGCCACGAGCAACGCAAACAGAACCTGCACTTAATTATCAACTGAAGTTTCCCAATTATTGAGTAGCTGAAATACACAATGCTGGTGTATCGAGGTTTATTTTAGGTGGTTTTGCCATGTTTATAGCAAACCCCTACTTAATTCCCCTTAGGCAATAGCATTTGAAACGAATGAAAAGACTATTTTTTTCATATAGTTGTAGCATAGTTTCAATTTTACCATAAATAATTATTGGGAAACTTCAGATTATCAATAACGCACGTTTTCTAATTCTGCCCTGGGTACAGTCAAAAAACCTGGCCTCCAAAATACTCGCCAGCGCAAGCCGTAAAGTGCCTGATGACTGGCAACTTCGCTATGGATATCGCCCTGTATTGATGGAAACGTTCGTCGAAAAAGAGCGTTTCACAGGCACCTGTTACAAAGCGGCTAACTGGCTATATATGGGAGAAACCAAAGGAAGGGGAAAGCTGGGACCGGCTGGCAAACAAAGCGTACCAATCAAAGGCTTATGGCTTTATCCCCTGACTCGCGGATTCAGGCAAACCTTAGGTGCTGATTTATAAGGATATGGGTAAACCGGTTACTTACATGGGTAATCAGGTAAGGCTTTGTTTTCTAATACACTAATTTGCCAGTTGTTGTTTTAATTCGTCAATAAATGTCTGCTGCTGTTCAGGTGTGATTAATTGCCCGTTCTGTGTGCTTAAGAAAAACATATCTTCAGCGCGACTACCTATGGTAGTGATTTTTGCATTGAGAATGTTAAAGCCATGTGCACGGAAAAGCTGGCCAAGTTTTGATAAGAGTCCTGGGTGGTCAGTGGTTATTAGCTGTAAAATATTATAACGATTTTGTGGGTCCTGGCGGAAATGTGCTTTGGTGGCGATAGGGAAATATTCGGCCTGGCGTGACTGGAGGTGCAAGTTTTGCTTTAGTTGGGCGTGCTTGCTTTGCAGTTGCTGTTTAATGGTCGTGCAAATATGCAGTTCCCTGCGTAGGTCAGTAATTGGTTCCCCTGATTGCTCTAGTACTTGAAAGCTATTGAGTGCGTATTGGTTATCAGAGGTGATGATCCTGGCATCTAGAATGGTAAGGCCGAGTTTATCTAATGCTGCGGTGGTGCGCGAAAAGATAAAATCTTCTTGTTGGTGGTGGGCATAGATAAAAACTTCTGCACTGCCGCGCTGGTTTTGTGGGCGTAAAAGAATGAGAGGTAAATCCTTTTCGCAGCAGCAGTTAATGGCAATAGTATGCCAGATAATTTCATCAGGATAATAGCGTAGAAAATAATCGGGACTGATATGTTGCCATGCCTTTTCTATGCTGGTGTCGGATAGCCCTTTTTTTAATAGCTCTTTGCGGGCTTCGGCTTTTGTTGCCCGGATTGTGTCTTGCTGGTTGACGGGGTTGTCTAGGCCGCGTCTTAAGGCATTAAGGGTGGCGATATAAAGCTCTTTAAGTAAGGAATCTTTCCATGATGTCCATAATTTAGGGTTGGTGGCTCGAATATCAGCAACGGTTAGCAGATATAAATAGTTAAGGTTTTCAGTTTTTCCCACTTTTTCGGCAAATTCATGGATGACATCAGGATCGCTGATATCTTTTCGTTGTGCGGTGGTGGACATTTCCAGGTGATTTTTTACTAGCCAGCTAATCAGTTTGGTATCGTGCTCGGAGATTTTATGGTCTACGCAGAATTGGTGTGCTATGACTTCGCCGAGTACGGAATGATCGCCTTTTTTGCCTTTGGCAATATCATGAAATAATCCTGCTATATAGAGTATATGAGGCTTCTGGATTAGCAGAAAAATATCATTACAGAAGGGTAGTTCTTTATTATGTTTTATCAGGGAGAAGCGACGTAAGTTGCGGATGACAAAAAGAGTGTGTTCATCTACTGTGTATATGTGAAACAGGTCGTACTGCATGCGTGCGACAATATTATTAAAACTGGGTAAATAGGCAGCTAGTACGCCATAACGATTCATGCGGCGTAAAACATGGGTAATGCCGCGTGGCTGGCGTAATATAGTAATAAATAGTTGGCGGGCTATGGGATCTTGGCGGAAATTATCATCGATAAGATGTAAGTTGCTGCGAATAAGCCGGATAGTCGTTGCTCTGATGCCTTTAAGTGCAGGAATTTTTTGCAGTAATAAAAATACTTCTAATAATGCGTGCGGATGTGTTTGGAAAACAGTTGCACTTCGTGCGGCAATATAACCCGCTATACTGTCAAATTTTTCGTTGATTACTTGGGCCTGATAGGCTTTGCCGTCATGTGGAAGGCAGTGCTCATTAAATAATTGTAGTAGTGTTTCATTTAGACGCTCTAGTCGCATCACTGTTTTAAAGTAGTGTTGCATAAACTGTTCTACACCTTCATTGTTCTGGTGTTCGTCGAACCCAAAAAGTGTCGCTAAGTCGCGTTGAAAATCAAATAGTAAGCGATCTTCGCAACGGCCTGTTTGTAAGTGAAGAGCAAAGCGAATTTTCCATAACAGTTCTTGTGCAGAAAATAATTCATCATATTCTGCCGGGGGTAGAAAGTTATCTTTAGCTAATTCTTTTAATGAGGTGAGTTGGTAATGGTGTTTAAAGACCCAGGCTAAAATCTGTAAATCCCTTAAGCCGCCTGGCCCTTCTTTTATGTTGGGCTCTAAATTGTAGGCAGTATTATGAAATTTTTTATAACGTTTTGCCTGTTCTTCAATTTTAGCGTTATAAAAGTCCTCAGAAGACCATGCGGGGCTGTTTGAGCTTTTCGTCTTTAGGTCGGTGTATAGAGCCTGGTTACCAGTAAGGTGGCGTGACTCTAGCAAGTTGGTGAGAATGGTTTGGTCGTCGATGGTGGCTTGTAGGCATTCGGAGCTGCTACGAACGCTTAAGCCAAGTTTTAGGCCGGTATCCCACAGAATCGTACAGAACTCACTGAGTTGTTGCTTGTCTTGTTCGCTGGTGGTGTCGTCAAATAACACCAGGATATCAATGTCTGAGTGAGGGAACATTTCCTGGCGACCATAGCCGCCGACGGCAATTAAAGCAAAGAGTTCCGTGTTATGAGTAATATAACGGTGCCACAGGAGATTAAGTAGTTTATCAATAAACTGTGACTTGGCGAGTAAAAAGTCTTGTATGGGTTTTTTCGGTGAGAAAGTATCTTTTAGGTAGCTGTTGTGCTGCTTTATAGCCTGCTTAATCTGTTTTGCGACGCTCTGGGCCGGGGTGCTTATGTTGCTCACTGTTCTTCCTGGCGTAAAGTCAGAATTTCATATCCTGTTGGAGTAACCAGGATGGTGTGTTCCCATTGGGCAGAGAGTGAGCGATCTTTGGTGAGGGCGGTCCAGCCATCTTTTAATACCTTAATGTGACGCTTGCCGATATTAATCATAGGTTCAATGGTGAGTATCATATTTTCTCGCAGGGCAAGGCCGTCGCCAGGTTTTCCATAATGTAAAACCTGTGGTTCTTCATGGAACTTTTTACCGATACCATGACCACAGAACTCACGAACGACGGAATAGCGGTTGGATTCGGCGTGTTTTTGTATGGCATAACCAATATCACCTAAAGTGCAACCTGGTTTGACTTGTTCAATAGCAAGCATAAGGCACTCCTGGGTGATGGTACATAAGCGTTTGGCATGCGGAGTTACCTCGCCCACGTAAAACATTTTACTGGTATCTCCATGATAGTCGTCTTTGATAACAGTAATATCAACATTGATAATATCACCTTTTTTGAGTTTTTTATCATTTGGGATGCCATGACAAATTGTACTATTAACGGAAGTGCAGATTGATTTTGGGAAGCCGCGGTAATTCAGCGGGGCAGGGATGGTGTGCTGAACATCAACCATATAGTTGTGACATAGCTGGTCAATTTCATTGGTAGTAATGCCAGGCACTATGTAAGGAGCAATGAACTCAAGCACTTCAGCAGCAAGTTTGCCCGCGACGCGCATTTTCTCGATTTCTGCTTCTGTTTTAAAAGTGATGGTCATGGGTGTGTGCTTAGAAGGAAGTGAGTGAATGCGTATATTATCAGACTTTGGAAATAGGTAAATTTTAATAGCCTTTTCGTTGTTGTGAAAGGGTAAATATGATATAAAGGTAAGTTCATTAGTGTTTTGTGTGCTTGCTTTTAGGTGATTATATAAAACACATTAAAACTCACATCTATCGTCACAGTTGGTGGGGTGCTGGTTCTTTATGGGGCTGGTTTCTAACTGGGATAGGTGGAGGCGTAACCCTTTCGGATATATTTTCCGAAAATTATTGGAGAAAAGAATGGCCGCAGTATCAATGCGTCAAATGTTAGAAGCAGGTGTTCACTTTGGACACCAGACTCGTTATTGGAATCCGCAAATGGCACCTTATATTTTTGGTGCACGTAGCAAAATTCATATCATTAACCTGGAAAAGACACTTCCATTATTTAATGATGCGATGAATTATGTAGGGCAAATGACTGCAAACAAAGGCAATATCCTGTTTGTTGGTACTAAAAAATCTGCACGTAAGGCAGTTGCCGAGCAGGCTGCTCGTTGTGGTATGCCGTACGTAAATCACCGCTGGTTAGGCGGAATGATGACTAACTTTAAAACGATTAAAAAATCAATTTCTCGTTTAAAAGAATTGGAAGCAATGAAAGCTGATGGAACTATGCTGCAGCGATTCAGTAAAAAAGAAGCGCTAGGTATGGAACGCGAAATGGAAAAGCTTGAGCGTAGCTTGGGTGGTATCAAGGACATGCGTGGAACACCTGATGCAATTTTTGTGTTAGATGTAGGCTATGAAAAGAATGCACTGGCTGAAGCAAAAAAATTAGGTATTCCAGTGATTGGTATTGTTGATACAAACAATTCGCCTAAAGGGGTTGATTACATTATTCCAGGTAATGATGATTCAATTCGCGCGGTTAAGTTATATACAGAAAGTATCGCAACGGCTATTTTAGAAGCTAAGGCAGCGAGACTTGATGTTTCTGCTAAAGCAGATGAGTTTGTAGAACAAGTATCAGACGCTGAATAAAACATTTGTAAGCACAACAGCAGCGATTATGCTGCTTGGTTGAGTTTGTTTTTTGACGCCTCCATTTGGGGGCGTTTTTATAGAATTAGACCTAAGTCTGGTGAAGAAGTGATATCACTAGTATAGGTTAAAGTATTTAAGGGTTAAAAAGCATGAGTGTTACTGCTGCAATGGTAAAAGAACTACGTCAAAGAACGGGTTCTGGCATGATGGAATGTAGAAAAGCGTTGAGAGAAACTGAAGGTGATATGGATCTTGCAATTGAAAACATGCGTAAAGCAGGTTTAGCAAAAGCAGATAAAAAATCAAGCCGAATTGCGGCTGAAGGGCGTATTGCTGTTGCACAAAGTGCAGATACTAAAAGTGCTGTCATTATCGATGTCAATTGTGAAACTGATTTTGTTGCTAAAGGCGATACTTTTAAAGAATTCGCAAATGCAATTGCTGAAGCAATTCTAGCATCTGATGTTAGCACGCTAGAGCAAGCTAATGAACTTGCATTGGCTGACGGTAAAACTATTGATGAAACACGTCGTGGTTTGATTTCTAAATTAGGTGAAAATATCACTTTGAGACGCTTCCAAAAAGTTGCTACTGAAGGTGGAACAGGTTTTTACTTACATGGCGAAAAAATTGGTGTGTTAGTTGATTTAGCAAAGGCAGATTCTGATCTGGCTAAAGATGTCGCAATGCATATTGCTGCAAGCAAGCCTCAGTGTGTTGCCGAGGCTGATGTTGCTGCTGAGACAATTGAGAAAGAAAAAGCAATCTTTGTTGCTCAGGCTGAAGAAAGTGGTAAACCTGCTGCAATTATTGAAAAAATGATCGGTGGACGGATCAGAAAATTCCTTGCTGAGATTACGCTGGAAGGCCAGGCATTTATTAAAGATGATAAAGTGACTGTAGGTAAGCTGGTTAGTGGTAAGGATAATAAAGTACTTAACTTTATCCATCTTGAAGTGGGTGAAGGGATAGAAAAAGCAGAAGGAGATTTTGCGTCTGAAGTAATGGCGCAAATTAGAGGCGAAGCATAAGGCTTTAGTCTTCATTAAGGTGATATTCTTTGACAGAAATCACCTAAGTTTGCACATCATCATTCCTCAGTCCTTAGCAGAAATCTATAGGCTTAAGCTATAGATTTCCGTGAAAAGCGTATTTATCCATACTGGATAATGTGGGGAATGACGGGTGTTGTATTAGTGAATTTATGGTTGATGTACTAGTTTTTCTTTATAACGAAAACCAAAAGGAAGGAGTGTTACAGGTATACAAAATGATAAATCAATGGATTGTCATTTATTAAAGAAAAATAGAATATATTAGCAATATTTAAATCATTAGCCAGAATAGGAAACAGTTATGACTAAACTCATTTGCCAAAGAATTATGCTTAAATTAAGTGGCGAGGCGTTAATGAGCGAAAAAGGGGGGAATATAGACCCTGAAATCGTAAAACGCTTGGCGACTGAGGTAAAAGAACTCTGTGATGCAGGCGTACAAGTTGGTTTAGTCATAGGTGGAGGAAATATTTTACGTGGAGCGGAACAAGCGGCAGAAGGTTTGAACCGTGTTACCGGTGATCAAATGGGAATGCTAGCCACGGTAATCAATGCTCTGGCGATGCAAGACTCATTAGAATTTCTGGGTCAGCCAGTCAGAGTGATGAGTTCCTTAAGTATTAATCAGGTCTGCGAGGGATATATTCGTCGTAGAGCAGTGAGGCATTTAGAAAAAGGGCGGGTTGTTATTTTCGCAGCAGGTACTGGAAATCCTTTTTTTACCACGGACTCCGCAGCGAGTCTGAGAGCGATTGAAATAAATGCTCAGCTAATGATCAAGGCGACCAAAGTGAAAGGCGTTTATTCGGCTGATCCTGAAAAAGTTGCAGATGCTAAATTCTATGAAAAGTTAACTTATGATGAGGCGCTGGATCAGCGTTTGAGTGTAATGGATACGACTGCATTGGTTCTTTGTCGAGATAATGATTTACCTATGCGTGTTATGAATATTTTTGAATCAGGTGCAATCATGCGCCTAATGCAAGGTGAAGAAATAGGCTCTCTTATAGAGCGAGGATAATAATGATTAGTGATATTCAACAAGATGCTTCAGGCAAGATGGATAAGAGTATTGAAGCTCTAAAAAAAGGTTTTACAAAAATAAGAACAGGACGCGCTCATCCAAGCTTACTGGATCAGGTAGTGGTGTCTTATTATGGCGCTGATACTCCCTTATCACAGGTAGCTAATGTTGCGGTTGATGATTCACGCACCCTGGCAGTAACACCCTGGGAAAAAAGCATGATGCAGGCAATTGAAAAAGCTATTATGTCTTCGGATCTAGGCTTGAACCCTGTGACTAATGGTAACGTGATTCGTGTGCCGCTACCTATGCTGACTGAAGAACGTCGTCGTGACCTGGTAAAGGTAGTCAAGGCTGAAGCAGAAAGTGGTCGTGTTTCGATACGTAGTATTCGTCGTGATGCAAATTCGGAAATTAAAGAAGCAGTAAAGGAAAAAATGATTTCTGAAGATGAGGCGCGTGGCGGTGAAGATAAGGTTCAGAAAATAACTGATCAATACATCAAACAGGTAGAGAAGCTTTTAGAAGAAAAAGAGGCTGATTTACTATCTATATAAGGCATACTATTATGCAAGCTGAACAAGGCGAAACGGATAAGGCGCATTACCCAAAGCATATTGCCATTATTATGGATGGCAATGGTCGCTGGGCACAGAAGCGTCATTTGCCACGAATTATGGGGCACCCTGCCGGCGTAAAGGCTGTTAAACGTGTTGTTAAGTTTTGTGCCGAACAAGAAATTCAGGTATTGACACTATTTGCATTCAGTAGTGAAAATTGGCGTCGCCCTAAAGAAGAGGTCTCTAAGTTAATGGGGCTTTTTATGTTGACGATGCAAAAGGAAGTTAAACGTCTGAATAAAAATAATATTCGCCTGCGATTTATAGGTGAACGTACTGACTTTGCAGAGAAAATTCAGCAAAAAATGACTGAAAGTGAGCGGCTAACTGAAAAAAATACAGGCCTGACACTGGTGATTGCTGCTAATTATGGCGGCCATAGAGATATGGCACTAGCCATGCAATCTATAGCTCAGCAAGTCAAAGAAGGCAAGGTAGAGCCAGAAGAAATTGATGAGGCCATGATCGGCAATGCTTTATCTATACCAGATTTACCGGATCCTGATTTATTCATCCGCACCGGTGGAGAAAAGCGCATTAGTAATTTTTTGTTATGGCAACTTGCCTATACAGAGTTTCATTTTACTAGTAAGCTGTGGCCTGATTTTGATGCGCAGACTATGCAGGACGCTATAGATGATTTTCTTACCCGGGAGCGCCGTTATGGGCGTACCAGCGAACAAGTTCAAAGTATGTCTAACTAGATTATTCGTTAGGCCTGTCTTTTTATAACCTCTTTTAGAAAAAATAATAAAAATATGTTACTTCAACGCGTTATTACAGCCTCAGTATTAGCACCTTTGGTGGTGTTGGCCATTTTTATGTTACCCCATGCTTATTTTTCTCTTATCTGGGCTTTCGTTATATTGATTGCCGCCTGGGAGTGGGCGAACCTTGCCGATCTTAAAAGCGTAATAGGTAAAATTCTGTTTTTACTCGTCCTGCTTATTCCTATGGTCTTGTTATATTTCTGGACTCAATTCTTAGAGGTGTTAGCGCAATTAACCAATTGGACCGAGATCAGAGAATATTCGGGTGTTATAGAGTTGCTGATGATTCCTGCGGTATTATTCTGGTTCTGGGCAATGCTTAGAATTCGTAAAGGAGGAAGTGAATTATTAAAGTTAAAGGCTAGCCTGAGTAAGAAATTATTGGTAGGTGGCTTGATACTAGTGGCTGCGTGGTTCTTTTTGTCTCGTCTGATGGTAATGGAAGAGCCAGAGATGACCTTGTATTTATTCTTACTTATCTGGGCCGCTGATATAGCCGCTTATTTTGCAGGCAAAAAATTTGGTATTACTAAGCTGGCTATTGGAATTAGTCCGGGAAAAACCCTGGAAGGTATGTATGGTGCGCTAGCAGCAGCAGTGGTAATGGGTCTGTGCTTTACGCTTTATTTTGGTTTCTCTGTGTTAAGCATTATAGATTTTGTATTGCTGTCAGTGATTACCGTACTGGTTTCAATTTATGGTGATTTGTTTTTTAGTGCAGCAAAGCGCATCCGTGGTGTGAAAGACACTGGTACAATTTTACCGGGACACGGTGGCCTTCTTGATCGTCTGGATAGTCTGATTGCTGCAATTCCAGTATTTTATGCGGGTGTTTGGTTTATAAGGTGGATGTATTCATGAAAGGCATATGTATATTAGGAGCAACAGGCTCTATTGGTGTTAGTACATTAGATGTAGTTAAGCGTCATGCAGATAAATATCGGGTTGTTGCTTTAACCGCAAATACCAATATTTATGCTTTATTTAACCAGTGTATCGAGTTTAAGCCCGAATATGCAGTCGTTGTTAATGAGGCTAAAGGCGCTGAATTTAAAGAAAAAATCGTCGGTACTGACATTGCTGATATGACAGTTCTAGTCGGTGCAGAAGCCCTGGTCACTGTATCAACATTGGAAAATGTAGATTCTGTTATGGCAGCTATCGTTGGTGCCGCAGGTCTGCTTTCTGCATTGGCTGCTGCACAGGCAGGAAAAACGGTATTATTGGCTAATAAAGAATCACTGGTTATGTCGGGTGATATTTTTATGCAGGCTGTGAAAGATTCTGGTGCGGTGTTATTACCTATTGATAGTGAGCATAATGCTATTTTTCAATGTATGCCGGCTAATTACACAACAGGCCATGATGCGCCAACAGCAAGACGTATTTTATTAACAGCATCAGGGGGGCCTTTTAGAACGACTCCACTTGATAAGCTGGCATCGGTAACGGTTGATCAAGCCGTTGCACATCCTAAATGGGATATGGGTCGAAAAATTTCGGTTGATTCTGCCACTATGATGAATAAAGGCCTGGAATTAATCGAAGCCTGCTTGCTATTTAATATGCAGCCGGAACAGATTCAGGTAGTTATTCATCCACAAAGTATTATTCATTCAATGGTGGATTATGTGGATGGCAGTGTGCTGGCGCAAATGGGTAATCCAGATATGCGTATTCCGATTGCTCATGCGATGGCCTGGCCAGAACGTTTTGATTCCGGGGTTGCCCCGTTAGATATTTTTTCTGTTAAACAGATGGATTTTGAGCCGGCTGACTTAAAGCGATTCCCTTGTTTAAGGCTAGCGATGGAGGCAATTTCAGCAGGGGGAATTATGCCAACTGTTTTGAATGCCGCAAATGAGTGTGCCGTAGAATCCTTTCTGGATGAGAAAATCCGCTTTACAGATATTCCTGTGGTTATTGAGCAAAGCATGGCGAAATTTAGCGCAACACAGGCTGATACGTTAGAGCATATTCTTGAGGCTGACGAGCAAGCTCGTGAGCAGGCGCAGCAAATTATTAAAACATTAATCGCTTAATGGAAGTTTTAAGTTCTCTATTCTATTTTATTGTCGCAATAGGCTTATTGGTCGCGATTCATGAATTTGGCCACTTTTGGGTGGCCAGAAAAACCGGGGTAAAAGTAGTACGTTTTTCGATAGGCTTTGGCAAGGTTATCTGGAAATATCAGAAAGATAGAGCCTCGACTGAATATGTATTGTCAGCAATTCCCTTAGGTGGCTATGTCAAAATGGTTGACGAGCGAGAAGGGGATGTTTCGGCTGAAGACTTGCCCTATGCTTTTACACAAAAGTCTTTATGGGCGCGGACTGCCATTGTCGCAGCAGGTCCTGTTTTTAATCTAATGCTGGCTGTTATTCTTTACTGGGCAGTCTTTATGTTGGGTGAAACAGGAATGCGGCCCATCGTAGGTAGCATAGAAACCGGTACTTTAGCTGCGCAGGCTGGCTTTGTTGAAGGTGAAGAGATTGTTGCAGTCAATAATATTAAGACAGTAACCTGGCGGGAAACAATGGAAACTTTATTAGCATCTGCTCTAGATGCTGAAGAAGGGTTGCCAATAGAGGTAAAAACAGAAGAGGGTGCTTTTATTACCCATATACTGGTTATTCCATTGGCAGTTAGTCAGGAGCCTAAACGATTATTCACGGAACTAGGGTTAAAAGCATGGCAGCCGGTGATACCGCCTGTAGTGGGAAGAGTTATTGAAAATAGTGTGGCCGCACAGTCCGGATTGCAGATAGGCGACTTGATTCTCAGTGCAGATGGCAGTGATTTTACTGACTGGATAGCATGGGTAAAATATGTTCAAGGCCATGCCGGACAAAAAATGCAGGTGCAAATAGAACGTGATGGGCTAGTGTTAATGATTGATTTAACACCAGACTCAGTTATTGAGCAAGAACAAATAATAGGGAAAATTGGAGTCGGTGTTCAAGTTCCTGAAGGATTACGCGAATCGTTAATGGTAGAGCACTCTTTACCGCCTGTCGAAGCTCTGATAGCAGCGGTTGAGCGTACCTGGTATTATTCCGGCGCTACCTTAAAAATGATGGGACAGATGTTTGTTGGTAAGGCTTCGGTGGAAAACCTGAGTGGACCAATCAGTATTGCTCAATATGCTGGAAAGTCAGCCGAAATGGGGCTGATATCATTTTTAAAATTTTTGGCGATTGTTAGCGTCAGTTTAGGGGTGTTAAATTTGCTACCTATCCCGGTGTTAGATGGTGGGCATCTGCTTATGTTTGCTGTTGAAGCAATTAAAGGTAGTCCTGTCGCCGATAGTGTGCAATTGGTTTTTCAGCAAATTGGTATGACAGCATTATTAGCCTTAATGGCTTTAGCAATGTTTGTGGATATAGAGCGATTGTTTCAATAAGGGGCAGGCAAGGGCACTGTTCTTAATTCAATGGATTATTATGAAAAAATTTATACTAACTTTAGCAGTAACCAGCTTATTCTTATCATCTATCGCTAATGCGGATGTTGATAAAGAAGCACTGAAGAAAAAGTTATCGGAAAGGATGCCTTCGCTGACCGTAGAGGGAATTAATCCTTCTCCTATAAAAGGTTTGTATGAAATATTAGTAGGCGCAGATATCTACTATGTTTCTGAAGATGGAAGATACCTTGTACAAGGGCGTATGTTTGATTTAGTGGACAAAAAAGATTTAACAGAAGAAAAGCTTGCGGTTGCCAAGGCTAAATTGATTAATACAGTCTCTGCAGATCAGATGATCACCTTTAAAGCACCGATGCAGAAGTATGTGATTAGCATCTTTACTGATATAGATTGTGGTTACTGTCGTAAACTACATTCTGAGATTGATCAATACATGGCTGAAGGGATTACTATAAATTATTTATTCTTTCCCCGAGCTGGAGTAAATTCGGATTCTTATAAAAAAGCGGTTTCTGTCTGGTGTGCTGATGATAGAAATGCTGCATTAACGGCATCTAAATCTGGCTCAAACCCTCCACCTGAAAAGACATGTGAAAATCCGGTAGATGAACATATGGCTTTAGGTGATGCATTAGGAGTGCGCGGTACACCAATGATGATTAGCCCTAAAGGAATGGTATATCCAGGGTATATGCCAGCCAAAAAATTAGCAGAAGCGCTAAGTCAGGAAAATAAATAAACAACGTAGAGCGGACTTTAGTCCGCTATAGATATTATCAAAAGCTTTATAAAAAATCACTACATAGAGCTACAGCACAAAGTATAATAGACCGAATAATAATTAAATTGGAGAAATGATATGACTGATAACTGGATTGCACCTTCTATTCTTTCAGCGGATTTCGCAAAATTAGGCGAAGAAGTAGATAATGTTTTAGCCTCAGGCGCAGACGTAGTGCATTTTGATGTAATGGACAATCACTTTGTACCAAATTTAACTATTGGACCTTTGGTTTGTGATGCACTTAGAAAGCATGGCGTGACAGCGCCTATTGATGTGCATCTAATGGTTGAACCAGTAGACCGCGTTATCCCTGACTTTGCTAAAGCAGGCGCGAGTATGATTACTTTTCATCCTGAAGCTTCAACACATATAGACAGAACGTTGCAAATGGTGCGAGATTTGGGGTGTAAATCAGGCTTGACTTTTAATCCAGCTACGCCTCTACACTACCTTGATTATGTGATGGATAAAGTGGACATTATCTTATTAATGTCTGTTAACCCGGGTTTTGGTGGTCAGTCATTTATTCCTGCAACCCTGGACAAATTACGTGAAGCAAGAAAAAGAATTGATGACAGCGGTTATGATATTCGCCTGGAAATTGATGGCGGTGTAAAAGTGGATAATATTCGTGAAATTAAAGCAGCAGGCGCAGATATGTTTGTTGCCGGTTCTGCTATTTTTAGTCAGCCGGATTATAAAAAAGTTATTGACGAAATGCGTGTTGAATTAGCAAAAGCATAGTCGTTACTGCTTTAATGCAACAGCGGGGAGTAGGCTTTAGCCTACACAAACCGGTATACAGGTAGGCTAAAGCCTACTCCCCAGTTTGTTCTTACATAAAGTTTAGGAAGATAAACGCATGACACAAGACGAAAGCAAGCGTAAAGCAGCAGAGGCGGCTTTACCTTATATTAAAGATGTTGAAATTTTAGGTGTGGGCACAGGCTCAACGGTTAATCATTTTATTGACTGCCTGGCGGACTTTAACCTGACTAATGATATTAAAGGCGCAGTTTCCAGCTCAATCGCGACCACTGAAAGACTAAAGAAAATTGGTATTCCAGTGATGGAATTAAGCGAATCAGGCAACCTGGATGTATATGTTGATGGCGCTGATGAAGTTAATCCATTAAAACAGCTTATCAAAGGCGGCGGCGGAGCATTAACACGCGAGAAAATTATTGCCGGGGCAAGTGAAAAATTTATTTGTATCGTTGATGAAAGTAAAACAGTTAAAGTGTTAGGTGATTTCCCATTACCTATCGAAGTTATTCCTATGGCACGTAGTTATGTTGCACGCGAAATTGTAAAACTCGGTGGTCAACCTATCTGGCGTGAAAATTATATTACCGATAATGGCTGTGAAATTATCGATGTGCATAATATGGAAATCGCCGAGCCATTAGCTTTGGAAAGGCTTGTCAATAATCTTGCCGGTGTTGTTTCTGTTGGTATTTTTGGTTTAAGACCTGCAGATGTAGTGCTGATTGCCAAAGAGTCTGGTGTAGAAACCATGTAAGTATTGGGGTGCACGATTCTTTAAGAAAGGGCTGGTTTGCTTATCAAAGCAAGCTGGCCCTTTTTTATTGCAGCTAACAACTGTTGTCCTCCTCCATGAAGCTCATGAAGAACGCGAAGGAAAGAGGTATTCATGATATTATGCTACGATAGTATTATAAGTGAGGGTGGTATGTCGCTATCAATAAAAGAAACAACAAGCATCAAGCTTGACAAAGAAGCAAAGGAACGGGCAAAGGTAATATTCAAAGAGTTAGGTATTACAATGGGAGATGCCTTTAATATGTTTTTGAGCCAGGTTAATTTACATAAAGGCATCCCATTTGAAATTAAAATCCCCAATGACACAACTAAACAGCTTATTAAAGAAGCAAGATTAGGAAAAAATGTAGAGGATTTTTCGTTTGATGAAATCAATAAATGAAAATCAAACGACACAAACAGTTTCTGAAAGATTTTAAAAAAGTTCAGCTGACCGATGGGCAATTTGAGAAGTTTATCAATTATATCAACTGTCATTAGAAATGACTCTGCTTTACCAGAAGAATCAAAAGATCATGCCTCGAACCTAAAAAAATCAGTTGCTCACGGTTTCTAGCGGAAGCTATTGATCCCACAGCACTTCCAAAAAATACCCAATTAACCTATGGATGAATCTAAGATTTTTTGACAGCACTGTGAAACCAATATCTTGCACTATAATTCCGCGTTCAACTGATTTTTCTAGGTTGAATGGAGAATACTCGGATTGTAGAGAATTTCATCTTGGTGGAGATACCTTGATAATTTATCTTATCACCGAGACAAAGCAGCCGTCTTACTAAGAATAGGCAGCCATGCTCAGTTGTTTAAATAGAGTCCTTTTGGTATTATCAGACGTGTTCTGACTTTGAATCTTTTCTCCCTAAAGATTCAGCAATAAAAGCAGCAACTAAAGCATTCATACTCACGCCCTCTTGCTTTGCTCTTGAAATCAGCCGGGTATGTAAACTTTTGGGAATACGCGTCATAAATTTTCCACTTGATGATTCTCCAGGGCGCGGTATTTGTCTACCTGCTTCTTGGCAAGCATTAATCCAGCATGCTAAGGCATCTTTTCCATTTTCAATAGCTTCCTCCGGCGTTTCTCCATCAGACATACAGCCGGCTAAATCAGGAAAAATAATTAACCAGCCACCACCGTCTTCTACTGATAAAGGCTTCATTTCAAATGGGTATTCAATTTTATTCATGGCTATGCTCCAATATCATCAAGTAGTACAAGAAATTGATAAATATAAACGGCTTTAATAGGTCTTTTGGCGGGGATGGTGACGACAATATTTGAATCCTTATGCATAAAAACCGCATGGCTACCACCAGACTTTCTGACTTGAATATCAAATCTTTTTGCAATGACCTCTAAAGAATCTAACTTCCAGTCCCTCGGGTTGTCACGCATTTTTTGAATGACTTTATCTATCTTGCTCATATTTAAATGATACTTTATATAGTATCTGAATAGCAAGCACGCAGTGTGCCCTTATGTTCAATTAGGTAAACGTAATGTAGAGACTCCCCCTAAAATTTATATTAAAACCACGAAGGACACGAAGGGTAGATCCTTTTTTTTCGTGCTCTTCGCGTCCTTCGTGGTGAAATCTTCTTTTCATCTGGATCCACAATCATATACTCGTCCTGTAGAGCGTGGTTTTAACCCGCTAATCTAATGAGTACCAGTAAAAGCCATGCTCTTGTCTTTTTCCAGCTTCCGCTTGGAAATACGTGAAGAAACAGCTCTGAGTAGATGGCATTGGTATGCAGAGCTTAATAAACATGCATTCCCAAACAGAGATTTGGAACGAGGGATCGAACCTTAAGCTTTTCTGATAACTTCATTAGCAAGGCTACTGTGAATTCACTCTTGCAGTTTCTGTCTATAGGCACTCGGCGTCATGCCAGTAATCCGTCTAAAGTCGCGACTGAAGTGAGTCACGTCAGAATAACCCAGTTCATAAGCGATTTCGGTACTTCATGGTGAAAAAAATCAACTCTGGAGGCTGAACCTTATTAATCAATTTTTTTAATGACCTTATGCAAGCGGCGTACGCTGATAGCAACAATAATCAGCACAAAAGGGATCGCGATACCTGAAATTACATCAGGGTGAAATTCCTGGTATCCCAGAGTATGAACTGCTTTTACGCTAGAGTGCAGCAGGCTGATAATATAGGTGGTGATGGCGACAATGGATAGGCCTTCTACCGTTTCCTGAAAGCGTAACTGAATTTTTGCGCGTTTATCCATAGAGGTAAGCAGTGCCTGGTTTTGCTGTTCTATGGAAATATCAACTCGCGTGCGTAGTAGCTGGCTGGCATTGCTAATTCTTTCGGAGAGCAAACGGAAACGCTTGGATGTTGATTTACAGGAGCTAATTGCTGGCTGCATACGCTTAGTCAGGAATTCGCCGGTGGTTTGTATGCCTTGTATTTTCTCTTCACGAATATCAGTAATTCTTTGTTCGACAATTTTGTAATAAGCCTCTGCAGCGCCAAAACGAAACTGGCTATGTGAAATATGGCTTTCAACTTCGGCGGCAAGGCGTGTCATCTGGTCTAGTAATAGCCCATCATCACAATCAGGTAATGCCATGGTTGTGGTGATTTGAGATAAACGCTGCTCATATTGACTCACTTTAGGAGCAAGTTCCTGAGATATGGGGAAGGCTAATAGGGCCATAACCCGGTAGATTTCAATTTCAAATAAGCGTTGTAATAAACGACCCGCTTGTTGTGATTGTAGTTTTTTATCGAAAATAACAAAGCGGCTAAAGCCATCATTATGGATACGAAAGTCCGTAAATGCCAGGGCATCTCCTCCGGTCATTTTTGCACCAACTGCGGTGTTTCCCTCAAAATAATGCGTGATGTTTTCAGTGCTGGATTGCTGGTCGTTAGAAGGGAGAATCACTGCATGGGCAGCAACAATGGTATGCCCAACCAGTTTGTCGAGCCAGTCGATAGGGGCAATAGAGAGAGCTGGTTTAGCAAAGGGCTCGTTACTATCAATAGTATTTACATAAAAGCAATAGGTGCTAAATTCACCATGCTGCTCCCAGTGAAACAGAAAATTATCAAAGCTGGCAATAAAGTGGCTGGCATCGATGGGTGGAGGATTAACTCCATATCTTTGGCATAAACTGGCTAAATGTAGGCGTTCCTGCGCTTTTTCCTGTTCGTTAACGGTTAGTGCCAGGTGACTTGCGCTAACGGGTAATTTAAGAGGTACAGGGGGGCGTGCATGAATCTCATTATGCAGAGAAAAGCGCAGGCTATGGTTCGCTGGGATAGGGAATAACTTAGTCACGATTCTGCTAGTTTTATCTCGTCATGTAGGGCGTGGCTGTAGAGGCTGTGAAAGTATGTGCTTTTAGCCTCCCAGTGTATCGAGGTTTATTTTAGGTGGTTTTGCCATGTTTATAGCAAACCCCTACTTAATTCCCCTTAGGCAATAGCATTTGAAACGAATGAAAAGACTATTTTTTTCATATAGTTGTAGCATAGTTTCAATTTTACCATAAATAATTATTGGGAAACTTCAGTTGTTGAATACTTTCACAGTCTCTTTAGTCCGCAAATTAAAATGGCTAAATAAAGGCGGGCTAAAGCCGCGCCCTACACAAAATTATTTAAGGGCTTTAAAGCCTATATCGGTACGATAATAAACTTTATCCCAGCTGATTTTTTGAGTGAGTTGGTAGGCTTTTTCCTGTGCCTGTTTAATATCGTCGCCCAGAGCGCAAGCACATAAAACCCGGCCGCCGGCGGTAACTACCTTCCCATCAACTAAGCGGGTGCCGGCATGAAATACTTTACTGTCACTTGTTTCAATATCCGGTAAGCCATTAATTATATCACCTTTAGGGTAGCTATCAGGGTATCCACCAGCGGCTAAAACAACTCCTAGTGCACTACGTTTATCCCATTCGGTAGTGATATTGGCTAAATCCTGAGTCAATGCTGCTTCACATAAGCTGACTAAATCACTTTGTAAACGCATCATAATAGGTTGCGTTTCCGGGTCACCAAAACGGCAGTTATATTCTAAAACTTTTAGCTCACCATTAGGCTTGATCATTAAGCCCGCATATAAAAACCCAGTATAGGGCATGCCATCATCAGCCATGCCTTTTAAAGTAGGGTTAATGACTTCATCCATTACCCGTTGATGAATTTCATCAGTAACAATTGGAGCAGGGGAGTAGGCACCCATGCCGCCCGTATTAGGGCCTTTGTCGCCATTATCGCGTGCTTTATGGTCTTGTGAGCTAGCCATGGGTAGTGCCTGCTTTCCATCAGCAATAACGATAAAGCTCGCCTCTTCACCAGTCAAAAATTCTTCGATAACTACGCGGCTACCGGCTGCTCCAAAGCTATTGCCCGAAAGCATATCTTCAACGGCAGCAATGGCCTCAGCTTCAGTCTGGGCAACAATAACGCCTTTACCTGCAGCCAGGCCATCGGCTTTGACGACGATAGGGGCGCCTTTTTGTTGGATATAATCGATGGCAGCTTTTTGATCAGTAAAGGTCTGGTACTCGGCTGTGGGTATATTATGCCGTGCCATAAAATCTTTACAGAATTTTTTCGAGCCTTCTAATTGAGCTGCTTTTGCACTTGGACCAAAGCAGTTCAAGCCTGCAGCCTGAAAAACGTCGACTATGCCGGCGACCAAAGGTACTTCAGGGCCGATGATAGTCAGGTCTATATTTTCCTGTTGTGCAAAATTCAGCAAACCAGCGATATCTTCTACTGCGAGATCGATATTAGTCAGCTTATCTTCTAGCGCTGTTCCTGCATTGCCGGGGGCAACGTAAACAGTTTTTACTCTGGCTGATTGGCTGGCTTTCCAGGCAAGGGCATGTTCACGACCGCCACTACCGACAATAAGAATTTTCATAAAGAGATGCGAGGTTTTAATATAAGGATTTCATCATGTAGGGCGTGGCTTTAGCCCGCTTTATAGTCGAGATAGATTAAAAAGGCGGGCTAAAGCCGCGGCCTACATGATTGTTTTTAAAAAATTAGTGTTTAAAATGGCGCATGCCAGTAAATACCATGGCGATATTATGTTCGTCTGCTGCTGCAATCACTTCATTATCTCGCATCGAACCACCTGGTTGTATAACGGCGGTAATGCCCGCTTCTGCGGCTGCATCCAGACCATCTCTGAATGGGAAGAACGCATCTGATGCCATCACTGAGCCAGGTACTGTTAAGCCTTCGTCTGCTGCTTTGATTCCCGCAATTCTAGCGGAATAAACACGCGACATTTGTCCTGCGCCGACACCGATTGTGCGTCCGTCTTTACAATAGACGATGGCATTAGATTTAACAAATTTAGCAACTTTCCAGGCGAATAATAAATCGGCTAATTCTTGTTCGGTTGGCGTGCGTTTGCTGACGACTTTGACTTCAGCTGCACTGATCATGCCGTAATCCTTATCTTGTACTAACAGGCCACCTGAGACCCTTTTATAATCAAGGCTAGGCTCATTGCCGCTATTCCACAGTCCGCATTCCAGTACACGTACATTTTGTTTTTCAGCTAGAACTGTTTGTGCTTTCGAGCTAATGGTTGGTGCAATAATGACTTCAACAAATTGTCGCTTGATAATCTCAGCGGCAGTTTCTTCGTCTAGCTCGCGGTTAAAGGCGATAATACCACCGAAAGATGAGGTTGGGTCTGTCGCATAAGCCAGGTCATAGGCATCAAGAATAGAGTCAGCTTGAGCTACGCCACAAGGGTTAGCGTGCTTGACGATAACGCAGGTAGGTTTTTCTTCAAAGGGTTTTACGCATTCTAATGCTGCATCAGTATCAGCGATATTGTTATAGGAAAGTTCTTTGCCTTGTAGCTGTTTAGCAGCGGCAATGGTTCCCGATGTTGATGCTTTTTCCTTGTAGAAAGCTGCATTTTGATGAGGGTTTTCACCATAACGCATACTTTGGATTTTATTAAATTGTAGGTTCAGTGTTTCAGGAAAGGTCAGCTGGTTTACTTTAGCTAAGTAAAGTGAAATAGCTGTATCGTAATTAGCTGTGTGTTCGAAACTCTTTAGGGCAAGGTTGAATCGTGTTTGATGGGCTAGCTGATTTTCATTGTTAAGTAGTTCATTTAGCACTAATTCATAATCATCTGGATCAACTATAATGGCAACATCTTCATGATTTTTAGCCGCCGCACGAATCATGGTTGGTCCGCCAATATCAATATTTTCTATAGCTGTCGCTAAATCGCAGTCAGGTCGAGCAACAGTTTCTTCAAAAGGGTAGAGATTGACAACTACCATATCAATTGCCTTGATACCACTATCTGCCATAACTTGATCATCAATGCCACGTCGCCCCAGAATGCCGCCGTGAATTTTTGGGTGTAAAGTTTTAACCCGACCATCCATCATTTCAGGGAACCCTGTGTAATCAGAAAGCTCGGTCACATTAACATTATTTTCGGCTAACAATTTAGCTGTTCCGCCGGTTGATAAGAGTTCTACGCCCAACTGGTCTAGTTCGCGGCAAAAATCAACAATGCCGGATTTGTTAGAAACGCTGATTAAGGCGCGATTAACTTTTTTTTTCATGAAAATCTCTAAGGATAATGGAGGTTAGGATATGCTGTATTGGTCTAGCTTTTTACGTAAAGTACTGCGACTAATACCAAGAATCTGAGCTGCTTTGGTCTGGTTATAGCCTGAATATTGAAGCGTTGCTTGAAGTAGCGGTTTTTCAACTTCAGCGAGTACCATTGCATGCAGACCAGTTGTCTGGTAGCCATCGAGTTGAGCTAGATAATGGTTAACTGATTTCTTTACCTGTTCAGATAAAGGGGCAGAGAGATTATTAGCAATAGACATTGTATTAATACTTGAATGCGTAGTCTGCATGTTTAGGGGGTAGAGATTTATCAAAAAGGTCAAACGCAGAGGTAACGAGAGATAGCTGTATGTCTGGAGAATCTGTCTGGTAAATTTCTTTCTTGTGTGCGGGCGGTAGGGATCCTAAATGATCGAAATACCAGCCGATATGCTTGCGTGCTATTCTGACACCATTCAAGGCGCCATAAAATAGATACAGTTCTTCCATGTGTTCTTGTAAGGTGCTTTTTATTTTAGCTACATTGGCCTGGGGTGTTTGTTCGCCTGTTTGTAAGTAATGCAGAATTTCACTAAAAAACCAGGGGCGGCCTTGTGCAGCGCGTCCAATCATAATGGCATCAGCGGCTGTATAATCTAGCACGTATCTGGCTTTTTCTACGGAGGTTATATCGCCATTGGCAATCACAGGAATGGAGACTGATTGTTTTACTTTTTTGATCGTCTGATATTCTGCAGCTCCTTTAAAAGCACAGGCGCGAGTTCGGCCATGTACAGTCAAGGCGGCGATGCCAGATTGTTCTGCTAATTGGGCAATTTTTACGGCATTGCGGCTATTTTTATCCCAGCCGGTGCGAATTTTTAAGGTAACTGGAATATTAACGGACTTAACTACCTTTTGCAGAATTTTTTTTACCAAATCTTCATCGCGCAATAATGCTGAGCCTGCGGCTACTGAACAGACTTTTTTAGCCGGGCAACCCATATTAATATCAATGATCTGTGCACCGCGTTGCGCATTAAATTGTGCAGCTTCAGCCATTTGTTCGGGATTGGTGCCTAGAATTTGTACAGCGCGTAGTCCTGTTTCCCCCGTATGATCGGCTTTGAGTAAAGTACGTCTATGCTTGCGTAAAGCAGGATTAGATGCGACCATTTCCGAGAACGCAAGTCCCGCACCATTGTGTTTGCATAAATTTCTGAATGGGCGGTCAGTAATGCCTGCCATGGGCGCCAAGATAAGATTATTCTGTAATTGATAGGGGCCTATCTGCATTTTTTTGGCTGGCAAAGTCTTTATGGGGTTAATTATGATACTACAAAAGCATTATTTTTAATAAGAATTTTGCTGTATATATCCTAAGATTATTGAAAAACTCTGGAAACCGAAAATAAACAAAAAGAGTAGGGGCTTTTTAGGTTGCCCCTATGTGTACTATCTTACTAAGAGGGGGAGTTCTGCGTAAGCGTCGATTCTTCCCACCTAGACAAGCTACGCCACTTACTTTAAAGGCTTGATTTTTTCAGTCAGGTTCCAGGGTAAAAACTGATCCAATGCCTCTGGCTTATAGTGCCTACCAAGCTTGGGTAGTGCGGTGAGTAAATACTTTAAGTAATCAAAAGGCTCTAGGTTATTGGCTACCGCTGTCTGCACAAGACTGTAAAGTAGTGCGCTGGCATTAGCGCCGCGTGGAGTTTG
>NZ_BDMN01000181.1 GCF_002189065.1 Bathymodiolus platifrons methanotrophic gill symbiont
TGTTTGCATAAATTTCTGAATGGGCGGTCAGTAATGCCTGCCATGGGCGCTAAGATAAGATTATTCTGTAATTGATAGGGGCCTATCTGCATTTTTTTGGCTGGCAAAGTCTTTATGGGGTTAATTATGATACTACAAAAGCATTATTTTTAATAAGAATTTTGCTGTATATATCCTAAGATTATTGAAAAACTCTGGAAACCGAAAATAAACAAAAAAGAGTAGGGGCTTTTTAGGTTGCCCCTATGTGTACTATCTTACTAAGAGGGGGAGTTCTGCAAGGTGTTTTTGGTAATTCAACTTTACCAGTTCTGGTGTGTAGTTGCGTTCCAGGCGGCGTAAAGAGAAGTGGGCATGAGCCAGATCTTGAAAGTAACTGATAAATAAAAAGTTGATCGTGGCGCCACCAATAGCACCAAGGACTGGAATGGATTGTGCGGCTATTTTTTCAGAAACGGGGATACTAAAACGTGCGGCAATTTGATTGAGGGCTTTATTTACAATGGATGCACCTTCTTTAGTTAGTGCTGGTTTGCCTAACTGTGTGCTTGCATCAGTGAGCCCTTTGGCAAGTATTGAACGAATGGCATAGTAACCTGTTTCAGAGCCATGCCGGGTAGTGTCGCTTAAAGCAAAAACTTCCAGACAGGCCATTTTGGTATTGCTATGACTTAGGTTTTCGCCATAAAAACGGGCAATATCAGCAATGGAGCGCAACATAATAGTCGTTGATATAGGAAGCTCGATGGTAATGGCTGTTAAACCAAAAGCGCCGCCAATAGCACCACTTAAGCCGGCAAAGAATTTATGTGTTTTATTGAAAGGAATGCTACTTTTACGCGAGTTTAAGGTGAAAATAGCGCCTTCTAATGATTTTTCCAGGGCTGTTCGGGTTATATCATTTAAGGAAAGAGAGACTTGCGCAGGTAAAATGGCAATGGTTTTTTCTACAGCACCGCCCACGGTTTTAGTGACTCTTGAACTAAAACTCGGGTTTTCTAATACATCAGCTGCCTGGTGTAAAATAAGTAGGTCGTTAGCGGTGAATTTCATTGTAATTCAATGTTCAGAAGAACGCGGGTAATGTAGCGGAATATAGTTCGCATGTACTTAGGTACGAGCATGAAATAACTTTTATATCATTTTATGATGCGCAGTGTCTTTAGATACTGTGAAAGTATTTAACATAATTCCCCTCCTTAGTTAAGGAGGGGTTAGGGGAGGTTTGATATATGTTTTTATACGATCCCCCCTTCTCAAGGGGGGAGGCTAAAAGCACATACTTTCACAGCCTCTTTAGCCTGCAGCTTAATAAAGGCCGTCTCAGGATTCGCGCCCCATTGTGCTCAAGTGTGTTGTGCACATTCACTTAATGAGTGATGCTCTCTATGTGAATCCTAGTGGGTAGTGCGATAATAATACCATGAATAGTGAATCTTTATTTAGTATGGCTTTAGGCTTACAATCGCCTTGGAAAGTGGAAGAAATTATCTTTTCAAACGACAATATTTTAGAACAGAATGAACTTCATTTGCAGATAGGTTTTGAACCAGGCGCCCGTTTTGCTGATGAATCGGGGGTTCTCTGCCCAGTGCATGATACAGTCGATCGGCAATGGCAACACTTGAGCTTCTTTGAGCATTCTTGCTATCTACATTGCTCTGTTCCTCGCATCACAACAACGGACGGGAAAGTTCGTACTGTAGAAGTCCCTTGGGCTCGCCCCGGCAGTGGTTTCACTCTGCTATTTGAAGCCATGGCATTGGCACTGATTGAAAGAGAAATGCCCGTCAATCGGGTTGCTGAAATGTTAAAGGTGAATCCACAGCGAATCTGGACGATCTTTAATCACTGGATCGGCAAAGCTAAAATAGCGGATGATGTTTCATCCATTACTCAACTTGGTATAGATGAAACCTCCTCAAAAAAAGGTCACAAATATGTCACTTTAGGTGTCGATTTAGACGAGTCTCGTGTTATTTTTGTCACTGAGGGTAAAGGTAAAGCCACTTTGCATAACCTTCAGGAACACCTTGAAAACAAAGGGGTAGAGAAAGAACAAATTGAACAAATAAGTAGGGATCTATCGCCATCCTTCATTGCTGGAGCCGCAGAGGCTTTTCCATCAGCAGAGATAACCTTCGATCGGTTTCATGTTGTCAAATTATTAAATGAAGCAATGAATCAAGTCAGGATTAGTGAGCGTAAAGAGCATGATGCACTCAAAGGACACAAATATACTTTTTTAAGGAACCGAGAAAACTTAACCAATAAACAAGAAGTTTCATTAGCTGAAATGATTGACCTATATCCTACGTTAGGGCAGGCATATCGATTGAAAGAGCTTTTTAATGACTTATGGTCAATGCCCGATAAAGTATCGGCTGAAGCCTTTCTAAAGCAGTGGTGTGAAGAAGTAGAAAAATCTAAAATCTCAGCATTTATGAAGTTTGTAAAGACCGTTCGGAGCCATTGGTCTGGCATTATTCATTTCGTTGAAACGAAGATTACAAATGGAATTCTTGAGGGAATTAATAGCAAGGTCCAACTGGCCAAACGACGAGCAAGAGGTTATCGTAATATTAATAATTTTATCAATATGATTTACTTTCTTTGTGGTAAGTTAAAATTCGACTACCCACTGTATTTCACATAGAGCCAAAACGGCTCTATTAAGCCTTATGTATAGAAAAATCTGTTTAACTCTGAGATCTGTATTCATTAAATATCCATTAATGGTCATGTTACTGGTTTCCTGTTCGGCGACTCAGCTTGTGCAGCAGGAAAGCATGCCAGTTGCATTTATAACCGTGCATCATTCTAAATTATTGATTCCTGAAAATGCGACGTACCAATGGTCAGATGGCTTTATGCGTCATTCGCAAAAAGGGCTAATTAGTAATGTTGATATGTGGGAATTGTTAAAGCAGAGTATCGAGCAAGAGCTGAACAACAAAGGCTATAGGCATACTGCTGAAGCGGAACATGCGGATTTAAATATTAGCTTTATTGCAGCCTTGGCCTCAACGCTAGGAGATAAAGAAATAGCTAGCCGATATGGTTTAGTGCCAGGCTTAATGGTGCATAGTGTAGATAAGAATCGTTATGAAAAAGGCACTTTAATATTTGATGTGCTTAACCCGGAAACAGGTCAGCTGGTTTGGCGTACAGCAGGGCAGGCATTAGCTGTTTTGGAAGAGATCCCACTGGCAGATAGAAAAGCTAGAATTGATGTATTTGTTAAAAAATTATTAGCTTTTTTACCTGAAAAGTAATTTAATATAGTATTCAACACTAATGCTAGGGGATAAAAATGAAACAGGAATTTGATAATTTAATGGCAAAATTAACTGCTGAGCGTGATGAAGCTCAATTAAAGTTACATTTAGCTTCGATGGAAGTCAAAGAGGAATTTGAGGGTGCTGAAAAAACGTGGGGACAAATCAAGCAAAAAGCAGGTGAAATTGCTGATGATTCAGTAGAAACCACAGACGAATTTATTAGTGCCGCTAAAGTTGTTGGCGAAGAGTTAACAGAAGCTTATCAACGTATTACTAAGCGTATTAACAGCTAATAACTGGATGTTTTACTGGGTGGTTCTGGCAGAAAAACCTTTCCACCCAGTATTTCCTGCTTCTTCTTTTTAGGAGTTAAGTATTTTCCTTCGCTTAAAATCAGGGAAACGGAGCCTAAGCGGAGTGATGATTTTTAGTCCCTGGTAGGCGACAGGGCAATTCGCTGATCCGAAGTGCGCTAGTAGCGCGCGAGGGAGGCAAGAATTGCATTCCGAATAGCCGTCCAGCCATTTGAGGTAGTCTTAACGGAGCAGGGTTTTGTGCGTAGTTGAGACGGACGCAGGGCGACCAGGGCATCTCCCATTCGCTGCGTAGGCGAATGAATGTTGGTGACAGGAGTCCCAGAATGTTGTGAGGTAGCATGGCGCGCCTGGTTCCTGCATACTAATCATGTTGCTCATAGCACAAAGCAATGGCAAGAAAAATATGAATATCGAACTTAGAACCTAAAATTTGGTGTTTTGTATGTGATGGTCAGAACACCTGATCTCAGCATAATAAAATCAAAGCCTTATGGAAATTATCAAGATAATATAGTGAGACCATAATGTACCAATCACCCGTCATACCCGCAGGGAAGCGGGTATCCAGTGCCATGGATGGCATCGTTCACATCCATGTGACTGGATTCCGGCTTCCCCAGCCTTCGCTTGGGGCAGGCTCTGCCGGAATGACGAGGGATAAAATAGTATCAAGTAACTACCGCGAGTTCAGGTTAGGGAGACGGAAATAAATAACCGTCCAATTTTTAAACGTTAATAAGCTAGATTCAATAATCTTTCTGACTGCCCAGAATGTATAGAAATTATTTACCTGAAAGCCTATAGGTATGCGATGCATACCCTACACAAAGCTTGTTCCGCGTTGAATTAGTCGTCTAATTTTGGATGATTTAATTTTTCCATTTCCCTTATCTGATAGTGTAAACTATGGTAATTACCTAGCGCAACGTCACTTATCAGGTTTTTGAGAAGGGCGCTTGAATATCGTAAGTAAGGTATTGCATTCGATGGGTAAATGACAATGATAAAATGGCAGTGGGCTTCATTTGATGAGCTTTCCTTACATGAACTATATGAGATCTTAAAAATACGTCAGGCTATCTTTGTCGTTGAGCAAAATTGTGCCTATCAGGATGCTGATGACCTGGATCAAGTCTCATGGCACTTAGGAATGTGCACGAAATAACATCCTGAAGCAGCCAAGCTTGAATAATGAAATATCTCCCCTAAATTAAGGTTATCTTAATTTATTACTCAGTGGTTGTCTTATGTCATTTCCTTATAAAAAAAATATCGAAAAGTCGATGAAGAAATTTTATGACTCACTTTGTGAAAAAAATAAGCGACGGTATGCCGCCATTGAAAGTGAAAAATTATCTCATGGTGGCGTTAACTATATTTCAGCTTTATTAGAGTGTGACCCAAAAACTATCCGCCAAGGAAAAAAAGAACTCACCGAATTAGAACTGGATATAACAGGAATCAGACAACCTGGAGGCGGTCGAAAAAAAAGACCTCTACCCCTGAATACAGTGGAATAGATCAAGACTTTTTAGATATTCTTCAACAGCATACAGCAGGCAATCCAATGAATTCATCTATTAGGTGGACTTATCTAAAGCCGCGTGAAATCGTCAGTGAATTATTAAAAAAGGGTTATTCTGTCAGTCGTAATATCGTTCGATATTTATTAAAAAAACATGAATATGTTAAGCGCAAAGCCCAGAAAAACATTACGATGGGTGGTCATCCTGACCGCAATGCTCAATTTGAAAATATTACCCAATTGAAGCAGGACTACCTGGATGCGGGAAACCCTGTTATTAGTATGGATACCAAAAAGAAAGAGTTATTGGGTACTTTTTATCGTAATGGATCGCTCTATACACAAGCAGCCATTCAAACGAATGATCATGATTTCCCTAGCTCTGCAACAGGCAGTGTTATTCCTCATGGGTTTTATGACCTCAAACGAAACACAGGATATATCACGCTTGGAACGAGTCATGATACCAGTGAATTTGCCTGTGATAGCTTATTTCAATGGTGGGTAAACGAGGGTATTATTCATTATCCTAAAGCAAAATCATTGTTGATCCTTTGCGATGGTGGAGGGAGTAACAGCTCACGGCACTACATTTTTAAAGAAGATTTACAAAAGACTGCGAATGCACTTGGATTGGAAATTAGGATTGCCCACTATCCTCCTTATACCTCCAAGTATAACCCCATTGAACATCGTTTTTTTCCGCATGTGACTCGGGCTTGTGAAGGTGTTGTATTTGACTCGGTTGAAACAGTTAAAACATTGATTTCTAGAACATCAACGTCAAAAGGACTAACAACAATTGTTCACATACTCGACAAAATATACGAGACAGGACGAAAATATGCCGCTGACTTCAAAGAAATAATGCCGATTGTATTTGATACACATTTACCAAAATGGAATTACCGTGCAATTCCTCAAGAATAATTAATATCGGGAAGTTGTTTCGTGCTTATTCCTTAATTGCTTGGCGGGGTGGTGCAGGTAAGAAGAAATGTGCAGCCTATTTGCGTGTTGTTTTTCCTGGCAAGAAGTTTTCAGAGCCATCCATAGGTAGAGTCCTTGTTATGCCGGAATTTCGTAAAGCAGGGTTAGGTAAAAAACTTACTGCGGAAGCAATCGGGCATATTGCTAAAGAATATCCAAATACAGCAATTCGAATCTCTGCTCAGCAGCACCTGGAACAGTTTTACTCAAAATTTGGCTTTAAAACTGTTTCTAAGCCCTATAAGGAAGATGGAATTCCCCATATTGAAATGTTAAGGTGAATGTTCAGTTTTTTTTCTTGATTTTCAAGTGAAGATGTCTATTTACAAATGTTAATTGCTTGCTGATGCTGCTAGTGTGCAGAAATGGAGTCTATCCGCGCCACATGTTTTTCACCAATTTATATGGCTTGGAAAGACTTGACCCCAAAATTTGACCCCAAAATTCACACTGATATTGTGAGCTATAACACAGTATAAGCGTTGTGTTATTTAGTCTTACATAATAGAATGCAAACCATATAAATTTTAACGAATATTTGCGTTAGTTAATCGAATAACTTGTGCAATATCTGATTATTTCCCGGGTTATTTAAGTCAAACATACAGTCCAAAGGAGCGACTAATGCCTTTAATAAAACAAATCTCTGCTAGTGCCGCACCTTTTTTGGACGGATTAATAGATAACTATAATTTATATTTTAAATCAGTAGTCTATAAAACCCCCTATCCTTCAAACCTAAATAGGTGCTGCACTAGAAAAATGAAATTAAATCATTCTCAAATCCTGAGTAAAGTTTTGCTATTTAGCCTAATCGCTATTCTTATCGGCGCAAAGCCCGCGTTTGCGGTAGATTTGCTGGCGGAGTATCGCTTTGAGGGTAATCTAAATCCTATCCAGCCAGGTAGCACTTTGACACCCTTTGGTACCAGCAAAGATGCAAATAATCACTGCAACTCCTCTTCGAGCTTTACTGGCGATTCCTGGCATTGGGCCTCGGACGGATGTGTCCGAGGCGGGGGATTCAGGATCGATGTCGATGAGGACATCAGTTCTAGTTACAGCATTGGGGTTCGTTTCGAGTATGGCACAATCGAAGCCGGGTGGGAGAAGATTATCGATTTCAACAATATGCTGACGGACGACGGATTTTACTTCAAAGAGCATCTTATCAAGTTTTACCCAATAACGGCTGCTGAGGGAACAAATAGATATAGTGCAAACACCACCTATGACCTTGTAGTTACCAGGGATGGTGGAACTAAGAAATTTACTGCCTATATCGTCAATAGCGCAGGTGATGTATTCCAAGAATTCACATTTATTGATACGGCTGGGCAAGCATTACCCTTTATTCAAAACGGCAAGACCCGGCTGGGTTTCTTCTTCGACGACACAGCAACCTCAAATGAGGCTACTAACTCGGGCACGGTGTACAATGTTAAGATCTGGCGAGACGCTCTTACAAAGGATCAGATTAAGGATGCCATGAGTACCACAGCCCGGTCATTACTTCAAATGGTGGTGGCTCTACTGCATCAATCCCGGTCTTTGATGGTCATACGGGTACGGTTACTACGGTCACTGCGACTGATATTGATAATGATACGCTGACTTATCGATTGAATGGTGGTGCCGATGTATCTAAGTTTACTATTGACGCGTCGAGCGGTGTTTTGACGTTTATAAACCCTCCAGACTACTATTCACCTACCGATGCGAATAGCGATAATCATTACCAAGTAACTGTACAGGTTGATGATGGCAAGGGTGGAACTGCGGATCAGGAAATAACGGTACAGGTATCACTAGTCGCATCAGCCACCCCGGACAGTTACTCAGTCTCTGAAGATGGTTCATTGACTGTACCTGTCAGTGGTGTTTTAGCAAACGACCATGACGCCAATAATGATCCTTTAACTGCAGTGCTGGATGCCGATGTCAGTAATGGTGTGCTTACCCTGAATCCTGACGGTAGTTTTGACTACACCCCAACCCCGTTTTTCTCGGGAACAGATACGTTTACCTATCATGCTAATGATGGTACTTTTGACAGCAATATCGTGACGGTTACTATCACGGTAAATCACATCAATCATCCACCGGTTGCGCATCCAGACGCCCACATTACCCATGAAGACATCCCGCTTATCGTTAGCGTAGCCAATGGTGTTTTGCATAACGATACCGACCCGGATGTGCATGATACTTTGCTTGCCACCAAGGTCACGGATCCGGGTCATGGCTCGGTGACTTTAAATCTGGATGGTAGTCTGACATTTACTCCGGATGCTAACTACAATGGTCCGGATAGTTTTACCTATAAAGCCAATGACGGGCATACCGACAGTAATACGGTAACGGTCGATATCGCGGTCGCAGCTGTCAACGATGCACCTGTTGCTCTACCAGATAGCTATGGCACACAAGAAGATACCACATTAAAATTTAATGCTGCATTAGGTGTGTTGCGTAACGACACTGCCCCTGATGGCAATCCTGTTCATGTTAGAACATTTTCTCATCCAGCTAACGGAACACTGCTGCTTAACCCCGATGGTAGTTTAGAATACACGCCCAACCCAAATTTTAATGGTGATGACAGCTTTACCTATACTGCAAATGATGGACAGCTTGATAGTGCGCCTGTACAGGTATTTATCCATGTTTCAGCGGTTAACGATCCACCAAAGGCGCTACCAGATGCCTACAGCGTACATGAAGATACGGGTTTAAGCATTGATGTCGCGCATGGGCTACTGCACAATGATTCTGACCCTGAACACAATATATTAACCGTTAAGCTAGGCAACAATGTTGCTAATGGCACGCTGCATTTAAAGACTGACGGTAGTTTCGATTACACACCAAAAAACAATTTCAATGGCACTGACAGCTTTACCTATACTGTAAACGATGGAGCGCTTGATAGTACACCAGTCACTGTTACCTTAACTGTAGATGCGGTCAATGATGGACCAGTTGCAGTTGGAGACGCTTATTCTGTCGCTGAAGATACCTTGCTCACAGTACCTTTAGCAAAAGGCTTGCTACTTAATGATAGTGATCCCGATGGCGATTCATTATTAGCACTTCTGGTTGACTCACCAGTCAATGGAATAATACAGATTAAGCTGGATGGTACGTTTAGCTATCAACCGAATTTTAATTTTTCAGGGGCGGATTTCTTCACCTACAGAGTTAACGTTGGCAAGCTTGATAGCCCTACTTTTGCTATCGTCAATATCACCGTTAATCATGTGAATAAACCGCCTCTTGGCGTTGCTGATAGCTACAAGACGCAGGAAGATACAGCCCTTAAAGTAATAGCAACTGCGACAACAGGATTACTGGCGAATGACCTTGATCTGGATCATGATATTTTAACGGCGACTGCGTATACGCTTCCTGCACACGGCAGCCTGTCTCCCGGCTTGCATGGAGAGTTTATACCCCCGATCAGGATTATAACGGCTCGGACAGCTTTACCTATATTGCCTCTGATGGACAGTCATTCAGCTCAGTAATACCCGTTACCATCAACGTGCATACAGTGAATGATGCTCCTGTGGCAAGTGATGATGCTTATTCAATCGGACAAGACGGCTTCCTGAAAGTGACAGTGGCTAAGGGACTGCTGGCCAATGACCATGATGTGGATGGCAATAACTTGCGCGTCAGCAGTATAGTGTCATCAGTAACTAATGGTGCTTTACAACTAAGTCTTGCTGGCAGTTTTACCTATAAACCAGCTGTTGGATTTTTTGGTACAGACAGCTTTACTTATAAACTGAAGTTTCCCAATTATTGAGTAGCTGAAATACACAATGCTGGTGTATCGAGGTTTATTTTAGGTGGTTTTGCCATGTTTATAGCAAACCCCTACTTAATTCCCCTTAGGCAATAGCATTTGAAACGAATGAAAAGACTATTTTTTTCATATAGTTGTAGCATAGTTTCAAAATAGTTTCAATTTTACCATAAATAATTATTGGGAAACTTCAGCTTATAAAGTAACTGATGGTGCGTTAGATAGTAATGAAGTAACGGTTACCATTACAGTAAACCATGTTAACCATCCCACACTACCGAATACTGATGCCTATACCATAGCGCAGGACGGTCTTTTAACAGTAACAACGGCTAACGGACTGCTAGCCAATGATCTGGATATCGATGGAGATACCCTGCTAGTGACTAATATCCACACTAGCGTAAGTCATGGTACCCTGCAAATGGTGTTGGATGGTTCATTTACCTATAAACCTGATTCCGGATACAGCGGCCCCGATAGTTTTACCTATATAGTCAATGATGGCACCGTGGACAGTGGCCCGGTTACCGTTAAAATAACAGTAACGCATGTTAACCAACCCCCACTAGCCGGAAATGATGTATATAATTTGCCACAGAACAGCGTTTTAACAGTGCCTGCAAAAGGTCTGCTGAACAATGACCTGGATGCTGATGGCGATCAGCTGTTTGTTTTGAATCTAGGCCAACCAGCTCATGGCTTACTGCATCAGAATAATGATGGTGGATTCACTTACACACCCGACTTCGACTTTGAAGGCGTTGATAGTTATACCTATATGGCTTACGACGGCAAGTTAAGTAGTGTTGTGGCGACGGTTACATTGAATGTACATCATGTTAATCACGCTCCCGTTGCTCAAAGCAATAGCTACAGTATCGCGCAAAATACTGTCCTGCAGGTTGATAGCTTACAGGGCGTGTTGAGTAATGATAGCGACCCAGAAGCGAACTTAATGACCGCCATCCTGTTGACTCAAACTCAACACGGTACATTACACATGGAAAAAGACGGTAGCTTTAAATATACGCCAAATACTAATTATGTTGGGTCAGATAGTTTTAGCTACCAGAGCAGTGACGGCAAGTTGAGTAGTAATATAGTCAGTGTGACAATCAAAGTTAATGATACCAACCAGGCACCTGTAGCAGTCGACGATAGTTATACGATTGCCAGTAACACAGCATTACAGGTAAGCGCTGCTAATGGACTGCAAGCCAATGATAGTGATCCGGACGGGGATGTACTAAAAGTAATTATAGCTACCCAGCCACAGCATGGCACTCTGCATGCTTTACCTGATGGCAGCTTTATCTATCAGCCATCCCCCGACCCCTCCAATGGCATTAGCTTAAGCCATTACCCCCTTCGGTTAAGAGCCCGCACG